>NZ_JBBENW010000012.1:0-144650 GCF_037645885.1 Salinibaculum salinum | reverse complement strand
CCTGCGGTGTATCAACCGCATGAACGACCTCGTCGACGCCGCCCGCATCGAAGGGGAACTCCTCTTTCGCGGAAAGAACGTCTACGACGACGACGTCGACCCGGTGGCGCTCCGGCGGAAGATCGGGATGGTGTTCCAGCATCCCAACCCCTTCCCCAAGAGCATCTACGACAACGTTGCCTACGGGCTCCGGGTCCAGGACCAGACAGACAATCTCGACGAAAAAGTGGAGCAGGCGCTCAAGCGAGCCGCATTGTGGGACGAGGTCAAAGACCAGCTCGATTCGAGTGCGCTGGACCTCTCCGGCGGGCAACAGCAGCGACTCTGTATCGCTCGCGCCATCGCTGTCGACCCAGAGGTGATTCTGATGGACGAGCCGGCGAGCGCGCTCGACCCCATCGCCACCTCCAAAATCGAGGACCTCATCGAGGAACTCGCCGAGGAGTACACCGTCGTCATCGTCACCCACAACATGCAGCAAGCGGCCCGTATCTCCGACCAGACCGCCGTCTTCCTCACCGGTGGCGAACTCGTCGAGTTCGACAAGACAGACAAAATCTTCGAGAACCCGGAGAGCCAGCGCGTCGAGGACTACATCACCGGCAAGTTCGGGTAATCTCTCCCGGAGTGACGCTGACATGTTCCGCTACTGTGCGGCGATAGCGGGCATTTGACCTGTTTTTGGATACCAGTGCTGAGATGAGTTGTTTCGGTGCGCGTATAACGGATATATAGTCCTCAATAGACAACAGTTCGAAACTGTGAGTGTATAGTAAAAAGTACGACTAGGTTCCGAATAGACCGGTCCGTGTCATCACATAGTCGGACATGTGGGAATTATAAAGGGGTTTTATTATAACTCGCCCAGGTTCACCTGATGACGCAAGACAGAAGTCTTGACGGTGTATCACGGCGTAAGTTCCTCGTCGGAGCGGGCGCAGCCGGTGCAGTTGCACTTGCAGGCTGTCAGGAAGGGGCCAGTACAGATACTGAGGAGGGGCTGTCCGGAGATATCATAGTCAAAGGCAGCAGTACCGTGTTCCCAGTGTCAGACCAGATGGCACAGGACTTCATGGCGGAACACGACAAGGTCAACGTCACTGTCGACTCGACGGGCAGTGGTGGTGGATTCGAGAACCACTTCTGTCCCGGTGAGGCAGACCTCAACGGTGCATCCCGACCGATCAAAGACTCGGAGATTGAGCAGTGTTCGAGCAACGACGTGGAGCCTGTCGAGTTCAGAATCGCAGGCGACGCGCTGACGATGGCGGTCAACAACGACAACGACATCGACTGTGTTACGCCGGACGAGATGAGTCAAATCTGGCGCGAAGGCGGTGCCGAGCGCTGGTCCGAGGTAAACTCGGACTGGCCAGACGAGGAGATTCCTCTGTTCGGTCCAGCTGAGACATCGGGGACGTACGATTGGTTCAACGAGAACATCGTTGGCTCGAACACGCAGCACACGGCTCGACACCAGCCCACCGAAGAGGACGAGACAATCGTTCAGGGTATCCGTGACAACGAGTTCGCAATGGGGTACTTCGGCTACGCCTACTACAACAGCAACACTGACGCGGTGAAAGCGCTCGAAGTCGACGGTGGCTCCGGCTGTACGGCACCAAGCCTCGCGAACGCGAAGGACGGGTCCTACCCGATGGCCCGACCGCTGTTCATCTACCCCGCGAAATCGGCACTCGAACGCGAGGAAGTGTACGAGTTCATGAAGTTCTACCTCACGCAGGCCGAGACCGACATCGTCGAGGAAATCGGGTACGTCCCATCGAGCGCGGATCTGCGGGACGACAATCTCTCGAAGCTCGACCAGGAAGCGAACGTCTAATTTCGGCAGTGAATCACCGTATTTCGTTGAACGAGACTACTAATAATGAGTACTGAAACACCAGAAAGTGAGATTACGTCGCGGCCGGCGGGGAAGGCGGCCCGCGAGCGGATTTACAAATACGTATTTTTTGCATGTGCAGGTCTCTCGGTGGTTATAACGGCGAGCATTCTAATTCTCCTCGCAAAGGAATCGATTGCGTTTTTCGGGATGTTCAGCCCGGTCGAATTCTTTTTCGGGACAGAATTTCTACTCTCACGTGAGCAGTTCGGTGTCCTTCCACTGGTCAGTGGGACCCTCCTCGTGACCGTCATCGCGGCATCTGTGGCACTCCCCGTCGGTGTCGCCGCAGCGGTGTACCTGAGCGAGTACGCGAGCGACCGTGCACGGTCGGTTCTCAAGCCGGCACTGGAGATACTCGCCGGAATTCCAACCGTCGTGTACGGTATCTTCGCGCTCGTGTACGTGACCCCATTTCTCAGAACGCTCGGACTCCCAGTAAACACGTTCAACACACTGAGTGCATCGCTGATGGTCGGCATCATGATCATTCCGATGGTGTCCAGCCTGAGTGAGGACGCGATGAGCGCCGTCCCGGACTCGTTGCGTCAGGCAGGCTACGGAATGGGCGCAACGAAGTTCGAGGTGTCGACCGGCGTCGTCATTCCGGCTGCTGTGTCCGGTATCTTCTCGTCATTCATTCTCGCGCTGTCGCGGGCAATCGGTGAGACGATGATTGTCGTCGTAGCTATGGGGTCGCGATCCCGGTTGATCGATTTCCAGGAGCCGTTGCAGAACCTCTGGATGGGTAATCAGCCGATGACTGCAGCAATGGTCCAGATTAACGCCGCTGACAACGTCTCTGGGGCTGGCTTCAACAGTATGTTCGCCATCGGACTGACGCTGTTTGCCATCACGTTCCTGATGAATCTGGCGAGCAATCGTATCGCCGCCCGCTACAGGGAGGAGTACGAATGACGAGGCTGCGACCGAACGGCAGACAACTGACGGAGGTGACTCACTAATGGCAACAGAGAAAGAAGAAGCGGGTTGGCACGAGGCGAGTGGACAGGTGACGAGAATTCGTGGTCGCGCTTTCGAAGCCATCTGTCTCGCAGCGACCTCGTTTGCACTGATTGCGGTTCTCGTGCTGTTGCTATTCGTCGCCAACGACGCGATTCGGCCGTTCGAAGCAGATCCCGGCTGGCACCTCATTTATTTCCTGACGCTGGTCGTTCCGTCTGTCGGACTCGCACTGTACTACTACAGGCTCGACGACCCCGCAGGTGAAGTCGCGTACGCGACGACTGGTATCCCTATCGTCGGACTGCTACTCTCGGGTGGCTTCCTCGTCACGTTCGTCGAACTCATCTCTATCGTCGAGTGGTTCGCGCTGGTACTCTCCGTCGGAGTTGCTATTGGAGCTATCATCGCTCACGCACGACTGAGACAGGAAGCAGCCCTGGAACGTCTCGGCGTCATACTCCTGGCTCCGATACTGACGATTTTCGGTGTCCCTCCAGCAGAGTTCATGACGGTGCTCAACTGGGCACTGGGGTCCGTAGGCGTCTCGCTGGAACTCGGCGTGCGACTTTCGAGTGTTCGGGAACTGTTCTTGATGATTCCGGTCCTTCCGGCAGACTGGTTGCTCCTCATACTCACACTAACTGTTCCAGTCGGCGGTGGGTTCGGACTCCTCGTCGCACGGCGACGAGATGACCAGCGGGACGGGATAACATTCCTCGGAGCCTCTGTCGTCGCTGCCGGCCTCGGCGTCGTTGCCGGCCCTGCAATCGGTATCGGTGCTGACGCATGGGTGCTGCTGGTGACGTTCACAGTCGTCCCGCTTGGCGTTTACATCGAGGGAGTCGTTCGTCGCAACGAGGGGACGAAGGGGCTCATCTACCCACTTGTACTCATCGGCGGCGTACTCCTCGGTGCACTTCTGGTCCGCCAGCTGGGATTTGCCGCGCCCAATCCGTGGCTTGACTGGGGCTTCCTGACGAACGCCCACAACCGTGACCCCACGGTAGCCGGCATCTATCCGGCGATGGTCGGGTCGATAATGATGATGATAATTATCGTCGTCATGCTCATTCCCGTCGGAATCGGTGCGGCCATCTATCTCGAAGAGTACGCGCCGTCGACGGGGTTGACTGGCCGTATCGTGACGCTTATCGAAATAAACATCGGCAACCTCGCTGGCGTTCCGTCGGTCGTCTACGGGTTGCTCGCGCTTGCGCTGTTTATCAGGATAGTTAACCTGCCGACCGGGTCGGTCATCGTGGGCGGCCTCGCGGTGGGGATACTCATCCTGCCTATCGTCATCATCGCCGCTCAGGAGGCGATTCGGGCGGTTCCCGATTCGCACCGCGAAGCCTCCTACGGGATGGGGGCAACTCGCTGGCAGACGACCCGTGACGTTGTCCTGCCCCAGGCGATACCGGGAATCCTCACCGGAACGATTCTCGCACTCGGACGCGCGCTCGGAGAGACGGCGCCGCTCCTGATGATTGGACTCGCGTCGTCGGTGAGACTCGCGCCAGGTGGCTTCTTCGACCTCGGTGCAGCGATGCCTCGGCAGATATTCTCCTGGGCGAGCGAGCTGGACCCCGCGTTCAGACACGGCGTCCTCGCCGCAGGTGTCGTGACGTTGCTTGCGGTGTTGCTCATCATGAACGGGACCGCAATCATCATCCGGAACAAGTACCAGCGAGAGAGTTGATAGAATGACACAAAATGACATGACGAGTTCGAGCGAGAGTACCGAAACACAACAGACCAGTGCAGCGAATGCCGGACCCGACCCATCGACTGAACCACTCGTCACCTCATCGATCGATGTCGAAGGGCGAGAGTCGAGTTCCCCCGCTGGAACTGCTGAGACCGTCATCGAGACGAAAAGTCTCGATGTCTTCTACGGCGACACACAGGCACTCCAGAGCGTCGACATGGAGATTCCCGAACAGCAGGTGACGGCGATGATCGGCCCGTCCGGCTGTGGGAAGTCGACGTACCTGCGGTGTATCAACCGCATGAACGACCTCGTCGACGCCGCCCGCATCGAAGGGGAACTCCTCTTTCGCGGAAAGAACGTCTACGACGACGACGTCGACCCGGTGGCGCTCCGGCGGAAGATCGGGATGGTGTTCCAGCATCCCAACCCCTTCCCCAAGAGCATCTACGACAACGTTGCCTACGGGCTCCGGGTCCAAGATGAGACTGCGAACCTCGACGAGAAGGTCGAACAAGCACTCAAGCGAGCCGCACTGTGGGACGAGGTCAGTGACCAACTCGACAAGAGTGCGCTGGACCTCTCGGGCGGGCAACAACAACGCCTCTGCATCGCCCGCGCTATCGCTGTCGACCCGGAAGTTATCCTGATGGACGAGCCGGCGAGCGCACTCGACCCCATCGCAACGTCGAAAATTGAAGACCTCATCGAGGACCTCGCCGAAGAATATACGGTCATCATCGTCACCCACAACATGCAGCAAGCGGCCCGCATCTCCGACAAAACCGCCGTCTTCCTCACCGGTGGCGAACTCGTCGAGTTCGACGAGACGGGCAAAATCTTCGAGAACCCGGAGAGTCAGCGCGTCGAGGACTACATCACCGGCAAGTTCGGGTAATGTCACGCAAGTCCTTCCAGCAGTCACTCGATGGCCTGCGCGATGGGGTCCTCGGGATGGGCGAAACCGTCGCTGCTCGCCACCGGGACGCAATCACGGCGCTGGAGAAACAGGACCCTGGACTGGCACGGTACGTCGTCGACAACGACGACGAAATCAACGAGCTGTATCTCGATCTCGAACAAGAGTGTATCGACCTCTTCGCGCTCGAACAGCCGGTCGCAGGCGACCTCCGATTCGTCGCCGCATCGTTCAAGATTATCACCGACCTCGAACGCATCGCCGACCTCGCGACGAACATCGGCCGGTACGTCATCGAGACCGAGACTGAACTTGTGCCGCGTTCGGAACTCGTCGCCATCGGAGAGTCCGTTGGTGAGATGGTAGACGACGCGCTCACCGCGTACGCACGCGAGGATCCAGAGCTCTGTGAAGCGCTTGCTAAGCGTGACGATGACGTAGACGGGCTCTGTGCGGATGCGACCGACCATCTCGTTCGGAATCTGCTCGCACGGAATCCGAATACGCCGGCACTGGAAGACCTGCTGGCAGACGTGAACCGACAGCTCCTGACGATTCGAGACCTCGAACGCGTCGGCGACCACGCCGTCAACATCGCCGCTCGCACGTACTATCTGGCAGAGGGCGACGACGCACTGCTGTACTGAACTCTATTGAGGGCTCCCCATACATCTGTTGACAAAGGGAGAATGCTGTAGACAGCACAACGTACTTATTTCGGGACAGCACACCACAACCCATGCCACGAGAGGGGTACCAAGACCAACTCGACGATTTACGCGAAGAAGTCCTCTATATGAGCGAAGTCGTGCTCGACCAGCTCCGGAGCGGGCTGTCGGCACTCGACAGCAAAGACGAAGACCTCGCATGGGACGTCATCGAGGGCGACCACGAGATCAACGAGATGTATCTCGAACTCGAACAGGAGTGTGTCGACCTGATAGCACTCCAGCAACCAGTCGCCGGAGACCTTCGCTTTATCGCCGCGTCGTTCAAGATCATCACCGACCTCGAACGCATCGCCGACCTCGCGACCAACCTCGGTGACTACACGCTGGAGGCCGAACGCGACATGTTTCCCGACGTTGACATTCAGGCCATCGGCGACGAAGTCATCGGGATGATAGAGGACGCCATGGAGGCCTACGCCAACGAGAGTGCCGACGGCTGCTACGCCATCGCCGAGTACGACGACACGGTCGATGCCCACTGTGAGCGTGCCTCCGAGACGGTCGCCCGCGAACTTATCGAACAAGAGGGTGTCAACGACGAGGAGGAAATCGACCAGCTCATGCGAGAGGTGTATCGCCTGCTGTTGACGATTCGGGACCTCGAACGCGTCGGCGACCACGCCGTCAACATCGCCGCACGTACGCTCTACATGGTCGAAAACGACGACGACCTGCTGTACTGACTGCTGCAACCGCTATCCGCTCATCTGCTCGTCGTTTCCAGGCCGTCGCCCGTGATGGAGAACTGGCCCGTCGTTCCCGCCTCGCGAGCGTGGTGTTTCTCCAGTGTCGCTCGTCGGTTGCCACCCCGGAAGCGATCCAGGCGGAGGATGATCGCAGACCAGTGGTTGAGCGTGTGTCCGCCGAGCGCCCGCGACTGGTCGGAGTCAGGGTCGGTAAAGACCTGGTTCGTAAAGCCGACCGCGAGGTCGTGTTTGCGCGCAAGCGAGAGCAGGTGCGTAATCTGCCTCGCGACCGACCGCAGCGCTTCGCCCTCTGCCTGTTCGGTCCGTTCGAGCCGGTAAAACCCGGTCGCGCTGTCGAGCACGATGAAATCGACCTCCGGGGCGAACTCGGCGGCATCCTGCACCGCTTCCTGCTGATCCGAAAAGGAGAGCGCGTCGGTGATGATGAGCCGCGACGCGAGATCCTCGACCGACTGATCCGGTCCGGCGTGCCCGCTCGCGAGTTGTTCCATCCGGTCGAGCGAGAGGCCCTCGGTGTCGATGTATAACACCGACTGGCCGGCAGCCGCAGCTTCCATCGCCGCCGAAAGGACGACGTTGGTCTTGCCGGAAGCGGGCGGACCGTACACCTGTGTGGCCGCGCCGCGTTCGAACCCGCCACCCAGAAGGTCGTCGATGGCTCCACAGCCAGTCGGTATCGGGTCGCTCACACTGAACTCTTGGTGAGCGTTCGCATAAAAGGACTCGTCTCCACTTCACGCGACCGGCAACCGCGGAAGATACTGATCGAGTGCGGAGACAACCGCCTCTTCGTCGTCGATGTCGTCGCGGTCATAAATGAGGGGGAGTCGCCACGGGGCGCGTCGGTGGAGGACGATAGCATCCTCGGCGACGGTGTACCCCTCGAAATGGTCCCACTCGTAGAGCGCCCGCGCGGCGGGCATCTGCTGTTCGAGTCCGGCCGACGTCGCGTGATACGTCCGCGCCTGACCAAACGTAAAGACGACCGCTCCCATCGGAATCAGCACGTTTGCCAGTGGCTGGAGAAACGGATGGTTCCAGACCACCGGAACGCCGAAGGCGACAATACCACCAGCGACGCCCAGCGCGCCGAGCAGTTGCATCGGGCGTCGCCGCCGGTCGGACCACGCCGCACGCCAAGTTGCGTGGCTCTCTGCGAGTTCAGTAATCGCCTTCGAGTACCGCGATCGGGCCATAATTCCGAGAATGCCACCGGCGGCGAACCCTCCGACTGCGGCGACCGTCCCGAGCAGTCCGTCGGCGCTCGAATACTGGCCGGTTCCGACGAGGATAGCTCCAGCGACGGCGACAGTTCCGGGTGCGACGAGTGCGGGGAGCCACCGCTTCCGCGTGCTGCCGAGTCGGACCGGCAGACCACGAATCCGGCGAACCGCGATGGCGGCGACAGCCACCGTGAAGACAAGACCACCGAGGAAAACCAGATACAGTACCGCCGGGTCGCCGACAACACGGGTGACGCCCGCAGTCACCAGCGGTGCGACGAGCAACGCCGCGTAGAGACCGGTGACGACCGCGAAGACGTCGTCGGGACGCTCGTCGAGTGCCGGTGGACCCACCCGCCCATCGGTCACAGTACCGGCGGTAGGCGTGGGCTCTGTGGAGGGCGACATGGCTCTCAATCTGGACTACAGAGTGATAAAACCGATCAACTGCTAAGTACGCCGACCGTCAACAGCAGGTCGTGATAGTCGTCGCCACCGAAGACTTCGAAGTCTACCACGACGTCGTGACGGAACTCCGCGAGCGCGGCGTGGATTTTACGACCGTCGAGCCCGGCGACCCCATCCCCGAATCGGCGACAGTCGTCATAATCGCCGCGGGTGAAGCCATCGGCCCACCTGACGATGTCCCGGCAGACGTGACGGTCGTCACTGCCAGCCCCGGGAACCCGCGGAAAGCAGTCGAAGAGGCGGTTGGGCTGCTCCGAAACGACGCTGGACAGACGATCGTGGGTATCGACCCCGGCGACCGGCCAGGCATCGCCGTCCTCGTCGGCGACCGAGTCGTCGCAACCTTCCAGGTGCCAGCCGAACAGGCTGCCGATGTCGTCCGGGAAGAACTCGACGGCGTGCCGGAGCCGCTCGTCCGCATCGGCGACGGTGCGCGCCTGGTCGGCGCTCGCATCATCGACGATATCGAAGACCTGCCGGTCGAACTCGTCGACGAAACGGGGACGACGCCGTATCTGGGGACGGGCACGCGCGGAATGGGTGACGTACTCGCGGCAGTGAACATCGCACACATCGAGGGCGAACAGGTTACCTCCCGTGACATCGAACCGACAGCGGGTGAACTCCAGCGAATCAAGAACCGCTCGCGCGAACAGAGCGAGGGAAATCGCGCAATCAGTGAGACGTTGGCTCGGAAAGTCGCAAGCGGCGACCTCACGCTGGAGGAAGCGCTCGACGAACACCGAGAGGGATGACTACCGACTCCTGACACCGACTATCCTTCCCGAACGGCGTTCTCCGCCCGACGCATAACCTCCCTGACCGGGAGGCCCGTCTCACGAGCCACGGTCAGCGCGTCGTCGTACTCCGCGCTCACGTCGTAGGTGTCACCGTCGGCACTGGCACTCTTGACAGCAATTTCGTATTCGGTTCCGCCGTGGGAAATTGTCACGCTCGTCTGCTCGCGGTCGGCAATCCAGCGGTGGCCAGTGCCGTACTCTCGGATGCCGAGCGTCCCCGTCTCCTCGGCGAGTCGGCGAGCGATACGCTGTGCGTCCGCTGGTTTGACGACGACTTTCACGAGGTGTCCCGGGCGGGATTTTTTCATCGTCAGCGGGACGATAGAGACATCACGCGCGCCCGCTTCGACTAACGTCTCCTGTAGTCCGCCGAGAATCTCCGGGGAGACGTCGTCGAGGTTCGTCTCCAGAATCGTAATCGAGTCCCGGGTGAGGTCGCCGGTCGTCTCCCCGACGATTGCCCGGAGGACGTTCGGATGTGAAGCAAAGGTATAGCCACCAGCACCGTAGCCGGAATGCTCGATGGCAATCGACGGAAGATGCTCGACACCGTCTGCGACGTGTGCGAGAATCGCTGCGCCGGTGGGGGTCAGCAGTTCGGCCTCGACTGGGCCGCCGCGGAGTTGCCAGTTCGCGCGTTCGGCGATCTCGACGACAGCGGGTGTCGGGACTGGATAGGTCCCGTGAGACATCTCCATCTCACCACCGCCCGTCGCCAGTGGCGTCGTCACGATTCTGTCAGGATCGACGTCCGCGAGCAGGAGACAGACACCGACGACGTCTGCGATGGCGTCGTCGGCCCCGACTTCGTGGAAGTGCGTCTCCGACAGGTCAGTGCCGTGGACGCCGGCCTCCGCCTCACCGAGAATCTCGAAGACTGCCAGCGCGTCTGATTCGACGCTTGCCGGCAGATCCATCCTCTCCACGATATCGACGACTTCGGCGTAGCTTCGAGTTGGACCGTGCCCTTCCGCGTGCGTGTGGTCGTGGCTGTGATTGTGGGAATGGTCGTGGCTGTGGCCGCCGTCGTGGTCGCCGCTGTGACCGTGGTCGTGGCTGTGGCCATCGTCGTCATCCGTCTCGTCGTGGCTGTGGCTGTGTTCGTGACCGTGTGCCCCGTCCGACTCACCTCTACTCGATACGTCGGTCAAGAGCACGTCGACGGTGGTCGAATCGACACCGTTTTTCACCGTCTGGCCGACCTCGTATCGGACATCCAGAGCGTCTTCGACGGGCGAGAGGGCGGCGCGGTCGGCACCGGCAGCGAGGAGTGCAGCCAGAAGCATGTCGCCGCTGGCACCCATCCGGCCATCGAGCGCGAGCGTTCGCATACACGAGCGCAGGCGGGCGCGGGACAATACGCTGACGGTCGTCCCCGAGTCAGGGGTCGTATCGCCACTCTTCCTCCTCGGACGGTGGGTCCCGGTACGCGACGACCAGCGCACCGATGCTGACAGCCGAGCCAAACTCCAGTATACCGATGGTGATGATGTGCTGAACGACCGAGAACCCGAGCGGTTCGGTCACCGACGGCGGCACGAAAAGCCCGAGTGCGGCGACCGTCACCAGGCCGAACAGAATTGCCCAGACGTGACGAGGAAAGTACTCCTGTATGGGTGCCATCATTTCCGATTCTATATCGAGTATACAAAATCTTTGCGCAGTAATTCTACCATTTGTTGTATTGAAATACTATAGCAGAACAATTGAGTAGTAAATGTAGCAATCCGTAGAATAGCTCCGGTTCAGAGACGGGCAATAGTGTGGCAGCCAGTCAGCAACGTTGTGCCGTACGACGGTTCTCCCTCGGAAAGTGGAGAGTAATAACGGATATCGAAAGTTCCTTGATAGAACGAACATTATTCCCGGATTATGTCTGAAGAAACGGTATACGAACGTCTCGGTCAGCGCGAGGGGATTCGGGCTGTTGTCGACGACTTCTACGACAGGCTTCTCGCCGACGACGAACTGGGCTCGTTTTTCGACGAGGCGGATCTGGAGAAGCTACGGCGGACACAGACCGACTTTTTGTGTGATGCCGCAGGGGGGCCAGAGACGTATGATGCGGCGCCGGTCCGCCAGGCTCACTTGCACATTCCCTTCACACCCGAGCATATCCAGCGTGCCGTCGAGTTACTTGACGAGAGTCTCGACCATTACGACGTCTCCGAAGATGATGCAGAACTCGTCGTTCAGGCAGTTGCCACGTACGAACAGGACCTGCTGGCGCGTCCGGATGACAGTTGACTGTCGACACTGGTATCGACAGCCTGCAGTAAGGATGAGAGACGTTTGCTATTTTGGGGCCTGCGGGTGTGAAAAAACGGCTCCAGTAGTCAGTGCGAGCGGACGACGTGGACGTCGTACGCTCCGTCGGCGCCGATTGCACCGAACGGCGTCTGTAGACGGTCGTCGTCTCGCGTCCCGTCGGTCCCGACGAACAGGACCGTCGCACCGACATCCTGAGCGACCTGTTGGATGCGGTCGGTGACGCCGTCGTCGGGAGACTGGGCACCAGACTCCTCGTAGTTCCGCTCGGCGTCGTCGGTCGCCTCCTCGATTTTTCGCCTGAGTTCCGAACTCGCGGTCTCGGCCGCAAAATCCTCGTCGGGCTGAATCCACTTGCGACGTTCAGCGTAGGTCGCGCCCGTCGGGATGAGGCTAACGGCGACGATCTCCTCACCGAGTGCCTTGCCGTGTTCGACCGCGCGGGTCAGTGCCGCTTCGGCGACAGGCGAGCCATCGAACGGAACGAGAAACACCATATCTGGAGATACCGCGTGAAGGCTAATCAAAGTAACCGCACCGGAGAAAAACCACTAGCCTGTTCCCGGCGTCCGACCCACAGTTGCAGTAGCCACCGCGAAAAACCGGTGCCGCATCTCACTGACGTTGATAGGTTGCGGTTCCCCGGACCGACCGCCGGTAGCAAAAAGCATATCTCTCGGCATCTACGAGTGTCAACACATCCCAGTCTACTATGAATGAAGTTCAACTGGAGGTGGCGAAGGCCTACCCCAACGACTCGGGCCGCGGCATCGCCCGCCTCGACCCCGATACGCTGTTGCATCTCAAGTTGTCGCCCGGCGACATCATCGAAATAGAGGGTGCAGACGTGACGGCGGCAAAGGTCTGGCGCGCCGACCGCCAGGACTGGAACACTGACACCGTTCGAATCGATGGGTTCACTCGGCAGAACGCAGACGTCGGCATCGGCGAGCGCGTCGAGATTCGGAAGGCCGAGGCCGAGAAGGCAGACAAACTCGTCCTCGCGCCGCCCGAAGAGGCGAGCGTCCAGTTCGGCTCCGACGCCGCCGGCATGGTCAAACGACAGATCCTGAAGCGACCGGTGGTCGAGCGCGACATCGTCCCCGTGATGAGTTCGACGAATCACCCGTTCATGCGCTCACCCGGACAAGCGATTCCGCTGATTGCCGTCGAGACTGAACCAGACGGCGTCTGTCTCATCACCGAAGACACCGACGTGGAGCTCCGGGAGGAGCCGATCAGCGGCTTCGAGAAGACCGGTGGGGGAATCACCTACGAGGACATCGGCGGCCTGCAAAGCGAGATTCAGCGGGTCCGCGAGATGGTCGAGTTGCCGATGAAACATCCCCAGATTTTCAAGAAGCTCGGCATCGAGCCACCCCAGGGGGTGCTCCTGCACGGCCCGCCCGGCACCGGCAAGACGCTGCTGGCGAAGGCCGTCGCCAACGAGACGTCTGCGAGTTTCTTCTCCATCGCCGGCCCGGAGATCATCTCGAAGTACTACGGCGAGTCCGAACAGCAGTTACGTGAAATATTCGAGGACGCGAGCGAGGAGTCACCCGCTATCATCTTCATCGACGAACTCGACTCCATCGCGCCCAAGCGGGAGGACGTGACCGGCGAAGTCGAGCGCCGTGTCGTCGCCCAACTCCTGACGATGATGGACGGCCTCGAATCCAGGGGGCAGGTCATCGTCATCGGCGCGACCAACCGCGTCGACTCGGTCGACCCCGCACTCCGCCGCCCCGGCCGATTCGACCGTGAAATCGAAATCGGCGTCCCCGACGAAGTCGGACGCGAGGAGATTCTCCAAATTCACACCCGCGGGATGCCCCTTTCCGACGACGTGAACCTCTCGCGGTTGGCCACCGAAACCCACGGTTTCGTCGGCGCTGACATCGAGAGTCTCACGAAGGAGGCGGCGATGAAGGCGCTACGCCGGTATCTCCCGGAAATCGACCTGGACGAGGAGGACATCCCGCCGAGTCTCATCGACCGGATGATTATCAAGCGCGACGACTTCCGCGGCGCGCTCAACGAGGTGAGTCCGAGCGCGATGCGCGAAGTGCTGGTCGAGTTGCCGAAGGTCAACTGGGACCACGTCGGCGGCCTCGAACAGGCGAAAAAGGAGGTCCGCGAGTCCGTCGAGTGGCCGATGAACAGCCCCGAGAAGTTCGAGCGAATGGGCGTCACGCCCCCGTCGGGCGTCCTGCTCTACGGCCCGCCCGGCACCGGCAAGACGCTGATGGCGAAGGCCGTCGCCAACGAGACCGACGCCAACTTCATCAGCGTGCGTGGTCCACAACTGCTCTCGAAGTGGGTTGGCGAGTCCGAGAAAGCCATCCGTCAGACCTTCCGGAAGGCCCGGCAGGTTGCCCCGACGGTCATCTTCTTCGACGAACTCGACTCGCTCGCGCCGGGCCGTGGTGGCGGTGACACTGGCTCGAACGTCTCCGAGCGCGTCGTCAACCAGCTCCTGACCGAACTCGACGGACTGGAGGAGATGGAAGACGTGATGGTCATCGCGGCGACCAACCGACCGGATATGATAGACCCCGCGCTCATCCGCTCGGGGCGGTTCGACCGCCTTGTGATGATCGGCGAACCCGACACGGAGGGTCGCGAGCAGGTGCTGAAGATTCACACCGAGGACGTCCCCCTGACCGCGGACGTGAGCCTTCGCGAACTCGCTGAAATCACGGAAGGGTACGTCGGGTCGGACCTCGAATCCATCGCCCGCGAGGCAGCCATCGAGGCCCTGCGAGAAGACGAGGACGCAGACCAGGTTGAGATGCGACACTTCCGAAAGGCCATGGAGAACGTCCGTCCGACGATTACCGACGAAATCCGCGACTACTACGAACAGATGCAGGAGGACTTCAAGGGCGGCGGTCCCGAGCCACAGCGCAGTCGGAGCGGCGGCCGGATTGGGTTCCAGTAGGGAAGTCTCTACTTTTTTCGGCGTCCTCAGAAATCGAAGATTTCTGCCGGGCTGTCCTCAGAACGCGAAGCGTTCTGATGTGCATGGAAAGCGCGAGTGATCACTGGAACTATTGAATATTCTGTGAAGTGCGCCACAGCCATTGGCTCCGAGTGAAACAACTCTATTCCTCCACCGGGACTCTCACTCGTTTCAGCGCTGTATTCAGTTCTTGCGCATACCACTCATGCGTCTACCATACTGCGCAAGAGCTTCGCTCTTGCGAACATAGTGAAAAAGGCTGCTCACGGTCGGTAGACCGCTCGCAGGTGCCATCTGGTTCTCACCGCAACCGCACAGCACCGCTATCGGCGTACCTGCCCTCCCCCGTATCTGCGAGCGAAGCGAGCAGATGCTCGAAAGACGAGTAGAACTAGTCTTTTCGGTGTGTCGCGCGATGAAACGCGCTCCCGGCCACCGCAAAGGCAAGCCGCAATCATCACGGAAACGTATCATTACCACCCATACAGTAGTTCTGACAGTCGATTGCTACCGAATCTCATATCCTCAGCTATACTGATATATAAAAACACTGGCGGGATTCCGAGTCTGTAGCGCTGTCTCTATTTATACGGGGTTGGTCGGTGAAGAGTCGAGTGAGAATGATTCGAGACGCCCTCCAGAGAAGCGTCGACTTCGTCACGGAGCACAACCGCATCACGCTGCTCGTGATGGTGCTCCTGACTGGGCTGGTAGTGGCTGGTATTCCCCAGATAAACACCGCCAGTCAGGCAGGTGGCTCCGCAGACCAGTTCGAGAACGTCGACCGCATTCAGAAGGCACAGTACATCGAAGACGCCTACGGCAATGCGACAGCAGACCATTCGAATAGGACCTTCCGGACCGTCCACGTCTGGGACGAAGATGGGAACGTCCTCTCGAAGGAATCGCTGTTAACCGGTCTTCAGTACCAGGAGGAAATTAGAGAGAACGACTCTGTCGGGACTACCCTCCACGACGACGGCATGGCTGGCATCGAGAATCTCGTCGCCACGCGAGCGGCCGGTGACCGGAATGCCAGCCTCGACGAGCAGATTCGAGCGCTCGAGAACACCAGCGCGGCCGAGGTCGAAGCGCTGGTCGGCCAGACACTCTCCGAGGACCCGCGTGCCCAGCGCTTCCTTCCGACCGAACACGACGGCAGCGCAACCTCCACCGACCGACGTCTCCTGGTCGCCTTCGATACCGAGACGGACGCGGATATCCTGAGTACGGCAGATAGCGCACTGTATGAGTCCGCCGAGGACCGTGCAGAAGCCGGCTTCTTCGTGTTGGGTGCAGACGCCTGGGACGGCGCCAACGAGCAGTTCTTCCAGCAGATGATCGAACTGGTGCTGCCCATCGCCCTGTTGCTCATCCTCGTCATACTCGCGTTCGCGTATCGCGATCTCATCGACGTGGTCGTTGGCATGAGCGGCGTCGTCCTCTCGGTCCTGTGGATGTTCGGCCTGCTCGGCTGGCTCGGCGTCGAAGCCGGCACCACCAGCATCGTCCCGGTCGTACTTGTCGCTGGGCTGAGTATCGACTTCGGCTTTCACGTCTTCAACCGCTACCGCGAAGAGCGCGGCGACGGCGACGGAATCCGCGCGCCGATGGGCCGGGGCGTCCGTCTGGTGACGACGGCGCTCATCCTGGTGACCGTCACCGCCGCAATCGGCTTCCTGGCCAACCTGGCGAACCCGCTCCCGCTCATCCGGGACCTGGGCGTCAGCATCACGCTCGGCGTCGTTTCGGCGCTGGTTATCTTCGTCACCGTGGTCCCGGCGCTGAAGATTAGCATCGACGGGCTCCTCGAGCGAGTGGGTCTCGACCGGCGCAAGCAGGCGCTGGGTCACGGCACCTACCTCCGCCCGGTGTTGCAACGGAGCGTAACGCTCGCGCGGCGGGCCGCACCGGTTGTCCTCATCCTCGCAGTTCTGGTCGGGGCCGTTGGTGGACTCGCGTGGACCGGTCTCAGTGAGGAGAGCTACCAGCAGGCAGACGGCGAGGTCGCAGAGTGGAAGCAGAACCTTCCGGGCCCGCTAGGCTGGGAACAGAGTGAAGTCCCCGAACAAAGCAATCACGTCGAGGAGGTGTACCAGCCAGCAAACGCCGACGAGGCGATCCAGTCGCGGATACTCCTCCAAGGTGACGTGACCAGCGACAGTACGCTCGAAGACATCGACGCCGGCGTTCGGGAAATCGACAGCGAAGGGCTGCTCATCTCCCAGCAGGGAACCCAGGCCGAGCAGTCGCCGGTGACCGCGATGCAACGCGTCGCACAGGAGAACGACACCTTTGCGACAGTCTTCCAGCAGGCCGACAGTGACGGGAACGGTGTCCCCGACCAGAACCTCGAAGAGCTCTACGATGGGTTCTACGCCGCCGATAGCCAGACTGCAGAAAGCGTCATCGAGCGCACCGACGGCGAGTACCGCTCGGTGCTCGTGACTCTGTCGCTCGACGCCGAGTACGCAGAGGCCGACAGCGTCGTCCCGAAACTCGACGGCGGGGCCGCGACGATGGAGGGCAACGCTGACCGGACCGCGACTGCCGCCGGAACGCTGGCCCTCAACGATGCCGTTCTCGACCAGATAATCGGCGGCATCGTTACGACGATGCTCATCGCGCTCGTTGCCATCGTCCTTACGCTGACGGCCGTGTTCAAGTACATACACGGAAGCGCAACGCTGGGGGCGGTGGTTTCCATCCCGATCGCGCTCGTCGTGGGGCTGGTCGTCGGCGGCATGTACCTGCTCGAAATCCCGCTGACGCTGCTGACCGCCCTGCTGATGAGCCTCGTCATCGGGCTGGGTATCGACTATAACATCCACATCGGTGACCGTTTCGCCGACGAACTCCGCGCTGGCAAAACGTCGGTCGAAGCGCTCGACGCTGCAGTCACCGGAACCGGTGGCGCCCTCCTCGGCAGTACGCTCACCTCCGCGGCCGCGTTTGCGACGATTACGCTCGTCCCGCATCCACAACTCCAGAGCTTCGGGAGCATCGTCGTGATTGCGCTGCTGACTTCGTTCCTGGTCAGTGTGCTCGTATTGCCGAGCATCCTGCTGCTGTGGGACCGGTACACCACGAACGGAGTCCGGACCCCCGACACCGCTGAGAACGTCGTCGCACAGGACTGACCGACCATCCCCGTGTTTGTTCGGCAACCCACGGAATCGACCCGCGGACGCTGACAGTTGGACTTGCCACGCCAACGGGTACACCCCATTCATCAATTGTGGGGAGGGGTCGATGCAGACGGTCAACCTCGGGGAAGATACGCGCGACGGCGACGACCTCCGCTGGGTACCGGTGTCAGGCAGGACCGAGGAGCAGGTGGTAACTGTCACCGTGCAGACGGCGGACGGAATCTCAGTCCCGTCGCAGTACTCCGTGACAGACCGAAACAACGGGAGAGAGAGTCCGAGACGGTGAGTCCCGACTAGAGTTCGCCGAGCTTCCGGAGCAACTGGCCGCGGTACTCCTCGTCGGCCTGAACGCCTTTCACTTCGAGGACGTTGCGTTCGAGTTTGTCCGTCGCGACGCGGAACGCGGTGTCGGCACCGTAGCCTTCCCCGGAGCCGGCCGCCTGACCCTTGTTGGTCCGCAGGCGGATCTGACACTGGATGAGCGGCGTGCCGCGGAGTTTCTCCTTGTGTTCGTGGAACCGGACGTGAGCGTGCTGGACCTGCATGTCCTGGTACTTGCTCGCGACCGTCTCGATTCGCTGCCGAATCTCCTCGCGGGTGAGCGTCTCCAGCACCGAGATGTTGGTGATCTGAACGTCCATGTGCTCTTCTTCGGTGAACGTCAGCGCCCGGAGGACGTCCGTCTTGGTGACGACGCCGGCGACCAGTCGGTCGTCGTCCTCCGGCGTGACGACGAGCCCGTCGTAGTTGTTGTCGATCATCCGCTGGACCGCAGACCGAACTGACTCGTCGCTGGTCGTCGTGGCGACCGGGCTGCTCAGCACGTCGTAGACCGGGATGTCGAGGATGCGGTCGATGTCACCGGCCCGGTCGCCGGTCGTCGCCTTGTCCATGTCGCGAACGACTACGTCGACGATGTCGTGGGTCGTGACCACACCGGAGAGGTACCCGTCCTCGTTCAACACCGGAAGCCGGGAGATGCCGTTCTCCCGGAAGAGATTGATAACCTGTCCGATGTTGGTACCCTCGTTGACGGTGACGACGTCGGTCGTGTAGATCTCATCGACGTCGAGGGCATCGAGGTTGTCGAGGACAGCCTCGAGTATCTGGTCGCCGGAGATCGTCCCCCAGAGGGAGCCGGCCTCGAAGACGGGGGCGATTTTGGAGGCCCCCTCGACGAGGACGCGCGCGACTTCGCGCACGTCGTCGGTCCGTTCGACCATCGGCGCAGAGCCCATCAGCGCCTGTGCTTTGGCGTCGTCCTCGACGTGGGACTGTACTAGCTGTCTCTGGGTAATGACACCCGCGTACTCGCCGTCTTCGGTCACCACAATGCCCCGGGGATTACCTTCCTCGAAGATAGCACGGACTTTTCCGAGTCGTTCGTCGGCGTCAACCTCTGCGTAGTCGCTGGTAGCGATATCAGCAATATCCATCGTAAGTTCCCATTCTGAGGGTTCGACGCCTGGCATAATCAAAGTTGGTAAACGTTCTCATAGAGGAGAAAACGGCGACGGGGTATCAGGTCCCTGGTGACGCCGTCAGACGCCGTCACCACGGCGAGCGAGCACGGCAAGGGCCCCCGCCGAGAGGAGAAAAGCTGCCGTCGCGAGCGGATACTGTGCAGTCGAGATCGTCGCTGCGACGGACCCGGCGCCGAGTGAGCCGGCGAGCCCGGCAAGCAGCGGTGCAGTACAGCTCACGCAGGCGAACAGACCGAGGACGCCCGCTGCAGTCGTCTGGAGTGTCGCCTGCAGCGCGCTCGCGGCGAGCACGCCGAGCGTCGCGTAGCCGACGACCAGAAACGGGACGACGGTGACGGTCAGGAACGAACCGGTGTAGACGACCGCCGGCCCCCAGCCCGGCATGCCGAAGTGGACGAAGAGCCCTGCCGGGCCTGCCGGTGAGCCGAGCAGACCGGCAGTCCACAGCAAGACGAGCGTGTAGCCCGCCCCCACTGCGAGTGGTACCGGAGAGAGGTCGGCGAGTCGCTCACGGACGAGCCACAGCACGGTCAGGCTGGCGGCGAGCCAGACGACCGGATACACCACCTGTGAGAGGGAGTGAACGACGGGGTCGACAGCGAGGGTGTAGCCGAGGACGACACCAACAGCTGTGGCAGCGGCAACCCACAACCGCGGGACCATCGGTTCCGTTGCGTGACCTGCCATCGTTTCACTGTGCAGTTTCGCTGTTCGAGCGGAACACGTCGAGGATGACGCCGAGCGCGCTCAACAGACCAATCATGACGAGGAGGTACGGCGTCATCGGTACTTCGAGTCCGATGAGCATCCCGAAGACGGTCCGGAGTTCGAACCCGATGGCTGCCATCATCACCAGCCCGACGAGTAGCCCACCGCGCGTCCGGATAATCCAGGGTTTGCTCATGGAATCACCCCCGAAAGGAGCGCGACGACGCCCTGGAGCCAGTCGGAAATCGGAGCGATCACGACCGGGAAGGCGTCACCGCCGGGGCCGAGGAGGCCACTGTCCTGGATGATCGCCCCGAGTGGCAGGACGTACGCGAGCACGACGAGCAGGAGCGCAATGCCTGCCCACAGCCGCATGTTGTCGAGCACTCTCGGACTGTCCTCCGGCCCGGAGAGGGCTGGCGGGAGGCTCTGTCCGAGGTCGGATCGCTTTGGCGTGTCCATCGAGAGCATCAGATTCGACAGGAACAGCACCGTCGAGAGGAACAGCAACGTTCCACCGATAGCAATCTGGATCCGGAGTTCGCCAACGGTCCCGAAGATCGTCGGGAAGTCGAAGGCCTCGTACTGGGGCTCTGCGGTCCGACGCGGAATCCCGAAGAGTCCGCCGACGTGCATCGCGTTGGACATCAGCGCCATACCACCGAACCACATCACGACCTGTCCGAGTGCAATCGGTCGCGAGTACAGGCGGTGGTTGGTAATCTGTGGCCACAGCCAATAGGTCCCGGCCATGAACGTCAGCGTCACTGCGGTCCCAACGGTGAGGTGGAAGTGACCCGGCACCCACAGCGTGTTGTGGACGAGGTAGTTGATGTTCATTCCGGCGTTTATCATCCCCGAGAACCCGCCGGCAGCGAACATCAGGCCAGCGAGTGCCATTCCGGTAAAGGCCGGGTCACGCCACGGGAGCGCGCGGAGCCAGCCGAAGAGGCCGGTGCCGCCACGCTGGCGTGCACCGTGTTCGATGCTGGCCACGACAGTGAACGCAGTCAGGAGACTCGGCAACAGCAGGAACATCGTGTTCGTCATCGCGATGAACTTGAAACTCTCCGCGATACCGGGGTCGACGTACTGGTGGTGAATCCCCACCGGCGTCGAGAGGATGACGAACAGGATAAAGACCACGCGTGCGAGCGGGTCACTGAACAGCTGTCCGCCGGCGATCTTCGGGAGAACGGTGTACCACAGCAGGTACGCCGGCAGCAGCCAGAAGTAGACGACCGGGTGGCCGAAGAACCAGAACAGCGTCCGGGTCAACAGTGGGTTGACGGTATCGATGAATCCCAGCGACCACGGCAGGAGGAAAAACAGGACAGAGATCGCGACGCCGATGGTGGCGACGTACCACATGATCATCGTCGTCAGGACCATGAACGTCTGGAGCGGGATGCGCTCGTCGGGGTTGTCCTTCTTCCAGGCGAGCCAGGTGCGGAACCAGTCTGCACCGGCCAGCCACGTTCCGATGATGAATATCACGAGGCCCGCGTAGAAGGCTGGGTGTGCCTGCAGCGGCGCGTAGAACGTAAAGAGCACGTCCGCGCTCACGTCGATTTCCTGCACGAAGCCGAGGAGGATCGCTGCACCGGTCATCACCGACCCGATAGACATCAGCGCGAGCCACGCTTTCGTGACGGTGATGTTCACCGGTCCCCGGTCGAGACTCCGCGTGACTGCCCACTGATAGAGCCCGACGAGGAAGAAGATGGTGAAGACGATAGCCAGGAACACACCGTGGGCAGTCAGGACGGTGTAATAGTCCGCCGAATCGATGATCCGGATGACGTTCGTCCGGTGCAATGCCTGAACGAGGCCAAACAGTGCACCGATGCCGAGCATGACGAATGCAACGAGGAAGGCCTGTCGGGTGATGGCGGCTTCCTCGGGGAAGCGGTCCGCAAATGTCGTTGATTCAGTGTCCGTACTCATTGTTCACTCCCGTTGTACTCATCCTGTGGAACGACTTCCATCGTACCGGCCATGTCGTGGTGACCCTGGCCGCAGTACTCGTGACAGACGATACCATACTCGCCCGGCTCTTCGGCTTCGACAGTAATTTCGGCCACTTCGCCAGGGATGACCATCGTGTTGGCGTTCGTGCCGACGATGGAGAAGCCGTGAATCACGTCCGAAGACGTGACGTAGAAGTTAATTGTGCTGTTTGCCGGGACGGTAATCGGAGAGGCGGTACCCGGCGAGAAGGCGAACTGGCGAGAGATGACGTGAACGTCGTACTCGTTTTCACCGACCTGTTCGACGCCGGGGTCACCGAACTCCGGGTGTTCCGAGAGGTTGTTCGGATTGACGACCTCCCCGCTCTCGTCAACCATCGTCACGCCCGCACCGACCGCACCGTAAGTGATCGTCGCGATGAAGCCGACGATGAGCAAGAGTCCGAGCCCGAGCCAAAGTTTCTCGTATTTGTGGATATGCATGGACTATCACCCCACCACGATCAGGTCGTTGCCCAGGAACTCGATGAAGTACATGAATACCCACATCAACACGAGGATGGCCATATAGATCAGTATCAACGCGAGTGTCCCTTTGGGGTCGTATTCCTCGTGGGACAACTCCCGCTCGATGCCCTCCTGTGTCGGCGGCGCCGACACGCTCTTCTCTGCCTCGGCGTCCTGCTCGCTGCTTTCGGCCGGGACAGTTGCGCCACTACTCATAATTGACCCTCTATGGCTGGGTATACAAATAATCCTATGCCGTTCTCAGAGAGTTAGAATGGCCCGAAGCAATTTAGAAGTACGATTACTTACGGAGCCGTATGGATGTTACACCAAGACTGGTTGGACTGCTCGGGCTGATCTCCATCATCCCAGCTGTCGTGTTCATTGTGTTCAACTCAGAATGGATTGCTGCCGTCACACTCGTGAACGTTCTCATCATCACCGCGAGTATCGCTATCGCGATGTCCCCCCACGAGCATGAACACGAGAGTGACGCACACGCGAACGGAGTCTAAGCGATGTCGACGGCCGCCGTGGCCACGCTGATGACGACACTCCTCAGCGACGCAGCTACGGCGGTCCCCGGACAGGCAAGTATTCCGGTCAGTCCGGACCTCGCGCTCTTTTTCGTCGTCGGCATTCTCGCAGGAGCCCACTGTCTCGGGATGTGTGGCCCGCTGGTCTCGATGTACGCCGAGCGGATTACCGCAGGCAGACAGGTGACCGACCCCGGCCGCGACCGTCTCACGCTCTTCGACGTGCGCCAGCACGGACTGTTCAACATCGGCAGGACTGTCGGGTACGCCGCAATCGGAGGCATTCTCGGCCTCGTCGGCAGCGTCGTCGTGGGTGGGGTCGCAACCCTATCGCCGATTGCCTCGACAGTTCGGGGGAGCGTCGGTATCGTCGTCGGCCTCTTCATCGTCGGAACCGGTCTCAGCTACCTCCTCCGCGGTACGGTGGCCACGGCGACGCTTTCGGCACTCCCCGGCTTCGGCCGCGTCTTCGGTAAACTGACCGGACTGTTGACCGAACGGGTCGACCGCGTCGCCAACTCGACGGGCATCGCCGGCGTCGGCGTCGTCCACGCGTTTCTTCCCTGCCCGATCCTCTATCCGGCGTATCTCTACGCGTTCGCGGTCGGTGACCCCGTCCGTGGCGCGCTCGCGCTCGGATTGCTCGGCCTCGGAACGATTCCCGCACTCCTCGTCTACGGGCTCGCCCTTGGGTCGCTGTCGGTCGGTCATCGCCGGACGCTCCACCGGGTGCTCGGCGTGGCCTTCCTCGCGCTAGGCTACCTCCCGCTCGCACACGGGCTGATGCTCTTTGGCGTCATGCTCCCGTACCCGGATATCCCCTACTACCAGCCACTCTAATCATGACAGGATGTACACTCTGTGACCTTGAGGTGCCCGCGGACCCGATTACTGACCCGGACGTCGATGGAGAGTTCTGTTGTCGCGGCTGTCTGGAGGTCGCTCGCTCGCTGGACGGCGTCGACGCCGAATCCGTCGACCTGGAGGAACTCGCGGACGACAACCCTATCGAAGACGCTGACGGCGAGGTAACATACCTCTCAGTCGACGGGATGCACTGTGCGACGTGCGAACGGTTCCTGGAGATGACCACCACCGACCACGACGGGGTCGAGGCCGCCGCTGCCAGTTACGCGACGGACACGATGAAGGTCGTCTACGACCCCGATGCGGTCACCGAGGCTGAAGTTCCCGATATCGTCACTCGAAGTGGCTACCGCGCCTACGGCCGCGAGGAGGAGACGACCGACGAAGACTCCCCGGTCGCACGACTGCTCGTCGGCGGCTTCCTTGGCATGATGACGATGATGTGGTACATCCTCTTCGTCTACCCACAACACTTCGGCTTCGACCCCGTCGTCGATTTCGGGACGTTCGGCCGGCTCTATCTGCTGGGCCAGATATGGCTGTTTGCGACCATCATCCTCCTCTATACCGGCTTTCCACTACTTCGTGGTGCGTACGTCAGTCTCCGGGCAGGACAACCCAACATGGACCTGCTGGTCGCACTCGCCGCGACCAGTTCGTACGTCTACAGCGCCGCGATAACCGTCATGGGCGGCATCGACGTCTACTTCGACGTGACCGTCGCCATCGTGCTGGTGGTGACGACGGGCAACTACTACGAAGACCGAATCAAGAGTAAGGCAGTCGACTTGCTCTCGGAGTTGACCGAGGCGCGCGTCGCCGAGGCACGCACCCGCGACGGCGAGACGATACCGGTCGAGGACATCGAATCGGGCACAGAACTGCTCGTCCGCCCCGGCGAGCGGATTCCGCTGGACGGGACCGTCGTCGAGGGCGTCGCCGCCGTCGACGAAGCGCTCGTCACCGGGGAGTCGCTGCCCGTGACGCGCCGGCCCGGTGACGAAGTCGTCGGCGGCGGCGTCGTGACCGACCGGCCGCTCGTGGTCGCGGTCAGCGACGAGGGGACGAGTACGCTCGACCGCATCGTCGGCCTGCTCTGGGACATCCAGAGTTCCCGTCGCGGCATCCAGCAGCTAGCCGACAAACTGGCGACGGTGTTCGTCCCGCTGGTCGTCGTGCTCGCGCTGGTCGCCGCACTCGCGACGATAGCGCTCGGTGGAACCACCACCGCGGCCGTGCTCGTCGGACTGACGGTCCTCATCGTCTCCTGTCCGTGTGCGCTCGGACTGGCGACCCCGCTAGCTGTCGCGTCGGGGGTCCAGCGGGCGGCCAGAGACGGCGTTGTCGTCGGTTCGGAGACCGTCTTCGAGACGCTCCCCGAGACGGACGTGGTCGCACTCGACAAGACCGGGACGCTGACCAGCGGTGAGATGGCCGTGACCGAAGTGAACGATAACGCAAGCGGAGACGACGGGGTGCTCGCACGCGCGGCCGCGCTCGAACGGTACTCGAACCATCCCGTCGCAGATGCCATCGTGGCCCACGCCGCCGATATCGGTGCGACGACGCTGGACGTCGAGGGGACGGACCGCCGGACCGACGGCGGAACGGTCGCCGGAGACGTAGACGGTCAATCGCACGCGACAGCCGCGGTCGACATAGAGCCAAAAGGCGTCGTCGGCCACGTCGCTGGCTCGGAGACCGTCGTCGGTCACCCCGACCTCTTCGAGGAGCGAGGACTGTCGGTACCCACAGCGTACGCCGAGGCGGCGTCGGCCGCCGCCGAGGCAGGCGAGGTTCCGGTTCTCGTCGGCTGGGCCGGCGAGTGTCGTGGCCTCATCACCGTGAGCGACCGACCACGCGAGGACTGGCAGGCGACCGTCGAGACGCTCGCCGCGAACGGGCGGGACGTGGTCGTGCTGACCGGTGACGACAGCGCCGCCGCAGACCGGTTCAGAGACCATCCCGATGTCGAAGAGGTGTTCGCCGGGCTGCCGCCGGACGGCAAGGTGGCGACGGTCCGGCAACTCCGCAGTCGGGGCCGTGTGACGATGATCGGGGACGGTGCCAACGATGCGCCCGCACTCGCGGCCGCGGACGTGGGCGTTGCGCTCGCTCAGGGAACCGAATTGGCGACCGAAGCGGCCGATGCCGTGGTGACGAGCGGCCGCCTCGATGCCGTCCCGACGCTGTTTGCAGTGGCCGGGGCAACCAGGTCACGAATCCGGCAGAACCTCGCGTGGGCCTTCGGCTACAACGTCGTCGCTATCCCGCTGGCCGCGACTGGTCTCCTGAATCCGCTCTTTGCCGCGCTGGCGATGGGGACCAGTAGTGCACTCGTCGTCCTCAACTCCAGTCGGCAGTTGCTGGACGACGACTGATAGCGCGAACCGAAGCACTCTGATAGAGTTGCCCCGGCACCATCGGCCTCGAAGGACTACGCACTCAGACGCGTGTCACTCCTGCTTCACCCCGTGGAACTCGAAGCGTGCGCCGCCGTCTCGACTCTCGGTAATCGTCACTGTCCAGTCGTGGGCGTCCGCGATTTGACTGACGATAGCTAATCCGAATCCGGTCCCGTCTTTCGAGGTGGTAAAGCCCGACTTGAGAACGTCCTCCCGCTCCTCGGGCGGGATACCGGGACCGTCGTCCTCGATGTAGAAACCATCAGAGAGCGGACCGACACGGACGGTTGCGTCCGAACCAGCGTGTTCTCGGGCATTCCGAAAGAGGTTTTCGAACACTTCACAAACCCTGGCGTCGTCCATCAACAGCGGTCTGTCTTCGACCACTTCGAGACACATTATCTTGGTATCGACGTGGTTCCAGGCAGTAGTCGCAACCGCTTCCAGGGAAGCGGGAGTCGGGTCGAGGACAGTCTTGCCCTGCTTGGCCAGTGCCAGGAGCTCGTCGATGAGTTCGGTCATCCGGTCGATGGCCTGTTGGATCTCTGCGTGAGCCATTTCGGGGTCGTCCGCTTCCTGGGCCATATCGAGATGGGCGTCCATGACGTTCAGCGGATTCCGGAGGTCGTGGGCGACAGTACGCCCGAACTTTTCGAGTCGCTCGTTCTGCCGTTTCAGTTCTTGCTCCTGCTCTTTGAGTTCGGTGATATCCCGGTTGATCGCGACAAAGTGAGTGATTTCGTCGGTGTCGTTTTCGAGCGGTGCGATAGTCTGGTCGATAACGTACTGCTCGCCACTCTTGCGCTGGTTGATGAGTTCACCTTTCCAGACGTCGCCGCTGAGGATTGTTCCCCAGAGGTCCCGATAGAACTCCTGATCGTGTTCACCCGAGTTGAGAATCGCTGGCGTCTGACCGATCGCCTCCTCCCTGTCGTATCCGGTTAGCTCCTCGAACGCAGGGTTGACGTACTCTATTGTCCCAGACGCGTCGGTGACGATGACGGCGTGGCCGGCCTGCTCGACAGCCTCACGGAACATCTTGAGTTCGCGCTCGCGCTCTTTTCTGGCCGTGATATCCTGGATAGTCCCGACGTGATATTCGTCGTCCCCGACCGTCACGTGGGTTGTTACCGTGTCGACGGGAACCATCTTTCCGTCGTCGAATCGCTGATTGACGCCCTCCTGGCGTCGTGTCTCGCCGGGGTCGAACGACTCCCAGTACTCGTCGAACAGGTCGGCTTCGAACACGGGATTGACCGTCGTAATCGACCGCCCAGAGAGGGTTTCGGGAGCAGTGCCGAGTATGTCGGCGTAGGCCTCGTTTGCGTAGCGGATGGTCCCCTCAGCGTCGTACGCTGCAATGCCGGTTCCGACCTGTTCGATGGCCTGCTCGAAGAACGTGAGGTTCCGCTCGCGTCGTTTGCGGACGGTGATGTCGCGGTTGATGGCGACAAAACCGGTGATGGTCCCGTCGTTCGAAATCGGCGAGATTGTCTGGTCGATGACGTACTGGTGGCCGTTCTTGTGTTCGTTGATGACCTCCCCTTCCCAGACCTCGCCACTGAGAATCGTCCCCCAGAGATCCCGATAGAACTCCTGGCCGTGCTCGCCTGATTTGAGGATTGCGGGTGTCTCGCCCAGGAGTTCTTCGAGCGAGTAGCCAGAGACATCTTCCATCGTCGGATTCGCGTAGGTGATAGTGCCGTCGGCCTCGGTAACGAGCATCGCGTGACCGGCGTGTTCGATAGCAGCATAGATGTCCTGGAGTTTCTGTTGCTGGCGAGTGATGGTGACACAGTCGTCGATTCGCCTCGCCAGAAGTTCGTACCGCGTCTCACCGGTATCTTTCTCGAGATAGTCGTCTGCACCCAACTGGATTGCGCGACTGGCGACCCGTTCAGAGCCTTGGCCGGCGAACATCACAAAAGGCAGGTCCGGAAAGCGGTCCGCGACTGCCTCGAGAAATTCGAGACCGTCCATCCCCGGCATCGCGTAGTCGCTGACGACGCAGTTGATCGAGCTGTCTCGCGTGAGACGGTCGAGCGCGGTCTCGGGACTGGTTTCGATCGTGACCTCGAAGCCGTATTCCCTGTCGAGATAGTCCGCAACCAGACTCGCGAAGTCCCCGTCGTCGTCGACGAGCAACACGGTAATCGTCGTCTCTGCTGCCTCGATATCTGTCGGCTGTCCCGCCGGGAGTGTCTGTTCTTGGGGTGATGTCATTGTCCTTCCAGTACGTTCTCAAAGCTGGTCCAGTCTCGTGGCAGCTACCATCGATATCACAGATGAATTGATTTTGATCGGCCATCGGATATAAATATCACCACTGGGAGCGGCGCCCGTCTCAACTAGCCGACTGGTCGGCAGACGACTATCAGTTACTTCGCTCGCCGATCGGTCGGTCGCTGTGGTGGCATCGCCGCTCCAGTCAGCGGTCGTATCGACCGTTCGATCTGGCGCTTCATGCCCCTCAAACATAGCGTTGTCGACATCAGGAGACTCGAACGGTGTAGCGGCTGCTTGGTCGGTTTCTCGACTCGTTCCGAGCGCGCTACGGCCATACCCCGAGGAGTTCGACATGTACTATGAGTGTACTGTACTCAACGCCCGAATAAATCGAGAGTTGAATTCTTACAGTTTGAGAATTCGATTCACGTTTTCATAATCACACCTATTTGACTGCGAGGTATCGTCCTGGAGAGATGGTCCACAGCACCGTTCCCAGCAAGTGAAAATCCGAGTACCGGCTATTAAGAAGGTCCCCCTATATGTTCGTATGGCTCACCACGAACGCCCATGGGAGCAGGACCGAACTGACCCGGCCGAAACATTCCTCAAATACGTCGGCATGGCCGGCGTCGCACTGACGGCACTGTTGGTGCTCGGACTCGTCGCCGGTCTGTTGTTCCTGTTCGTGCCGACGACGGAGGCACTCGGGACCGTCGCGTTCACCGTCCTGCTCGTCGTCGTCGCCTACGCCGCTGGGAACTACGGCGACTTCGAGCGTCGGTAGGACGACTGGGGAGCGAACTTTTACTGTGAGTCGGGCCAAGAAACGACTGTGCTGCCCGACATTACCGTCTTCGGCGAGTACACGTATCTCGTCACTGAACTGCTCTGGGGGTCGATTGCGCTCGCACTCGTTGCCTACGCTGGTGTCTGGCGAGCGGCAGCCCGGACTGTCGTTTTGCTCTACCCTCCCGCCTTCGTCTGGGACTGGTACACACTGGAGGTGGGCGTGTTCGCCATCCCGATGCGGACCGGCGTCGAACTGCTCGGGATTCCCATCGAAGAACACATCTTCATCCTCGTCGTTCCGACGATGGTCGTCGGCACCTACGAGACACTTCGCAAACTCGACGACGACGGGCGACTACCGGACGCATTATCTATTCGATGAGAGCCGATCGGGAAAAGTACGAGACGAAGGAGACGCTAACAGTCGAAGATCGACTGGAATCGCTGGGAGAACAAACCACCCACAGAGACGGGCAGACCGCTACACCGGTCGCCTGAGGTGAGAAACGAGGCTGACCAGCTTGATCCGCCCTACGTCGAACCGCCGGCGTCGGCCGGTTCAACGGGCTGGCCAGTTTCGCTGGCGTGGGTCTCCAGGAGTTTTATTTCGAACTCCACGCGTTCGCCGGCGAGTTCGTGATTGAAGTCGACAGTCACCTCGTCACCTGAGACGTCAGTTATCCAGCCGACATCGCCGCGCTTGCTCTCGACGAGTTCCCCTACTTCGGCCGTTGTGTCGCTTCGTTCTTCCAGTTCCTCGCGAGCTATCGCCACGATGGAATCCTCGTCGACCGCTCCGTAGGCCTTCTCAGGGCCGAGAACGACTGTCTTCGTCTCGCCCTGAGACATCTCCTGAACGGCTTCTTCGATACCGGGGAGGACGTGGCCCTCGCCGACCCGGAATTCGAGGGGCTTGAAATCGCGGTTGTCATGATAGATTCCCTCATCGAGTGCGACATCGACGTCGGTCGTCTCGAAGACCTCCCCAGCGTCTGGGCCGTCGGCGAGTCGCCCCGTCAGATGGACGATGGCGACCTGTCCGGGTGTGACCATCGTCACTCCTCTACGGTGCAGGAGACGCCGTGGGGTTCGTACGCGTTGAGTCCGTATCCGCTCTGATTCCACGGATACTGGTCGTTGGAGATGCTGCGGAGTTGGTCGTCGGGAGCGGATATAGACGCCGGCTGGGTGTAGCCGCGCTCGTCGGTCGCCCGAGAGACCAGGGTGTGATCCCCGGACGACGGGTCTTCCCAGACGTAGCGGAACTGCCGCCAGCCGGAGTTCCCGTCGACCGGACCGAAGAACTCGGCCTCGCCCCAGGAGTCGCCACCGTCCGTCGATACCTCGACGGTCTCGACAGCGTCGTCACCGGCCCACGCGACCCCGATAATCTCGATAGTTCCAGCGGGTGACGGAGAGACCGTCTGTCCCTCACCCGGATAGCCGATGAGAGACTTCTCGACCTGGTCGTACATGTAGGCGTTGTCTATCTGGTCGGTCTGCTCCATCTGGTCGCGCGTGTCGTAGACCGGGATATCCTCGTAGTGGGTTGCTCGAGTGTCTTCCTCGGGAACCACGCGGTAGGAGTACTGCTGCCAGTGCGTGTACGTCCGCTGTCCGTCCTCCGGAGCGCCCGGTTCCTCCCACTCGTCGCCGATGACCATCGTCTCCATGACGTGCATCCGGTTGACCCACTTGACGTTGTTACAGCCGAACCAGCCCGGGACGAGCAACCGTACCGGGAACCCGTGATCGGGCGACACTGGCGACCCGTTCATGTTGTACGCCAGCAGCGTGTCGTCCATCACCTTCTCCATCGGGATCGACCGGGTGAAGATATCTTCACCCTCAGGATGTTCGCCCCCCATCACCGTGAGGAAGTAATCTTCGCTCGTCTCCGCGCCGTAGTACTCCAGAATCTCGGAGACTGGCGTACCGGTCCAGACGGTGTTCCCGACGGCGCCGAACGACCACTGGTTGCCACCGACCTGCGGGTCGAAAAACGACCGACCGTTCCCGGCACACTGCATCGTGTGCGTGATCGACTCGGTGCTGAACGAGTGTTTTATTTCTTCCATCGACAGATCGACTTCGCTGTCGACGAGCCCAGTCAGCGAAACGCTCCACTCCGATTCCTCGATATCCGGTGTGGGGTAGTGGTTCCGGATATAGTGTTCTTCGCGCGGTGTGATGTAGTCCGCGTAAGTCGATCGGGCCGCAGCCTCAGCGTTTTCCGGTTCCGGTGAAAGAATTCGCAGACCAGGGTAGCGCTCTTCCAGCGACGGTTCCTGGTCGTCGTCTGCGTCGTCATCGTCATCATCGTCGGGAGTCTGTGTCTCGTCGGGCGTCGGTTCCGGTTCCGCCGTCGGTGTTCCCGACTCCGTCTCAGTCTCGGTCCCATCGTCGGGGCTTCCCTGACAACCGGCGAGGACGCCGACACCAGCCATCGTCCCCGTCGCCATCAGGAACCGCCTGCGTTCGACGAACCGGTCTCGAAGGGACGCCCCTTCAGAATCACCCTCGTCACGTCGTTGCTGCTGTGACATGTGTTCCCAATAATAGTGGAGGATACCATCAACTGTTGGTTGTTACACACCAACACCTACTCGGAGACAATTACCGTGCCGACCATCCCCTGTCCAGCGTGGGGAGTACAGACGTAGACATACTCACCCGGAACAGTAAACTCGTGCTCGAACGTCTCGCCGACATCCATGATGGAGAAGTGGCTGTCGCCCTCGTAGGACGTGAACGGATCGGCACCCTCGGGATTCTCACACTTCGGTGACGCGTCCGGGTGGCTCGTGACGTTGTGCCCTTCGCTCATCGCTTCCCATCTGACGGTGTCGCCGACGCTGATCTCGACCTCTTCCGGGTCGTATCGGAGGCGACCCTCCGGTCCGACAGCCACATCAGTGACGCTGCTCTCCGGCGTCTCTTCGGACCCAGTGGTGGGTGGTTCTTCGGTCTCGTCCGCCTCGTCGTCGTCGTCCTGTTCCCCGGAACAACCGGCGAGTGCCGCTCCGGCCGCGAGCGCGCCAGTCGTCCGCAGGAACGCACGTCGTTCGATCATGCTTCACGCCACCGGAAGCCTTCGACCAATATATAACCTGAATTGGTACACACCAACTTGATTGTGGAATAGTCAAAAGTTCTAATACGAATCGAGTGTTTCGTAGTGCTGTGTTAGTCCAGCGCAGGGACCGCGCCGGCGACACGTTTCAGTCGCTTGCCCGAATGACACAACCGCGAGGAGAACTGACCAGTCGGAGCAATACCACGAAAAGAGCGGCGTCCACTCACCAGAACAGCCAGAATCCACCTCGAGACCCATGCGTGAACTAACCTTCGAACTCGTATACGAGGAAGGGGTCGATCCCCTGATGGACATGTTTATCGAGTTCCCGACGCTGTCTGCCGATTCGATTGCCAGTTGTATCCGTCGCGATCGACTGTGGCGAATCGAACGTTTCGCCGGCCCAACGTCAGCGCTGGATACAATCGAACGCTTCAAGCTGAACTCGAATCTGCCAAAGGAGGAGATGACAGCAACAGAGTGTGGTGCAATCCGGGAACACAACGTCCTCGAGCGAGCGCCGTCGACACTCGCGCTGTACACGTTCGTCAAACGTCTCCACACCTGTGACTCGGTGCTGGCTCTCGCGGGACGCCACCTCGATCTCGGAGTCGTGTTCCAGACACAGCGCCACGGCAACAGCTACGAGTGGCGCTTGCTCATGCGGTCCGAAGAGAACGTCGACACCTTTTACGAACTCATCGAGGAGAACCTCGACGACGGAATCACGCTCAACATCGGTCGGCTCGGTGATGCCGAACACTTAAGCTACAACTCGCTTGCTAACGTCTCTATCCCCGACAAACAGCAGCAAACCCTTCGGGCAGCCATCGAACACGGGTACTACGAGACACCGCGGGAGATCACGGTGAGCGAACTTGCAGACCTGCTCGATATCCCACAGTCGACAGTGTCATATCGACTCCGACAGGTCGAGGCCCAACTCGCCAAAGGTTACATCGAACGGTTCGACGACGATCTCAAAGCGCAAGTGCAGTGAGACGGGAGACTAATCGGTCCCGAGTCAGGGAAACTGTGCTGCTCAGCGCGCCGAATCGGTCGAGAGTGAATCGAGATCCGCTGGAGAATTCACGTCGTGGAGGCTACGCCAGTCAGTCTGTTCAGCGACGGTCGCAGCCGGAATCACGGTCGTATCCAGCCGGTCGAACGCGCCGTGCAGACTCCGCCGATCGCTCGCGAGCAACTGGTCGGCGACCGACCGAACCCGTTCGACGTGATACACCGCGTGCATCGGCTGAAGATGTCCGCCTCTGAGTTCGGGCACGACGGCATCGGACCCATCAGCGCGGTCGAACAGAAACTGCAGAAACGTGGGATCGAGACGGGGCATATCACAGGCGACCACCGCGGCGTACTCCGAATCGACACGTTCGAACGAGTTCCTGATACCGGCCAGCGGCCCTCTGTCCGGCACCGGGTCGATAGCAAACTGCGTCAGGGACGCGAGACCTGCACTCCCGAGCGCGCGTTCGAAATCGGACCGTTGTTCGGCCCGACAGCTGACGAGTACGGTATCGACAGCAGACGTGAGACGGTCGACGACCCGCACGAGCATCGGTTTGCCGTCGATAGCCGCCAGCGCTTTGTCACCGATGCCGAAACGAATCGAGTACCCGCCAGCGAGGACGACTGCGCTTCGCTCCGAGTCGGTCATGAAGAACAGTCGTCCACCGGGTGGACCGGTCGCTCCCACTGTGTGACCGAGACGGTCTCACCGGCTGGGATTCCCTCGCGCGATTCGGGGATCTCGACCCAGCCGTCGGCCAGCGCGACGCTCGTCATGACGCCAGCGCCGCTTGTCCGTACCGGCTGGGCGACGGGGGGCCGACCTGGCTCCGACTGAGCGTCCTCGAGGCGTACGCGGGCGAACGTACGTTCGCCGGGCGAACTTCGGAGTTTCTCTGCGAGCGTGGCACGGACGGTCGGCGGCGACTGTGGCTCGGTCCCGGCGAGCCAGGCGACCGCCGGCCGGACGAACTGGATCGCGTTGAGGAGACAGGAGACGGGATAGCCCGGTAGCAGTATCACCGGCGTCTCGTCGACGACGCCGAAACCGACCGGGTGGCCGGGTTTGATTGCGACGCCGTGAACCAGAACCTCGCCGCTGTCTGCGACGACATCGGGAACGAGGTCGCGGTCGCCGACAGACGACCCGCCAGTCGTGACGACGATATCGTGGTCCGTGTCGGCTTCGATAGCCTCTCGGAGGGCGGTTTCCTCGTCGGTGACGATATCTCGGCGGGTCGGCTCACCACCCCACTGGGTGACCAGTGACGAGACGAGCAGCCCGTTCGTTTCGACGACTTCGCCGGCTTCGGGGGTTTCCTCCGCCGGCACGAGTTCCTCGCCAGTAGGGATGACGCTCACGCGCGGGCGTTCCATCACTTCGACTGTCTCACGGTCGGTTGCCCGGAGGAGTGCGACATCCGACGGGCGAAGGCGGTATCCCGAATCGAAGAGGTGCTGGTTTGGTGCAACGTCTTCACCGGCCGGGGAGACGTTCTCACCGCTGGCGACGGCGTCGTACACCAGCAGCGCATCGTCTCGCTGCTCGGTCTGTTCGACCATGACGACGGCATCGGCCCCGTCGGGAACCGCGCTCCCGGTGTGGACCTGTGCCGCCTGCCCGGCTTCGACGGTCTCTGCAATCGGTTCGAGCTGGACCGGTGAGCGCTCGGACGCCTCGAACGTGTCCGCTGCGCGAACAGCGTAGCCGTCCATCGCCGCCCGGTCGTAGTGTGGCACGGCACGGTTCGCGTCGACATCGCTCGCGAGGACGTGTCCGACAGCGTCTGCGGGAGACCTGTGTTCTGTCCGGCGGTGTGGAGGGCAGTGCTCCTGCAGTCGCTCGCGTGCACTGGCCAGCTGAAATACCTCTGTGAAGCCGGCTTCGTCCATGTCTCCCTCATCGTTGTCCCCACTCAAAATCCCCGTGGTCGCCAGAAACCTCATATTAGACGTTCGCTGGCCGAGAGGGGCTCAAATGACCCCCAGTATTAATAGCCTGAACGTCATAAGTTAACGTCGTGCCCCTCGAAGACGACCACGGGCGAGCGGTCACCGGTATTCGCGTCTCGCTGACCGACCGGTGTAACTTCGATTGCGTCTACTGTCACAACGAGGGACTCGGCGACACGCGCGGCCCGATGGACCCGCAGGACGGCGAGATGACCGCAGACGAGGTCGTCCGGGTTCTCGAGGTTGTCCACGAGTTCGGCGTCGAGAAAGTGAAATTCACCGGCGGCGAGCCGATGCTCCGCGACGATCTGACGGAAATCATCCAGCGCGTTCCCGACGGGATGGAAGTCTCGATGACTACCAACGGGACGTTCCTGCCGGGCCGTGCAGCGGAGCTCGCAGCGGCTGGCCTCACGCGGGTCAACGTCTCGCAGGACGCTATCGACCCGGAAGCGTTCGCAGAGTTGACGAAGAGTGGTGCCTACGACAAGGTTATCGAAGGCGTCGAGGCTGCACTCGAGGCTGGCCTCGCACCGGTGAAATTGAACATGGTCGTGATGGAGCCGACAGCCGGGTACGTCCCACGGATGGTCGACCACGTCGCGGAAAACGACGGGCTCCAGTTGCAGCTCATCGAGTACATGCCCGAGATTACGGGCCACCCCGAATGGGCGATCGACATCGACCGAGTCCACGACTGGCTCACAGACCGAGCCGACCGGGTCGAACACCGCGAAATGCACGACCGCAGACGCTACTACGTCGGCGCCGACGGCGAGGCAGAGACACCCGACATCGACGCTGGCGACCCAGACGGACCGGCAGCGGGCGAGGGAATGGTCGAAATCGTCGACCCCGTCGAGAACGAAGAGTTCTGCGCGAACTGCCACCGGGTCCGCGTTACCCACGACGGCAAATTCAAAGGCTGTCTCAACCGCCACGACGACCACCGCTCGATGGCCGACATGACCCGCGAGCAAATCCGGGCCACATTCCGCGAAACCGTCGCCAACCGCGTCCCCTATTACGGCGAGTATATGGTCAAAGAAGACGGCCAGTGGGTCGTCAACGACGACTACATCGACCGTCCAGTCCCGACGGCCGACGACGACTGACCGCAACCCAATCTACTAACTCCGTCCCGTGTAATCGTTGGACAATGGCTGATGACGACCAGCATCACGAGCACCACGATCACGAAACCGGACACGACGGACACCACGCAGACGATAGAACGTCCGTCTTGTTCGGCATCCTGACAGTCTCGTCGAGTCGCACGCTCGACAACGATGCGAGCGGCGATGCAATCGTCGACAGCGTCGAAGCGGCCGATCACACCGTCGCAAGTCGGGACCTCGTCGCGGACGACGAGCGCGCAATTCGCGACCGACTCACGGAACTGCTCGGCGACGAGGCAGTCGATGCCGTAGTCACGACAGGCGGAACGGGGCTGACACCGGACGACGTGACGCCCGAAGCCGCCAGCGAACTCTTCGACCGGGAGATTCCGGGCTTCGGCGAGCAGTTCCGCGCGCAGTCGGTCGAAGATGTCGGTCCACACGGAATGCTCACCCGCGCGACGGCTGGCATTGTCGACGGCAAGCCAGTGTTCTGTCTGCCCGGGAGCGAGCAAGCGGCCGATTTCGGGACGACTGAACTCGTCGTTCCCGTCGTCGGCCACGTCGTCGGACTGGCTGGTACCGAAGGAGACAATCACGACGACCACAGCGAGCATGGCGGCCACGAGCACGGAGGACACGAATGAGCGACGGAGCGAACGACGACCTCACGCACACCGACGAGGAGGGGGCCGCACAGATGGTCGACGTCGGTGAGAAAGCGGACAGCAAACGCCGTGCGAAAGCGCGCGGCCAGATCCGACTCCAGCCGTCCACAATCGAAGCTATCCGAGACAACAGCGTCGAAAAGGGGGACGTACTTGCAACAGCGCGCATCGGCGCGATTCAGGCCGTCAAACACACCTGGGAGACGATTCCGATGTGCCACCAGATTCCGGTGACGAACGTCGACACCGAATTCGCGCTCAACGACGAGACGGTCGAGCTAACTGTTGCCGTCGAGACGACTGGAAAGACCGGCTGCGAGATGGAGGCGCTCGAAGGCGTGACGACGGGGCTGAACGTCGTCTGGGACATGGTCAAAGCCGCCGAGAAAGACGAAGACGGGCAGTATCCGTCGACGGCAATCGAGGACGTTCGGGTCGTCGAGAAAGTGAAAGAACAGTTGTGAACGCGGACGCGCGTGTCGCTATTCTGCCGGCGCGTAGCCGGGCGTTTCTGTGAGCAGGGACGGCAACCGATCGGCGAGGTGGTCCCGCAGTCGCTCGACGCTCGACTTGTCCAGCCTGGTCGGATTCGGGACGACACCGAGCGTCTGTGTTCCGACCGGGACGAACTCCAGGCCGAGTTGCGTCGCTGTCACGCGCAGTCCAAGCCCGGCGTCGGCTCGACCGGCAGCGACGCTTCGTGCTGCGGACTCGATGCCTGGTAGTTCGCGGTGGAAGCCGTCGATGGCCGCTGCGGTGTCCTCGGCACTGTCGAGAGCGAGCGTCTCTAGATGCTCCGCCAGTGCAGTCCGCACCGCCAGCGAGTCGTCCAGATTGGCGAACCGATAGTCGCCGTCCACGAGGTCCGAGAGTGCAGTGATGTCATCGGGATTGCCGGCCGGGACGACGAGCCCCCACTCCCGGTTCCACCGGGCGAGCGGTTCTGCGCGTGTCCCGGTGAGGTCGTCCGTTGGCGTTACGGTGACATCCGGAACGTCGTCGTCGACCCACCGACTGGCGTCGGTCGCAGAGAGCGAGAGAAAGCGGCTGGTTGCGAAGTCGTCGAGCAGCCGCGCAAAGACGGGGTCCGGGTCGCCGACACCGAGCAGCGCGGGTATCGGAGCGTCGTCGAACCGCTCGACGGTGACAGTCTCACCGGCCGCGAGCAACGACGTTTCCGCGGCCATCTGGACGATGCCATCGGTTTCAGCGAGTGTCGTCGTCGCGCCGCTCCCCTTTGCCGGGGCGTACGCGACCAGGTCGCCGTCACCGTCTGCAACCAGTCCGACCGCGACGAGTCGCCGGCGGCCGCCATCGTACCGAACGCGGGTCGCGAGCGTCGCGTCTGCCGTCGCTGTCTCGGGTTGGGGTCGGCCACTCACCGCACGCAAGCGAGGTGCGACGAAGGTTCGGAACACCGAGAGTGCGGAAACGGGATAGCCCGGCAGTCCGACGTACGGCGTGTCGAAGATCCGACCGACGAGCAGCGGGCGGCCGGGTTTGATTGCGACGCCGTGGACCAGAATCTCGCCGTGTTCTTCGACAAGTCGATAGAGCAGGTCGGCCGCACCGGCACTCGTCGACCCGGAGGTGACGATGAGCGAAGCGTCCGCAGCGGCATCGGCCAGCGTCTCGCGAAGCGTCTCCTCGTCGTCCGTCGCTGGGGTGTAGCGGGTTGCTCGTGCGCCCGTCGCGTCGACGGCAGCGGCGATGGTGTGACTGTTTACGTCGTATATCTGGCCAGCAGCTGGATCGGGTTCCTCGCCCGGCTGGACCAGTTCCTCCCCGGTCGAGACGACGGCTACGTCCGGTTGAGAGCGGACAGGGACGCGCTCGTGACCGAGCGCAGCAAGGAGGCCGAGGTGGCGCGGACCGAGTGTCGTTCCGGGACCGAGTGCAGCGTCCCCTGCGGCGATGTCGGCACCTCTCGGCATCACGCTATCGCCGGGCGCGACGCCGGTCATCACGTCGACGGTGTCCTCCCTTTCGACGGTGCGCTCGACGGGGACGACGGCGTCGGCACCGGACGGTAGAACTGCCCCAGTCGCGACCTGAACCGCGTCGCCCTCGCCGACGCTGGCGTCGGGTTCGGTCCCAGCCCGCACCGTCCCGACAACCCGGAGAGTCGTGGGGTCGCCCTCGCTCGCGCCGAAGGTATCCGCGGCGCGAACGGCGTAGCCGTCCATCGCCGAGCGGTCGAAGCCGGGCACGTCGAGCGGCGCGTCCACGTGCGCTGCGAGTGTCCGCCCGTTCGCCTCTGCGAGCGGGACTGTGTCGGTCCCGGCCGTGATAGCGAGGTCAGCGAGCGCATCGCGGGCAGTCGCTGGCGGGACGAGGTCACGGAACTCGCGACGAGTCATACCAGCGCTTGGACGGCCGCACAAAAGAGCGTACCCCCTCTCGCACCAACACCTACAAACACGTCTCGGCCGAACAGGAGCGTATGAAAGTTATCCGGGTGGTCGGTCCCTCGGACACGGGCAAGACAACGCTGGTCGAGAAGTTGGCAGCGCGTCTGGACGACCGCGGCAGAGTCGGCACAGTCAAACACGTCACCTGCGAACCGGACGTGGATACAGACGACAAGGACACCGCTCGCCACCGCGCGGCCGGCGCAGCCGAGACCTACGGCATCACGGACGGCGGCGAGTGGTTCGCCACCGGCGAGGCCCGGACGCTGACCGAGACACTCGATCGGCTGGCAGTCACCTGTGACTACGCACTCGTCGAAGGGTACAGCGACGAGTCACCCTTCCCGACCGTCGCGCTCGGCGGCGCAGACGCCGAGGACCCGCTCGCAACCGGAGAGACAGCCGACGACGTGGACGTGGATGCCGTCGTCGACGAACTTCCAGATATCGAGCCGTACGAGACGCTCGAGTCACTGGTCGCACGCGCAAAGCAGTCGTCAGCGGCCGACCGCGCCGGCGCAATCGCGACGTTTACCGGGCGCGTCCGGACGAAAGCCAGCCCGGACGACGACCCGACCGAATTCCTCGAGTTCGAACGCTACGACGAGGTCGCCGCCGAGCAGACGGCTACGATTCGTGAGGAACTGGCCGCTAGAGACGGCGTCTACGAGGTCATACTCCACCACAAAACGGGTGTCGTCGAGTCGGGTGAGGACATCGTCTTCGTCGTCGTCCTCGCCGGTCACCGCCAAGAGGCGTTCGAAACCGTCGAGGACGGGATCAACCGGCTGAAAGACGAAGTACCGCTGTTCAAGAAGGAAGTGACCGTCTCTGACGAGTTCTGGGCACACGAACGCGACCACTGAGTATCACTTGGCGGCTATCGCCTCGGCCGCCACGTCTTCCAGGTAGTCGAACTGCGCGGTGAGTTCCTTCCGCCGCTGGCGCGAGATTATCGTCCCGTCGAGAATTGGCCCGACGAGGTTCACGTCCAGGGCGAAGTCCGTCGTCGCCGTCACCGTCACGGTTCCGTCACCCGATTCGAGCGTGTACCGGGTCGTCATCGTCTCGAAAATGCCGTCGACCTGTTCGTATGCGAGCACCGAATCGGTCTCGACACACCGCAAGTCCAGTTCGATCGTCAGCAGTCCGACGTGGTTCGTAATCGTCATCTCCCTCCCGTCGACAGCCACCCTGTCGAATCCAGCGGCCTCCATGAACGGTCCGAGGTCCAGCATCGCCTCGCGAACGGGTTCGATTTCCCCTTCGAACGAGCGACTGAGCGAAACGGTCTCCATACTGGCTGTTTGTCGACCATTCGCAAGAGTACTTCGACAAACATGTTCGGACAGTGCTGCCACTCGGCAGTCGTCAAATATCAACCTCGAATATGTTCGGGAAAACTCATTGCGCTCGGGGGCGAATATATTCGCCTATGCCACAGGCGAAGCTGCGCCTCGACATTCCAGACGAGGTGTGGATCGGGGACATTACGAGACGGTATCCAGACGCGTCGGTCCGAATTCTGGCCGCGCTGTCGGACGAGGACGCGGGCGTAGGGCTTGCCGAAATCACCGCATCGAACCCGCGAGAGGTCGTCCGGGACATAGAGGACGCTGAGGACGTCACCTCCGTCGATATGCTGAAATACAGCGACGGTGACGTACTCGTCCAGTTCGAGACGACGATGCCGCTGTTGCTGTTGCCGGCTCGCGACTCCGGTGTCCCGCTAGAGATGCCCTTTGAGATTCAGGACGGAACTGCGACCTGGGAGGTCACCGCCCCCAGCGAACGGCTCTCGGAACTTGGTACACAACTGGAGTCGTTCGGTATCTCATTTACTGTCGATTACGTCCAGCAGCGACTGAACGAGGAGCAACTGGTGACTGACCGACAGCGCCGCGTCGTACAGACGGCGCTCGAAGAGGGGTACTACGACACGCCGCGGGACAGTTCGCTGACGGAACTGGCCGATTCGCTCGACATCGCGAAATCGACCGCCAGCGAGACGCTCCACCGCGCGGAAGAGAAAATAATCAAACACTACGCCGAACAGTTCCAGTGGGCGTCCAGCGAGGAATGACTGTTTCGAGACGGTGAGCCACAGGTCAGAATCCAAACAGCGGAACGAATCGGAATGTCAGGTACGCACTGAACGTTGCCACGACGGGGACGAGATTCTGCATCAGGACGACTCGTGCCGTCGTCGATGGGTTGAACAGTTCGTTCGCCTGTGGGATATCTTCGGGGTCCTCTTCGCCGATACGCGGGAGTTCTTCTCCTTCCTCGTCACCCGCGAGCGAACCCGGCGACATCGCGGTCCCTTCGCCACGGACGCTCTCTGCGACGGTCGTCGTCCGCGTCGCGCGTCCCCAGCCGAGTCCGACGATGCTCATCGTCGCGATGATAACGAAGCTGGCGGGGATACCGATCGCCGACAGCGCTGTCACGATTATCGCACTGACCGTCGCGACGATAATTGCCGCCGTCAGCGGGAGTTGCGTGAGGTCGCTACCGAGCGTATCGAGCGTTCGGCGGGCGATAGTCAGCGCCCCGACGGCGACGGCCGCAGACCCGAAGATGATACCGACGTTCATGCCGATGTCGCCGCTACCGACCAGCGGCGCGATGGCGTTGGCGATGTTGGAGGTCCCAGCCGAGAAGGCCATCAGACAGCCGATTGCGACGACGATGCCCGTTCCGAACAGTTCGCGTCGGGTCGTGTTGGGGCCGAGCGTCACAGCTGGAATCGTCCCCGACCGGTCGATATCGACCAGGGCGCCCTCGCTCTGGGCAAGGGCGATACGACGGTTCAGCCGGGCGTAGAAGTACCGGCCGATGATTCCGGACACCCAGAAGGCGATGATGGGCGCGACGATCCACCAGGTCACAATCCGACCCATCACGCCCCAGGCGAGTTCGTTCGCGGCCAGTCCCAGCCCGGCGATTGCCCCGACAGCGGTCATCGACGTGGACGCGGGCACACCGACGTAGTTGCCCAGGAAGAGCGCACCGCCGATGAAAAACAGGACAGTCACGTTGGCCTCCAGCGAGAAGATGGTCGTGGACGTGACCAGTTCCGTCCCGAGCGTGTCGACGACGCGTCGTCCGATTGTCCACGCACCGACGAAGAAGAATACGGACATCAGCGCACCGGCGACGACCTTCGAGAGAACTCCCGCACCTACAGCCGGACCGAACGCCGGTCCGGTGTTCGCCCCACCGATGTTGAAACCGACGAACGCGGCGATGACGAGCCCGATAATGAGGAGTACTTCTGTCACAGACAGAGCAACGACGGCAATCGTTTAAACGCCGGCGATTTACTCATCCGGCTGTGGACTGTGACCCCGTCGCGTGAGACAAGCGTTTTGCCGGCCACGCTCCTGAGGTCGTGTATGGACACCGCTGACGTAGAGCGACTCATCGAGGACGGACTCCCGGATGCCCAGGCGACGGTGACGACACCCCGTGACCCCGACGACGACGAACACTTCGCGGCCGAGGTCGTCTCGCCGGCGTTCGAAGACGAGTCGCTCGTCGACCGCCACCAGAAGGTCTACGATGCGCTCGGCGAACACATGACCGATGATATCCACGCGATAGAGATCCGCGCGTATACGCCCGAAGAGTACGAGAGTTAGGCGAGAGCCAGTGACAGACGTTCACGAGCACAACCCCTTTACTCGCGCCGCCCCAACAGCGGTCTATGACATTCGACCCCAGCGCGGAGTTCGACCCCGAGGAAATCGAACAGGAAGTCGACGAGACAATCGAGAACAACGAAGTCGTGCTGTTCATGAAAGGCACCGAACTCATGCCCCAGTGTGGCTACTCGCGGAAAGCAGTGGCACTCATCCAGCAACACCGCGACGACATGGAGACAGTGGACGTCCTGGAGGGACTCGACCACTACCGGGAGGCACTGGCCCGCCACAGCGACCGCGAGACGATTCCCCAGACGTTCGTCGACGGGGAGTTCGTCGGCGGCAGCGATATTCTCGAACAGCTCCAGGAACGCGGCGAACTCGCCGAAACGCTGAACGCGTAGCTCAACTGGCTCGGCGGTTCGCGATACGCCCCACGACCAGTCCTGCTGCGATCATCAGCGCCGAGAGCACGGAGTAAAAGCCCGCCTGCATGTACGCGCCGCTCTGCACTGCGTTCCATCCAGCGGGGAGGATGGCTCCCGCAGCCAGAAAGTGCAGGCCAACAACTGCCCCGCCGACCGAGAACAGCGACGGGAACCACCCGTCCGATTCGCTGGGCGTCGGGTCGAGTTCCGGGTCGAGATAGTCCTCGACATCGTCGTCGGTGTCAGTCACACACCGTCGTAGGCGGCCGTGTTACAAACAAGCGTCGAAGCGTGTTAGAGCAACACCAGCGGCCCGGTAAGCACCACCAGCACTGCGACGTAGACGGATGCTGAGAGCGCCCAGTCCCGACGGACCTGTGGCACGCGTTCGTCCGGAACCTGTCCGTACACCACGAGAACGACATACGAGAAGAACACAATCATCACTGGTAGCTGGACGACGACAGCGACGACAACTGCGAGGAGTGCTGGTGCGTCGCCGAGAAACAGTGCTGCGATAGCCGTTACCCCGACAAAGAGAATCCCGCTGAGGGTCCCCGCAGCGTAGTGAACTGCCGTCGCCAGCCCGTCCGGTGCCGAGTCGAGCGATTCACCGGAGAGCACCCCTGCTGCAACCTGATACGACGTTTCACCTTCCGGTAAGCGCCCCATCGGTACGTCCATCACCAGCGTCGCGACGAACCCGGCAATTGCACCGATGACCAGACGAACCGGGAGCGCTTCTGGCGAGGTGAGTTCGACGACCATGTCTGGTGGTCGGTCTGGAACGCCTAATACGCGCTGGCCGGAGTTTCGTGGGAGCGAATATCTCCGTCTGGGTAGAGAGAACGCTCTGAAATTACTACTGTAATCCACTACTCTCCCACTGGCTTGACTGCAAAAATGCCACAGATAGAACGGCGATACCGAGTGAGATTCCGAGAAAGTGTAAAAGCGCGGATGGGTTTGGGCAGATTTGAACTGCCGGCCTCCTCCATGTCAAGGAGGTGTCATAACCAGCCTAGACCACAAACCCTCGCTGGTGTGCAACTGCACTCGTTCGTTGATGGCAGGGACAATTGAAGGTTTCGAATTCCAGTCCCGCTTCCGTCCCCGGAATTGGCCGCTGAGGCGACACGCTTAAGTCGTTGTACGATTGTGTTCATTACAACCCGAAAACGTACATTGGTGATTTCAAATGCAAGAGTACATCGAGCGCGTCACCGACGGCGAGGATTTGACACAGACCGAGGCACGAGAGGCTGCCACGGCCGTCTTCGAGGATGCGACCGAGGCACAGATTGGGGCATTGTTGACCGCGCTTCGCGCGAAAGGCGAGACGGAAACGGAGATCGCAGGTTTCGCCGAGGGGATGCGCGACGCCGCCCGAACGATTACACCCGACCGAGAGACGCTGGTCGACACCTGTGGCACCGGCGGCGACGACTACAACACGATCAACGTCTCGACGACCAGCGCCATCGTCGCTGCCGGTGCTGGCGTCCCCGTGGCAAAGCACGGCAACTACTCAGTCTCCTCTTCGTCGGGGAGTGCCGACGTACTCGAAGAGGTTGGCGTCAACGTCGAGGCCGAACCGCCAGCTGTCGAGGAAGCAATCGAGCGCGACGGCATCGGCTTCATGCTCGCGCCGGTCTTTCACCCGGCGATGAAGGCTGTCATCGGGCCGCGGAAGGAACTTGGAATGCGGACCGTCTTCAACGTCCTCGGCCCGCTGACGAACCCGGCGGGCGCGGACGCACAGGTCGTCGGCGTCTACGACCCCGACCTCGTGCCCGTCCTCGCTCGCGCGCTCGCTCAGATGGACGTCGAGCGGGCGATGGTCGTCCACGGCGATGGACTGGACGAGATCGGCATCCACAGCGAGACACGCGTGGCCGAGATAGACGGGGAGGAAGTGACCGAGTACACGCTGACACCGGCCGACCTCGGACTCGACCAGGCCGACATAGAGGCAGTCGCGGGCGGGGCACCCGAAGCGAACGCCGCCGATATGCGCGCTATCGTCACCGGCGAGGAACGAGGGGCGAAGCGAGACATCATTCTGGCGAACGCCGGCGCGGCAATCTACATCGCGGGCGAGGCCGACTCGATAGCGGAGGGGGTCGACCGGGCCGCCGACGCTATCGACTCCGGCGGGGCCAAAGCCAAACTCGAGGAGTTGTGCGAGACAGCATGACGCGAGTGAAGCTCTGCGGCATCACGCGCGAGGAGGACCGGGACGCCGCCGTCGCGGCGGGTGCCGACGCTGTGGGGTTCATCGTCGACGTGAACGTCGAGTCACCCCGCGAAATCAGCGCCAGGCGCGCGGCGGAACTCGTCGAGGGCGTTCCGCCGTTCGTGACCACCGTCCTTGTGACGATGCCCGACTCCGTCGAGGAGGCTGTCACGCTTCTGGACGAAGTGGGTGCCGACGCTGTGCAGGTTCACAGCACGCTCGCACCCGAATACGTCGGTGGGCTCCGGGCGCGCGTTACCGGCACAGTGCTGGCGGCCGTCGGCCCGGACGCCGACTTGCGAGCCTACGCCGACGCCGCCGACGCACTGCTCGTCGATTCCGTCGACAGCGAGGGCGGCGGTGGCACCGGCGAGACGCAGGACTGGGAACGTACCCGCGACCTCGTCGCTGGCATCGACACGCCGGTCGTGCTGGCCGGTGGGCTGACCCCCGAGAACGTCCGGACTGCCGTCGAGACGGTCGCCCCGTACGCTGTCGACACTGCGAGCGGGGTCGAAGCAGCGGGTGGCATCAAAGATCACGACGCGATGAGCGCGTTCGTCGCTCGTGCAACAGGGACGAAGACGACTGAGGGTGTCGACGCATGAGCGGTCTCGATACCGACCGCGAGACGTTCGGCGAACTGGCAGCGGGAGACCAGCCAGCGGTGGTCCGGACCGCGGTCGAACTGGACAACGGCATAGGGCCGCTGGCGGCCTACGCCGCACTGACCGGACGGACCAGTGACGTGGACGCCAACGACTACACGTTCCTCCTCGAGAGCGCCGAGAAGGTCGCGTCCAGCGATCCCGATGGTGCGTTCGCTCCGAGTGGCGACGACCGCCACGCCCGGTTTTCCTTCGTCGGTTACGACCCAGAAGCGGTCGTCACCGTCGACGGCGCGACGACGGACATCGAACTGTTGAACGACCGCTACGCGGACGTGCTCGACCCCAATGGCGGCGACACGCTCGACAGTCTTCGAGCGGCGATACCCGACGTGGAACTGCGCGGCTTCGAGGAACACGAGCGTCAGCACCTCGACGGCGGCCTGGTCGGCTTTCTCTCCTACGACGCCGTCTACGACCTCTGGCTCGACGAAGTCGGCGTCTCGCATCCGGACTCGCGATACCCCGACGCGCAGTTCGTGCTCACCACGAAGACGGTCGTCTTCGACCACGCCGAGGACACCGTCTCGCTGGTGTTCACGCCAGTGGTCCGGGACGAGGACGACCCCGTAGCAGTGTACGAATCACTCGAGTCCGAGGCCGAACGGGTTGCCGACCTGCTCGCCGACGCGACAACCCCCGAAACTGGCGGCTTCCGCTGTGACCGTGAGGTTGCGGGGCCACAGGACGACTACGAAGAGGCCGTCGAACGCGCCAAGGAGTACGTCTACAGCGGCGACATCTATCAGGGAGTAATCTCACGCACGCGGGAGCTCTACGGCGAAGTCGATTCGCTGGGCTTCTACGAGGCGCTGCGGGCGGTCAATCCCTCGCCGTACATGTATCTGCTTGGCTACGACGACCTGACTATCGTGGGTGCGAGCCCGGAGACGCTCGTGTCGGTCGGGAACCGCCACGTCGTCTCGAACCCCATCGCGGGAACCTGCCCGCGCGGGAACTCGCCCGTCGAGGACCGTCGGCTGGCTGGCGAGATGCTCGCCGACGGCAAGGAGCGGGCCGAACACACGATGCTCGTGGACCTGGCGCGCAACGACGTGCGCCGCGTCGCCGAGGCGGGCAGCGTCCGCGTCCAGGAATTCATGAACGTCCTCAAGTACAGTCACGTCCAGCACATCGAGTCCACGGTGACGGGCACGCTCGCCGCGGAGTACGACGCCTTCGACGCCGTTCGGGCATCGTTCCCCGCCGGGACCCTCTCGGGCGCGCCGAAGATTCGAGCGATGGAGATTATCGACGAACTCGAACGGAGCCCGCGAGGGCCCTACGGCGGCGGCGTCGGCTACGTCTCCTGGCAGGACGACGCGGATTTCGCCATCGTGATTCGGTCGGCGACGGTAGAAGATGACATCGAAGCGGACGAGAGTCAGCGCATCACCGTCCAGGCGGGCGCCGGTATCGTCGCCGACAGCGACCCGACGGCGGAGTACGAGGAGACAGAAAAGAAGATGGACGGCGTGCTGACGGCACTGGAGCGAATCGAAATTGACGACGCTGCGGCGACACAGGAGGTGTCGCGATGAGTTCCAGCGACGGAGAAGTTGCGGGAACGGACCACCCCGACAGCGCGACCCAGTCCGGAGATGCGCCGTCGATGCCCGCCGACCGGCCACGCGTCCTCTTCATCGACAACTTCGACTCGTTCACCTACAACCTCGTCGAGTACGTCAGCGAGCACGCCGAGACCGAAGTCGTCCGCAACACCGCATCGCTGGACGACGTGCTGGCCTTCGACCCCGACGCAATCATCATCTCGCCGGGGCCGGGCCACCCGAAAAACGACCGCGACGTCGGTGTCACGCTCGATGTACTCCGGGAGGTCAGTCCAGAGGTTCCGACGCTGGGCGTCTGTCTCGGACTGGAGGCGGCCGTCTACGCCTACGGCGGGACGGTCGGGCGCGCCCCTGAACCAATCCACGGGAAAGCGTTCCCGATGGATCACGACGGGAAAGGCGTCTACGAGGGACTCGAGCAGGGCTTCCAGGGCGGTCGGTACCACTCGCTTGTCGCAACGGAAGTTCCCGAGGAGTTCGAGGTGACGGCAACCACGACTGTCGACGGCAAAGAACTGGTCATGGGGATTCGCCACCGCGAGTACCCAATCGAAGCCGTGCAGTTCCACCCCGAGAGCGTGCTGACGGCGGTTGGCCACGACGTGATTCGGAACTTCTTGTCGGGCGTCGGTCGATAGACGCTCCCGGCTTACAACACGCCAAAGCCGAGGATACCGAGAATCCACAGGACGATACCGATAGCCAGAGCGATGAGGATGAGTCGCCACGCGACGGCGAGGACGAACCGACCGACGAGGACGACGAGCGCCAGAATGGCCAACCCGACGAGGATCGCCGGCGGCGACCCGAGCGGTCCTAGCCCCTGAAGGAGGACAGCAATTACTGGAAGTAGCATCACTATGTGAAACTGACACTCGGGCAAGGCATAAGCTTCGTGGCCCGCAATCTCCAGTCGAAACCCCCCGTGATTTCCACTGCATTCGCCGGTGCTGTCTTGCGCATCGACACCACCGGTTTTCACTTCCACTCCGGTCTGCAATCCATTAAGAGGGAGCATCCCTTGTATACAGTTCGTAACGGTACGTCTGCGAACCTGGAGTATCGCGGCGGAGCAAACAGAACAGTGATATCTGTATCGTATCCAGAAAATCCGCAGACCCAAACGGTTATTTGGGGCCAAATCGAACACGTCTTTCGTCACAAATGAGAGGAATGGGGCCACTCCAGCGACGGTGTATCGCCGCACGAACAGCCATCAGAGGTGACCGCGTATGAGTTCCGAGCTCGGCGCGGACGAACTCACCCTGCCGATCAAACGAGTCGAGGGGGACACCCTCGAAGACCGTCTGACCGGGAACGCGTATCACAATATCCTGCCCGCACGCTATCTTCGGAAGGATTCGAACGGTGACCTCGTCGAACAGCAGGAGGACCTGTTCGACCGCGTCGCCAAGAACATCGCACTCGCCGAAGCAGTGTTCGAGGCACGCAACGAGGACATCGACATCGAGGTGTCACCGGACCAGCTCAAGCCCGACCATCCGCGCCGAGACGAACTCGCCGAGGAGGTCTTCGGGAAGGGTACCACCGTCGACACCGACACCACGACGACGCTTTCGGAGTACAACGTCAACAAGTTCGCCTACGAGACTATCGTCCCCGAACTGCCTGCCGACGTGCAGGAGCACGTCCAGTCTATCGCCGGGCAGTTCCAGGACCTGATGGAGAACCTGTCGTTCATGCCGAACTCGCCGACGCTGATGAACGCCGGCGACGAACTCCAGCAGCTTTCGGCCTGTTTCGTCGACTCACCGGCCGACGACATCGACGACATCCACCAGACCGCAAAGGAGGCCGCACAGGTCTTCCAGAGCGGCGGTGGGATGGGGTATGCCTTCTGGAAGCTTCGCCCGTACGGCGATCCCGTCGGCTCGACCGGCGGCATCGCCTCCGGCCCGATTACGTTCATGCGCACGTACGACCAGATGTGCGAGACGATCGCACAGGGTGGTGCCCGCCGTGGCGCTCAGATGGGTGTCATGCGCGTCTCGCACCCGGACGTCATCCAGTTCATCCACGCCAAGAACAAGGACGTCTCGCTGGCACACACCCTGCGTCTGAACGACCCCGACGACTACACGCACAACTCCTTTGCCGAAGCACTCGAGGAGTCCCGCGAACTCATCGACGACGAGGGGCGCGTGCCGAAGCACCTCCGCAACGCTGTCGAGGGGCATCTCTCGAATTTCAACATCTCCGTCGGCGTCACCGACGCCTTCATGGAGGCGCTGAAAAACGACGAGGAGTTCACCTTCACGAACCCCCGCACGGAAGAGCCCCACATCGCCACCGAACAGACGAAGGAACTCTACGAGATGTTCGACCTCGGCGAGCACGTCGACGTCGGCGAAGTGCTCTCCATCCCCGCAGAACTCATCTGGGAGCGTATTATCCAGGGCGCCCACGAGAACGGCGAACCGGGCGTGGTCTACCTCGAACGTATCAACAAGAAACACTCCTTCGACGTGGAGGAACACCCAGAACATCAAATCCTTGCCACAAATCCCTGCGGCGAGCAGCCACTCGAAGAGTACGAGGCCTGTAACCTCGGCCACATCAACCTCTCGACGCTGGCCGCCGAGGGTGCCCCCGACTGGCGCGTCTGGTCGGAGGACAACCTCGACGATTACGGGACGCTCCAGGCGGCTATCGGCGCGTTCCTCGAAGACGCAATCGACTGGGAGGAATTCAACCGCCGCATCGAGCTCGGCACTCGCTTCCTCGAGAACGTCGTCACGATGTCCGACTTCCCGGTCCCCGAAATCGAGGAAAAGGTCCGGGCGATGCGCAAAATCGGACTGGGCATCATGGGACTCGCACAGCTGTACATCCAGCTGGGCATGAAGTACGGCAGCGACGAGGCCAACGAGACGGCCCGGCAGCTGATGACCCACATCAACCACCAGTCGAAGTGGACCAGCCACGAACTCGCGACCGAACGTGGCTCCTTCGCGGAGTGGGACAACTCGAAGTACGCCGACCCCACCGAGTACGAGGAGTGGTTCGAACACCACACCGGTCTCGACGCCGAGGAGTGGGCCGACGGCTTCCCCATCCGCAACCACAACACGACGACCATCGCACCCACCGGTACCACGTCGATGGTCGGCAACACGACCGGTGGCTGTGAGCCGATCTACAACGTCGCCTACTACAAGAACGTCTCCGACGACGTACAGGGCGACGAGATGCTCGTCGAGTTCGACGACTACTTCCTCCGGACGCTGGAGGACAACGACATCGACGTCGATAGCGTCAAGAAGGAGGCTCAGAAGCAGATGGCCGCAAACGAGTTCAACGGCGTCGAAGGGCTCTCGACGGTCCCGGACGCGATCGGCGAACTGTTCGTCACGACCGGCGCACTCTCGGCCAAGGAACACGCCGGCGTCCAGACGGCCTGTCAGGCTGGCGTCGACTCGGCTATCTCCAAAACCGTGAACGCGCCCAACGACTCCACGACCGAAGACGCCAAAGAGGTCTTCGAGTGGGTCTACGACCACGGTGGCAAGGGCGTCACCTACTACCGCGACGGCACACGCTCGAAGCAGGTGCTGACCACGCGTGCGGACAACGCGGAGTTCGCAGACGAGGCAGAGGCCGCAGAGACGCTGGTCGAACAGATCGAGGAGGTCTTCGGCGGCATCGAGGCCTTCGTCGAGAGCGAGGAAGTCGAGGCAGTGCTGGACCAGCAGGTCGAGGAGATTCTGGGCAGCGTCGACGGCGACCGCGAGCAGTTCGCGCAGAAACAGAGCCGGCCGGACGTGCTCCACGGCGTCACCCAGCGTATCGACACCGGCTACGGGAAGCTCTACGTCAACATCAACGAGGATCCCAAACAGGAGCGGCCGTTCGAACTCTTCGCCAACATCGGCAACTCCGGTGGCTTCACCGCCTCCTTTACCGAGGCGCTGGCGAAGACCATCTCGACGGCGCTTCGCGCGGGTGTCGACCCGTGGGAGATTGCCGACGAACTCCAGGGAATCCGGTCGCCGAAGGTCGCCTGGGACAAGGGCGAGCAGATTCAGTCCATCCCGGACGCCATCGGCACCGCGATGCGTCGCTATCTCGAAGGCGACGTCGAGCGAGCCTACCCGCAGCAGGCGACGCTCGAAGAGACCGCAGAAGAAGCCGAGGAGCAATCGGCCGACGGCCAGGCCGAACTCGGTGCGGCCGAACCGGAGACCGACGGCGGTGAGGGAAGCACCGCTTCCCGAGCCTCGTCGGACACCCGGTCCGACGGCGGCGCGATGTCGGCACAGGGGCAGCAAACGTCGACCGAGGGTGACCAGCAGGCACTCATCGAGGCCGGCGAGAATCCGGAGTGCCCCGACTGCGGGTCGCTCTCGCTGTACTACTCCGAAGGCTGCAAGACCTGCGAGTCTTGTGGCTGGTCGGAGTGCTAACGGGGAATGGCAGCCACCGATAACGCACCTGCACGCGACGGGCTTCGGTGGCTGGCAACCAAGCGTGTGACACTCGGAGTTATCGCACTGTTGCTCGCGGTTTTCGTGTTCGAACTAGTCGTCTGGTGGCAGTTCGGCGCTGCTGGCTGGCAGTACATCTTTCTCGCACACCTGCGTCCATCCCCAGGTTGGGTGATGGCACCGTTCTCCCACCGGAGTATCTCGCATCTGGTCACGACGCTCTCGGTCATCGTCGTCTACGGTGGACTGGTCGAGGAGTATCTCGAGCCGGCGACGTACTTCGCGTTCTACGTCGTCGCGGGCTACGCGAGCACGGTTGCTCAACTCCTCGAGTACGCCAACGGCCTCCCCGGGCTGGGAACACTCGGCGCGAGCGGGGCTGCACTCGGGCTCGTGACCTTCTTTTCGACGACGACAGCCGCTCGACAGCTCAGTGAGCCGGCGTCCGTCACGACTATCCAAAAACTGTTTACCGTGACTGGCGGCCTCATCGCGGTACTCATCGTGACCAACGATTTCGTACCAGGTGTCGTCTTCTCGACGGGGACTGCGCCGCTTGGTCACGCTGGCGGAATGGTCGCCGGCGTCTGCTACGGTGTCGTCCGCGCCCGAACACAATAGCAAAGTGCGTCCTCGCCGAGTGTGTGAGTATGACAGATGAGGGCGGGCGCCCGTGTCCGGCGTGTGAGCAGCCGATGTACCGCCGACACTGCAAGTACGTCTGCCCCCAGCACGGCGTGGTCTTCGACTGCTCGGACACGTTCTACTGAGGCTGGTGGCGGTATGTAGTCCCGATCATTTATAGCCGTTCGAGAGGTATCCAATCGGAAATGAGCCCTGGGTCAGTCGAGCGGATGCGTGTTCTCGTCGTCGACGACAACGCTGACCTGGTCGATATCGTCGCGGAGTTCCTCGAGCGGGAACACGACGGCATCACTGCCGTGACTGCAACGAGTGCCGACGAGGCACTCGACCGACTGCAAGCGGAGTCCGTCGACTGCGTCGTGAGCGACTACGACATGCCGGAGACAAACGGACTGGAGTTGCTTCGCGACATCCGGGAGAGAGACCCGGATCTCCCGTTCGTGCTTTTTACGGGGAAAGGCTCCGAGGAAATCGCGAGTGAAGCCATCTCGGCCGGCGTCACCGAGTATCTCCAGAAAGGAACCGCAACGGAACAGTACACCGTTCTGGCGAACCGCGTCGAGCGTGCGGTCAGCGAACACCGTGCCAGAACACGGCAGGCCGAAACAGAACGGCGGTTCGCGACGCTCGTCGAGAACCTCCCGGGGATGGCCTACCGCTGTCGCAACGAACCGGACTGGCCCATGGAGTTCGTCAGCGACGGCTGCAAAGAGCTAACTGGCTATACCACCGGTGAAATCGAATCGGGAACCGTCAACTGGGGAGAAGAGGTTATTCATCCCGAGGACCGGGAGGACATGTGGGACGCAGTTCAGCAAGTCCTCAACGGGGAGGAGACGTTCCAGGTCACCTATCGAATCCGGCGAGCAGACGGAGAGATACGCTGGTGTTGGGAGCGCGGACAGATGGTAACGGACAGCCAGAACGACGAGATACTGGAGGGGTTCATCACCGACATCACGCCGCGCAAGCGCCGGGAGCAGGAACTGCAAGCAGAGCGAGAATTCACCGAGAGCGCGCTCAACGCACTCGACGACATGTTCTTCGTCATCGACCCCGCGACCGAGAAGCTCATTCGCTGGAACGACCGGGTACCGGAGCAAACCGGCTACGCGGAGAGGGAGCTGGCGACGATGAAGGGAACCGAAATCATCGCCGCAGACGACCGCGACCGGGCGCGTGAAGCGATGGCGACAGCGATGACCGCGGGTACGGTAACAATTGAGACAGAGATCGTCTCGTCGACGGGCGAGCGCATTCCCTACGAATTCCGAGGGACAGTCATCTCCGACGAAGGCACTGATCGACGGGGTATCGCAACGGTCGGCCGAGACGTGAGCGAGCAACGCGAGCGCGAACAGACGCTCGAACGCTATCGGACACTCGTCGAGAACGTCGGCGACCCGATGTACGTCCTCAATCCCGACGGCACGATCGAGATGGTCAATAGGGCGATGGGCGACCATCTCGGCTACGACCCGGAAGAACTCGTCGGAGAGCCCGCCAGCTTCTTCTTACTCGGCGAAAATTCCGACCGAGGGAGTGAAATCATCGCTTCGCTCATCGAGAGCGACGAGAAGGAGTGGGAAACCTGGGAGATGCAAGTCGAGACCAGAGACGGGACCGTAACCAGCCACGAAAACAAGGTCGCGATTCTCACTGCCGAGGACGGTAGCTTCGTCGGGTCGGTCGGTGTCGTCCGTGACATCACCGAGCGCAAGCAGCGAGAAGAGGAACTCGAACGCTACGAGACGGTCGTCCAGGCCGTCGGTGACCCGGTGTACGCTCTCGACGATGACGGCGTCATCACCTTCGTCAACGATGCGGCCGAGGCGATGACTGGGTACGACGCGGACAGTCTGGTTGGCAGCCACATCGACAAGATTCTCGCCGACGACGGTGTCGACGTCGGGAGAACGCAGATTAGAGAGTTACTCGGCGACCCGAACAGGCGGGCGACGACCTTCGAAGTCAACGTCGAGACCCGCGACGGTGACCGGATTCCGAGCGAGGTCCACATCGCCCTCCTGCCGACCCCCGACGACACGTTCCAGGGGACAGCCGGCATCATCCGTGATATCGAGCAGCGCAAAGAGCGCGAGGAGCGCCTCGAACAGTTCGCCAGCGTCGTCTCACACGACCTCCGGGGCCCGCTGAACGTCATCCTCGGTCGAGTAGCCCTGGCAAGACAGCACACTGACAGCGACGAACTGGACGCTATCGCCGAAGCGGCAGCACGGATGGAAGGGCTCATCGAGGACTTGCTGACGCTCGCGCGGCAGGGACAGACCATCGGCGACAGCAAGCAGGTGGCACTGTCGAGTGTTATCGAGAACGCCTGGCAGTCCGTCGAGACACCACCAGCAACCCTCAAGAACCAGGCGACGCTGTCGATCAAGGCAGACCCCGAGAGACTCCAGGAGCTATTGGAAAATCTGTTCCGAAACGCAGTCGAACACGGTGACGACGGCGTGAGAATCACCGTCGACAAACTCGATGGCGCGGACGGGTTCTACGTCGCAGACGACGGGCCGGGAATTCCCGAAGACGAACGCGAGGCCGTCTTCGACCACGGCTACACGACCAACGAGCACGGCACCGGGTTCGGTCTCTCGATCGTCGAGCGCATCGCCGACGCACACGGCTGGTCGGTGAGCGTCACTGAAAGCGAAGACGGTGGTGCCCGTTTCGAGATTCGGACCGGGTGACTACTCCGGTTGTGGCTCGCGAAAGTGACTGTACAGCGGTCCCGACAGCACGATAACGCCCAGGCCGGCGATTGCCAGCACAGCGGCCGGACTGAGCGTGAAGCCAGTCACCGACAGCGTCCGCATCGAGTCTCCCGCCAGCACGGTCACCAGCGCCCACGGAATCTCACCGACCAGCGTCCCGGTCAGAAAGGCCCCGAGCGGCACGTTCGAGAGTCCAGAGGCGTACGAGATCGGGTCACCGGGGATCGGTGAGAGACGAGCGACGAGGACGCCGCGCGTCTCGCCGACTGCGTCCGTCAGTCGCCGGCCTGTGTCGGCAACAGAGCCAAACAGTCCCGCATCGCTCCGTGCATAGCGCGCGACGGCGAAGGGTGGGAGTCCAGAGATTCCGGCACCGACAATAGCAATCGGGAGCGCCACCATCGGACCGTAGACGTACCCGAGGACGAGCGCAATCGAGCTGACCGGCCACAGCAGGAACGGACGGACCAGATAGACTGCCACGAGCGCGAACGCGAACTGGACGGGATGGGTTGCCAGGTGCTCCAGCTTGGCGACCACCGCGGCCGGCGAGAACAACACGGCTGCCACGAGCGCAACGGCACCGAGACAGGCCATCCCGACAATCTGCCGACGAGTCGCACGCTCCATCTATCCTCATTAGCACCCTGTGCCGGCAAACTCTTTGTGGTCGTCGCCGAACGCACGGTGTGGACGAGCGAGTGAAACTCGGCGTCGAACTGCTCGCCCATCTCGAATACGAGGAGTTACCGCTCAGCGACGCCATCGACCGCCTTGAGACGATTACCACGGACCCGCATCTCACCAGGGAAATTCTCGACACCGCGGAGATGCGGGGACTCCTCGACCGTGAGGAGGGTCTCGTCAGACCCGCCGGTGGCGTCTACGTCAGTTTCGAGAGCGAAGTCGTCCAGCGCGAGGGCGAGTTTACGTGCCAGCGCTGTGGGGCCGACATCTCGACGGGGCATTTCATCAACTTCGACGCCGGTGAGCACGGCCCCTTTGGCTCCTCGTGTATCCGGAAAGTGACCGGCAGAGAGTAGGAACGAAGCGGTCGACCGCACACTTACCGGCCGCGACGGAGTTCCTCGATGAGCGTGTCGACTTTCTCGTCGTTGGCTTCGAGTCGTTCGTTGTGCTGGCGGAGCAGTTCGTTCTGGCGTTTGACTGCCTCGGTGAGTGTCGAGAGTTGCTCTTTGATTGCATCGATGTCAGCCGGGTCGATGTCGCCAGCGTCGGCCGCCGCTGCCGGTGCTAATTGGTCTGCTGACTCTGTTGGGGGTGCCGAGGCTGTCTCGTTCTGGTTTGGGACCTGTCGACCCGTCTCGCCCGACGGTGGTTTCGAAGTGGCGGTTGTCGACGGCTGCTTCGGTGTGTCCGTCTCGGGCACAGAGGACTGCCTGGTCTGCGACGGAGAGTCACCGCTGGCTGCGCTCGCCGGAGACGATTGACCGCCGCTGGCAGCAGTCTCGTCCTCGCCAGAGTCGCTGACGAGCGGTGAGATGCCGTCGTCGAGTTCGAAGCCGCTCGGCGACGTAGCGGCTTCGGCTGACTCCCCGTCGGTCTCGTCCTCGTTTTCGGCCAACTGTCCGGTGAGCTCTGCGAGCGAACTCACGTCGTAGTAGGCACAGAGCGTCTGTGTGAGCGTCTGCTTGAGCTTTGGCGCCTGTTCGGAGGGCGCCTTGATACGCTGTGGTCGCCCGCCGACGGTGAGGATAATCTGGGTCGCGACGCTCCCTTCCTCGAAGTCGAGCGCTGTCACGTCGTCGTAGTCGAACACCTCGAAGTCGTCGTCCCAGACGGGCGCGCCGATGTGTTTGATGAGCCGCGATTCGGTGACGACGAGCGTGAGTTCACTGAACTGGAAGACGCCGGCGACGGACTCGTCGTCGTCGGCGACGCCGGCGACGCGGAGCACGCCCTGCATGAGAATCTGCAGGAGCGTGTCCGCCCGGTCACCCGGCACTTTGAACTCCTTCGTCCCGTCGACGTAGGTCAGACTGAACTTCGTGTTTCGCCGACCGACAGAGAGGTTCAGCCGCTCGATGTCGTGAGAGTACACCGAGACCGACTCGTCACTCAGCAAGCCTTCGCCCCGGTAGAGAATCGTTCTCGTCGGCGTCACGCAGATGACGTCCTCGTCACCGAGGTTGACCGTCGCCTCGATGGACTCGCCACCCAGGCGTTCCCGCACGAGGTTCGGTATTTCCATGCTGGGTTGTTCCCGTGAGAAGTTATAAAACCGCGGGCTGGCCGGCGACCGAACAATCATACCGCCAGCCGTCGTTGCTGGTCCCATGCAGGAGGCCTATCTCGTCGACGCGGCGCGAACGCCGTTCGGCAAACGGGGTGGCTCGCTCCGGGACACTCATCCGCAAGACCTGGCCGCCGAACCGCTTCTGGCGCTCGAACGACGCAACGGATTCGACGGCGGGGAGACTGTCGAAGACGTCATCTACGGCTGTGTCGGTCCTGTCGGGGAGCAGGGACTGAACATCGGGCGGCTGGCCCCGATGGTCGCCGGATGGGGTGAAGACGTCCCCGGCGTTCAGCTCAACCGGATGTGTGGTTCGGGTCAGCAGGCGGTCAACTTCGCCGCCGGCCAGATTCGCGGCGGCATGGCCGATGTACTCGTCGCGGGCGGCGTCGAACACATGACTCGCGTCCCATTGGGGAGCGATACCCCTGGAGAGGAAAACAGCTACGCCGACGATACGGGCGTCTCCGAGACGTACTTCGAACACTTCGAGGAACTGACCACGCAAGGCGAAGGCGCAGAGCGTATCGCCGAGCAGTGGAACCTCTCGCGCGACGACTGCGACGAGATTGCCGTCGACTCCCAGCACCGCTGGGGCGAGGCCGACGCCGCCGGCCACTACGACGAGCAGGTCGTTCCCGTCGAGACGACACTCGATGGGGATGAGATCGTCCTCGAACGAGATGAACATCCACGACCGGAGACAGATGCTGAGACGCTCGGGGACCTGCCGCTTGTCTTCCGCGAAGAAGGTGACGGGGTCATCCATCCCGGCAACGCGTCGGGCATCGTCGACGGTGCGGCGGCGACGCTGGTCGCATCGAGTGAGGCGTGCGAGCGGTACGGCTGGGACCCAATCGCGCGCATCGTCGACTCCCACGTCGTCGGCGTCGATCCAACGACGATGCTCACTGGCCCGATTCCGGCGACCGAGGAGTTACTCGCCGACAACGGGATGACCGTCGAGGATATCGACCGCTTCGAGGTCAACGAGGCATTCGCCTCGGTCATCGGTGCGTGGCTGGCCGAAACGGGTGCCGACTGGGAGCGAACGAACGTCTGGGGTGGCGCCATCGCTCACGGGCATCCACTCGGTGCGACCGGTGCAGCACTCCTGGGAAAGCTCCCCTATCAACTCGACGCGTGCGACGGCCAGTACGGGCTGTGTACGATGTGTATCGGCTTCGGACAGGGTATCGCAACGCTCGTCGAGAACGTATAGTGGTCGGGTGCAGTCTATTCCAGTTCGCGCTCGATGACCGAACGTAGGTCCTGTATTTCCGTTGCTTCGAGCTCCACGTCGGTCCCGTCGACAGTGAGACCCAGCGAGCCGCTATCGTCCGCCGCTCCAATCTCCGAGACAGGAGCGATACCTTCGAGGGCATCTCGAACTGAATCGGGGTCGGTCGTCTCAACGACGACGCGACCGGCCTGTTCGTGGAACAGGTGAGCGGCGTCGGGCAGCGACACTGCGGCACCTGCACCGTCGTGAACCATCTCCGCGAGCGAGACGGCGAGGCCGCCGTGACTGACGTCGTGGGTCGCCAGCGTCGAGTCGAAGTCTGCCACCTCGGCTACCGTCTCGACGAGCCCGGCCGGGTCGTCTGGCAGTTCTGGGAACCGGTCCGACCCGCCCTCCGTCGCGAGCAGTTCCGACCCGCCGAGTCGTGCCTTGGCCTCGTCGGCCAGCGGCAGGTCGCCGACGACGAGCAGGGTCCCCTCACCAGCCAGATCGAGCGGTGGCGAATCGTATCCGGATTTCGTGCCCACGAGGGCAAGCGTCGGTGTCGGCGGAATCGGGCCGGTCGGAGAGTCGTTGTACAGCGAGACGTTCCCGCCGACGACGGGCGTCGACAGCGTCTCGCACATGTCCGCGAGGCCGTCCACGGTACTCTTGAATCCGCCGTACACGTCGGGTTTCTCGGGATTCCCACCGTTGAGACAGTCGACGGCAGCCAGCGGTGTTGCCCCCTTCGCGGCGACGTTGGTCGCGTTCTCCAGCGCGATAGCACGAGCGCCCTCGTAGGGCGCAACGTCGGTCCAGTTGGGGTCTGCGCCCGCGGAGTAGGCGAGACCGGTTTCTGCCTCTCGGATGGCCAGGATTGCGGCGTCGTCACCGGGACGACGAGCGGTCCGGACCTGGACTTCGTGGTCGTACTGGCGGTAGACCCAGCGTTTCGAGGCGCAGTTCGGACTGCCGACGACCGTCTCGACGGCCTCAGCGACGTCGATATCCGGCAGGTCACGGTCGGGCTGAGACGGCTCCTCAGAGTCGAGGTCGTTCATCGGCGCACCCTCGCCGAGGAAATGTCCGTCCGTGTCAACGACAGTCTCGCCCTCGAAGGTACAGACGTAGTTCCCCTCGGTGACCTCGCCGATGACCGAGCAGCCGAGGTCGTAGCGCTCTGCAATCTCCTGGACGCGCTCGACGTCGTCGGGGTCGACCTCGTAGGCCATCCGCTCCTGGGACTCTGCGAGCAGAATTTCCAGGGCGTTCATATTGGGTTCGCGCTGGTGAACCCGTTCGAGGTCGATGTGTGCCCCGAGTCCACCTTTGGCAACCATCTCGGAAGTCGCGCCGCCGAGACCGGCAGCGCCGAGGTCACGCGCCGATTCGACGAGATTCTCGTCGAGCAATGCCTCGTTGGCCTCGATGAGTAACTTCTCCGTGTACGGATCACCCACCTGGACGGCGGGACGGTCCTCGGTTTCGGCATCTTCGGAGAGGTCTTCGCTGGCAAAGGATGCACCACCGAGTCCGTCGCGACCGGTGGCATTGCCGACGAGCACGAGTTTGTTGCCGGCTTCCTGGGCGACGGCGGTGACCAGCCGGTCGGGGTCGTCGATGAGCCCGATGCAGGAGACGTTCACCAGCGGATTGCCTTCGTAGTCGTCGTGGAACGCGACGCTTCCCGAAACCGTCGGGACGCCGATACAGTTGCCGTAGTGACTGATGCCGTCGACGACACCCTCGAAGAGATACCGGGAGTGCTCGCGGTCGAAGTCGCCGAAGTAGAGGCTGTCCGCGAGCGCGATGGGGTAGGCGCCCATCGAGAGGGTGTCACGGACGATACCGCCGACGCCCGTCGCAGCGCCGTCGACCGGGTCGACGTACGAAGGGTGGTTGTGGCTCTCGATGCCCATCGTGATATACACGTCCTGACTGTTCTCATCGGTCGGGAGCGCGACCACCGCGGCGTCGTCACCGGGGCCGACGACGACCTGCTCGCCCTCCGACTTGAAGGCGGAGAGGAGCGGTCGGGAGGAGCGATACGCACAGTGTTCACTCCAGAGATTCTCGAAGAGTGCGGCCTCGGCCGGGGTCGGCTCGCGGCCGAGTTCCGCTTCGATGAGTTCACGGTCAGAATCGGCCAGAGTCATTACCGCGTCCTTGCCACAGGTCGGCTAAATCCCTTTCCATGCGCCACCGCTCTCGAGGGGTCGACACAGAATCGAGTCACCAACGGTGTCGCAACGAGCACGCAGACGGCTCGCAAGTCTGCAGACGACATTAAGCACTCAGCGCGCCTCTCTAGGGTTGGAGATTACAATGGAGAAAAACGTCGGTGGATACGACCGTATCGCTCGCTTCGTCCTCGGCCCGCTGCTCGTCGTCCTCGCAGTGGCCGCCTACGGCGGTTACATCACGCTCGCGTCGGGACTGCTCGGTGCAACAATCGTCTGGGCCGCCCTCGCAATCGGCGCGGTGCTCATCGTCACTGCCGCGACGCAGATGTGCCCACTCAACAGCGTCTTCGGGATCGACACCTACCGGAGTTCGGCAGGCGACGGCACCGCAGAGACGGACTCGGAGTCGGAGTCTCGTGCTGGCCGCCCGATGTAGATCGTCGCGCACTATTTTTTTGGCCTTGGTGAAGGTAGCGGTTAGTCTGGAGCAGTGCCAGCTGGCTGTCCTCGCGTGGTCGCACGGAGATTGAGGCCGTCTTCACACGTTCCAGATTACGTGGGTGACACAGCTCTCGTCAACGATTGCGCCATCTGCGATTAGTTCCGCGCAGTTCTGAACCGCGTCCGAGCCGCCGGGGAACTGCTCGGCCGCCACTAATTCGACGGTCAGCGTCAGCGTTGGGAGACATCCACCGGGTGCGAGGTTGCCGTTGTTCGGATGCGTCGCCGTGACCACGCCACCGCTTGCCGACGCGCTCCAGCCACTCCCGGACGCGGAGACGAACGACATGCCGCCGGGGAGGTCATCGGTCACCGTAATCTGCCCGTCACACTGCTGGTCTGTCGGGTTACAGACCGTAATCTCGTAGGTTTCTTGTTCGCCGTAGGTGAACTGCGAGGCCGCGACTTTGTCGATCACGAGGCCGTTGCATCCCTCGATTGCCTGCGTCACCGTGACAGTCGTGCAGTCTGTATTATTGTCGGCAGTGGCGTCGTCCGAGTCGACACGTGCGCAGTTACGGAGCTGGTCGCCAGTCTCGTCAATCGAACCGACATCGACTTCGAGGGTCAACACTGGAAGGCAGTCACTCTCGGCGAGTCCCCCGGTGTTGGAATGTGTCGCCGTCACGATGCCCCCGCTTTCGCTGACAGTCCACCCGCTCCCGGTTCCGGACGCAAACGACACGCCGCTCGGAAGGTCGTCGGTGACCGTCACTGGGTCGTCACAGGGGCCGTCACCCGCGTTACAGACGACGATATCGAACGTCGTCGATTCGCCGGCAGTCACGAGACCACCATCAGTGTGGCTCTTGGTGACCGAGAGGTCACACTCGCCCGTGCCAGGCTGAACTGGAACGCTCACGCAGTCACGGTTGTTCGACGTGTCCGCGTCCGATCCCTCGATACTCACGCAATTGCGGATCTGATCGCCAGTCTCGTTGATCGAGCCGACAGTGACGTTCAGCTCCAGTACCGGGAGACACTCCCCCGGCGCGAGCCCGCCGCTATTGGAGTGTGTGCAAGTGACGGTACCGCCGCTCTCCGTGCAGTTCCACCCAGTGCCACTCTCGGAGTCGAAGGCCACGCCGCTCGGAAGGCCGTCGACGACCGTTACGGGGTCGTCACAGGAGCCGTCTCCAACGTTACAGACTTCAATCTCGAAGGCAGTCGAGGTGCCCGCGGTGACGACATCGCCCCCGTAGCTCTTGGTGACTGCGAGGTCGCACTTCCCTTCACCGGGTCTAACGGGTACGCTAACGCAGTCGCGGTCGTTCGACGCGTTAGCGTCGTCGACTTTCAGAGCCGCACAGTTGCGAACCTGGTCGCCAGTCTGACTCATCGAACCGATAGTGACGGTCAGATCCAGTACCGGAAGGCACTCGCCCGGCGCGAGTCCGCCGCTGTTGGAGTGCGTGCAGACGACAGAGCCGCTGCTCTGGCTGCAACTCCAGCCCGTTCCGCTTCCCGAATCGAAGGTCACGCCGCTCGGAAGGCCATCGACAACGGTGACGGGGTCATCACAGGGACCGTCGCCCTCGTTACAGACCTCGACCTGGAAGGTCGCAGAGCTTCCCGACAGAATCACATCACCGTCGTAGCTCTTGGTGACTGCCAAGTCACACTCGCCCGCACTCGGTTCGATCGGTACCTTGACACAGTCTTGCTTGTGGCCGAGGTCAGCATCCCCCTGGTCGACAGTGACACAGTTCGCGATTTCGCTGCCGACTTCGTCAACGGTGCCGATATCGACCGCGAGAGTGAGCGTTGGAAGGCAGTCACCGCCGTCGAGTCCACTACTATTAGGATGCTCGCAGGTGACCACCCCACCACTCTCTGTGCAGTTCCAGCCGCTCCCGCTGTCAGTAGCGAATGTCGTCCCGCTTGGCAAGTCGTCGGTGACGGTAACTGTAGACTCGCAAGTCTCGTCTCCCTCGTTGCAGACAGTAATCTCAAACTCTGTCGTGTCTCCGTACGAGACCGGTCCGCCGATGTGTTCTTTCCTCACTGAGAGATCGCACGGTTCATCATCGTGTAGGCAACCGGCAAGTCCAACCATGCTCCCCGCGCCGACGACCTGGAGAACTCTTCTGCGGGTGGTTCCCCCGCTCACGTCCGCCATCTCCTCGTCACCGGCCCTCATTGCGCCGTGCCCCCATTGTCAGACGCAGCTCCATCCAGGGAGGCCACACTCGCTTGTACGTTGTTCCAGGAATAGAGCCCCCCACACCGGCAGGTAACCGAATTATTGGCTTGCGTTACCATTACACATATGACCACTCATCAATTATATATAAATATGCCTACTATTTCGTTCAACTAATCTACCAGTTGCTACAGAGACAGACATACCCCCTCTTTACAACATTCTTATCAGCACGTTGAGGGTGACGCCTGCCATCTCATATCGAATCCGAGCTGTAATTAGAGGATGATACTGGACGTTACTCGGGTTGTCAGTATTAATTTGTCACCTCACTGAGTGTCGGGATATTAGTCAGCGATACGCGTCCTGTAGCCCTCACGGCTATCGGAAAATGTATCTGAGCTGGTAAAATTCCCGGCAGTCAATAGGTAATCGTCAGTGACCCGCTCTATCGCTCGGCCATATGTATGGGATATTATGCTTTGCAGAGATTCTATTTACCAGTTTCAGTGACGGAGTGGCAGCGGATTCGTCAGAAGTGTCTCGAAGACAGTCTGCTCGGCTTTCCGGAGGTGCTGGTGGAAGGTCGGAGCGGAGATATCGAGCGACTCGGCAATCGTCTCCCCAGAGACATCACGCGGCCACTCGAAGAAGCCAGCGTGGTAGGCAGCCTGGAGGACCGTTCGCTGCCGGTCAGTGAGCGTCTCCGTAAGAGTGGATTCGAGACCGTCAGTCGATTCGTTGATCAACGTTCGCTGCCGGCGCTTCAGCAATTCTGCCGTTGGGTGCGCCGTCTGCACGGCGTCGATAACGCGACGAACGTCGGCACTCGGTGAGAGTCGCAAGGAGAGCGTGAGCTCACCGTCGTCGAGAATTGCCCGGTTGATATACCCACCAACAGAAGCCACAGCCGACAGCACCGGCGGTTCGGACAGTCGAAGTTCGAAGTTGCCCTCGACGCCCTCGCCGTGGGTGGTCACCGACTCCCAGTGTGGAACCACGTCGACGAAACGCTGCAGACTCTCCATTCCCTCAGCTGTCGCGGTACCGTAGATGAGATACTCGTCGTCACGCACGGGGACTGCATGCGCAAGTTCGACGCGGCCCGGGAGCGACATCTTGGTGTCGAATGTCGCCCGAAGCGCTGGTATCTGGAACTCTAGTTCGACGACTTCGTCGCTCATTAGCGCCTGCTTGCGTTCGGTCGCTGCAATCGCGTGACCGACGACTTCACCGAGCTGTCGCAGAACCGTCGCTTCCTCACCCTCGAAAGCGTGGGGTCGACCCGCGTAGACGTTCAGGACACCGTAGAGCGACCCCTCGTGGACGACTGGGATAGCCGCTGAAGACCGAACGTCGAACGTCTGCAAGTACCCGCGCCAGGGGTCGTGTCTATCGTCAGTTCGGATATCCCGCGTCACTTGCACCTCACCCGTCCGAAGCGCACGCCCGGTCGGGCCGTCGCTTCGCTCGTCGTCAGGGTCGACAGTAATCGTGATGTCGTCGAGATACCCCTCGACGCCAGCCTCCGCGTGGAGGTCGACCGTCTGTGTGGCGACATCGACGTCACCGACCCAGGCGAACAGATAGGATTCGGTGGCCGCGAGATGCTCACAGACGGTCTGCTCGATTTCCCCGCGGGTCGACTGGTCGATAACCGCGTCGGTTATTTCCCGAGCGACGGTGTTGAGTTCGTTCAGCGCTGCGAGGCGGTCGGTGTACTGCTGGCGCTGGTATTCGCTCCCAATCCAGTTTGCAACCAGTTCGACGAAGGCGGTTTCCCAGTCAGTAAATGAGACCGATTCCCGGGCGATCCAGCAGCAAAGCACCCCGTATACCTCTCCGTCGACGGCGACTGGCACACCGAGAAACGATTGTTGCTCGGCCGGACCAGAGACGACCTGTTGTCCAGATTCTGCCACGCGTGTACAGTCCGCGCGAATGTCGGTCGGAACGGAACCACCGGCGTCACTTTGTGTCTGGACGCGTTCGAATGCCCACTCACCGTCCGTGACAGTCGCGAGTCCGGCATCCTCGACGCCGAGTGTCTCACCGAGGATATCGAGCAACTCGTCCAGCGGTGCTGACAGCGAGTTCTCCGGCCGGGACATGACCCTGGACGCGTGACGTAACGCACGTTCTCGGGTTTGCAGTTCACACCGCTGGCGGACCAGTTCCTGTTCGTAGGTCTGCCGGTCGAGAGCGCCAGCGAGAACGTTCGCCACCGACTGTACGAAATTGACCTCGTCGTCGGAGAACGTCGCTGGCTCGCTGTCGTGGATTCCGAGAATTCCCCACGGGTCGTCCGGTGGGCCGACGAGGACGCTGATTCCACTCCGGACACCGTGGTCGGTGAGCAACGCCGGTCCGCTGAATCGGGACTCCGACTTGAGGTCCTGAACCACGACCGGTTCGCCCGTCCCGAGCGTGTGGGCTGCCTGTGAATTATCGTCGACAGCGGAGACGGTGGCCGACCCGACGACGTTCTCGTCCCACCCGACGCCCGCACGAAGGTGGAGCGACTCGTCGCCAGCGTCGAGGTCAAGAACCTTGCAAAAATCACTGTCGAGCGTCTCAGAGACGAGACGTGTCGCCTCCGACATCAGCGCATCGACATCGCGACTCTCCAGTGCGTTTTGCCCGAGTTTCGTGACCACTTCCTGTTGTCGGACCTGCTGCTGGAGTTTGTGCTCGCGCTCGTTTCGCGCCGTCACCTCCCGAGTGTAGACGACGATGCCAGCGATACCAGGGTCGTCGATGAGATTCCGAGCCTGTGTCTCCAGGGCGACCCAGGTCCCGTCGTTGTGTTCGAAGCGGAACTCGATTGTCGGTTCGTAGCCGGGGTCCGCTACCATCGCCGAAAACTCGGCCACCACCTCTTTGCGGTCGTCGGGGTGGATGTACTCGAACCCCACGTCGTCGACGAGTTCACCGGGTGCGTATCCGAGGACGTTCTCCACAGAGGCAGTAATCGTCTGAAATCGGGCTTTTTCGTCGACGACCGCGTTGACGTCCCGGGACTGCTCGAACACCGTCTGGTAGCGCTGGAGTTCGCGTTCGCGGGTTTTCTTTTCGGTGATGTCAGCAAGGCGCGCCGACAGTCCACCAGCAGACGGATAGACGCGAATCTCCTGCCAGGACTCTTCGTCCTCGACGTAGCGTTCCCGTCGCTGTCGGTTCCCCGTAGCCATCGCCGTCCGGAGTGCGTCGCCGAGTGGGTCAGTCTCGTCGACCGGTAGTACCTCCCAGACAGCGTGAGCGCGGAGTTCGTCTTCACTGGCACCGAGCAGCGACTCGGCGCGGGTGTTGACGTACATGAACCGAAACTCCTCGTCGAGCGCGAAGATTCCGACGGCCACGCAGTCGAGGACATCGTCGACAAGTGACTCCGGACCAGCCACCCGGTCCGAGGTTGCCTGCGATGGCCCCGAATCACTGGTGGCGGGACGCCACCACACCCGCGCGGACGCTCCAACCTTCTTGGTCGCCAGGCAGTCTCGGTCCACGAGTCGTTGCAGTCGGTCGTACGTACTCCGACGACCGAGGTCGAGTTCGGTCGCCACCTCCGTCGTCGTCCGCGGCCGACCAGACGAGCCAAATACCGCCAGCGTCTCCTGTAACCCCTCCGTGAGAGCGCTCGAAGTCATTCAACGACGCAAGACGGCTACTGTTCATCAACCTTCCGCCGGCGGAGTGTATCCCAATCTGTCCCAGGACGAACTGGAACAAGAGCTACGACAAGACGAAGAGTAAGCCGCAAGCACAGAGGAATTGTCGGCGGGGCTGACTCAGCTGACGAGCCTAAAATCTTATAGAATTTTCTTACCTGTCTCTGGCATCTTGGTAGAGATACGCACCGAAGAGGGTGCGAGGGAGGCCACTATGAGCAGAACAAAAGAGCGAAACCACGGAACCGAGTCGAACAGTGGACTACTGACTATAAGCGAACAACACGAGGTGCTCTCGTCCGGACGCCGGCGCAGAGTCCTCAGCGTGCTCAGTGAGTCGAATTTGCCGATTGACGTGGCGGAGTTAGCACGTGCGGTTTCTACCAGGGAGTACGAGAGCGACGAGAGCGACGAACAGAGAGAGCGCCTGCAAATCGAGTTACACCACGTGCACCTCCCGAAATTACAGGAGCTAAACGTCGTCGACTACGATAAAGAGACTTGCCAGGTCGAAACGTACCGACCGTTCCAGTAACTACTGTCGGCTACTGACAAACGTGGATGGACGGACAGAAGACGGGACTCCCCTCTACCGGGAATACGAAGGAATGATTCGATGACCGACGACGCCTTCACGTACCAGTTGAGTAGCGCAGAGACACCGAGTCTTGCTGTCGTCTACGCGGTCGCCGAATACACTGACCGCTCTGTTCTGGAACTCTTGCCACTCGCCGGGGTGTCTCGACCCCGACGCCCTCGACGAGACGATTTCCACCGGGCAGTCGGCAACGTGTCCCTTCTACTACGAGGGGTATCTGGTCGAAGTGACTCAGAATCGTATCGTAGTGCAGTGTCAGGAGTGAGTCACTCCACGACGTATGATTGTAACTGCCCGCGCTCGCGCACGTCGACGAACTGGTAGCGGTCACCACGTTCGAGTCGACCAGCGAACGCACCGTCGGCACCACTCACGTCGTGAATCTCGTTGTATCCCCGAAGTCCGTGGTCGAAAAGTCGTTCGCGGACGGATGCAGGAATATCCGACTCGGTCTCGACGTCGACCACGAACAGTCGGTCGGTGAAGCTCTTTGCTGTCCACGCGTCGACGATTGGATCGTAGTTACACAGTCGTTCGGCCAACTCCCTGAGTTCCTGCTCGCGGTCGGTCATCGTCTCTAGAGACGACCGCCACCGAGGGAGCCTGTATACGAACCCCAGTCTTCGACTCGACCCAGGAGTGCGACGACAGCAACTAGCAGTACGCCCATCAGCGCGGTCATCCGGAGCGACGAAACAGCCATCTTACCGAGCGGTTGCCAGGGAACGCCGTTGAAAATTATCGGGAACATCTTCGCCCACGCGTGCCCCACGACCACACACAGGGCTCACACGTCTCCGTACGGGGCGCACACGTCTGGCGCCGCGGCCACCTCAGAACGGCGCGTCCATGCCTCGCTCCGACGGCACCTCCTCACCGCTATCGTCGGCCGTCACGTCCGCGTGAATCTCACCAGTTTCTCTGAACGTCTCCTCTAACTGCTGGAGTTTGCCGTTGATCGAGACCGAATTGTGGTGCATGTCGTCGACGCGAACCGAGACGAGGTCGAACTGGTGGCGGTCGCGTTCGCCATTGAGTGCACGGAAGGTTCCGATAGTGAGGGTGTCACTCTGTGGGCAAAACTCCGTGGTCGGCGTGAACTCCGCACGGAGTATCCCATCGTCCTCGGCGTCGACAGCGTACCGGTATCCCGCCCCAGGATGACGCTGGTCCAGATTCAGCCGGGAGAGGTTGTAGCCGAACGTCATGTCGTAAACGCCGCGCTCTTCGAACAGTCGGCGAACGAACCGGTGGAAAGCGGCGTGTTCGCGACCCGCCAGTATCTCGTGGCCGGCGAGAAACGGCCCCGGGTCGGGGACGTGCTCGGGGACGAACTCGTCGTAGTTGTCGAAGCTACCGCCATCGCCGCTGACGGAGAGGAACCCGGACATACGCTACGCTTGGGACTCTCGTCCACTACGTGTACTCCCGAACGGGTTCGGGAGAGGCGACACCACGGCCGAGAACGAGAGACGACACATGGTCGCGACAAGCCTCGACGACGAGCGCAGATTCGACGACGGACAGTTCGTCGCAGAGACGATTCACCAGAGCGAACAGCAGAAAGTCGTCCTCGGCTACTTCGAACCCGGACAGTTCATCCCGGTCCACGCTCCCAGCAGCGACGTCGCAATAACAGTCGTCTCCGGAACCGGTGTCATCCGCGACGGAGACGACGAACACCGGGTCGAACCGGGGGACGTTGCCGCAGTGCCGGCGGGGACCGAACGCGGCGTCCGTGCAGACGAGAATACCCGACTGGAGGTGACGCTCGTCACTGCCCCGCCGCCGAGCGACGCCGAACACGAACCGGTTCGGCGCGGTCTCAAACAGGGGGAGTTCGAACCCGAGAGATGAATAACGCGGCAGCGAACATATTCGGCAGAGCTGACTGGGCCGTGGGGAGGGTAGGAGAACTCGTATGCCAGCAGAGACACTCGACCTGCGAGAAGTACCACCGCCCGAGCGCCATCCGAAGATTCACAACTCCTTTGCAGCGCTCGACAGCGGCGAGACGCTCCAGATCATCAACGACCACGAGCCACGGCCGCTGTTCTACGAGATGAAAGCCGAGGTCGAAGACTTCGACGCCGAGAACTACACCGTCGAGCAGCGCGACGACGACGAATTCGTCGCTACCCTTCCCAAACAGTGATACAGACAGCAACGCTCGCGGAGTTCGATGCTGACGGCCGCACGCCGGTTTTCGAGGACCCATACACGGTCCATCTCGGTCTGGAAGCCGGCGACAGCATTCCGCCACACACCCACCCCGGACAGTCGATTCTCTTCGCAGTACAGGAGGGAAAACTCGAACTGACCGTAGACGAAGCGACGGCAACGCTCGCTGGCGGAGCGTGTGCCAACTTCGACGGCGACGCCGACATCGCAGTCGAGGCACTCGAAGACACCCGTGCGCTGGTCGTCTTTGCCGACCAGTAGCCTCACTCTTCGCCGAACAACGCTATCGCCTCGGCTGCCGACCCCCGATCTGCCGCTCCCGACTGCACGGCTTGGAGGTGTGACTCCGGCACTGCGAGTAATGCCTCTGTGAGTCGCCGTGCCAGGTCACGGACGGCTTTTGCTTCGCGCTCGGTCAGGTCACGCCGCGCGCGCAGACGGCCCAGTGCGCGTGCCTGTTCGGTGTGCCGGATGCGCTCACCCCGTTCACGAATGCGGGTCGTCGCATCGTCGAGATCCAGCTCCGACTCGTCGTCGACACTCATCGCGTCGATATTGCGGTCACCACCACGTCTTCTGTCTTGGCAGTTTCGTACTCGTACCCTCTGTCGTCAAGTTTCGGATAGAGATGCTGGGGCGCACGGTCGTTCAACTGGACCAGTACGACATCGTCGGCCAGTTCCGCCAGCGTCTCCAGCGTCTTCTTCAGCGGCTTGGGTGGCCCCAGATTCCGTACGTCGAGTTCCTCGGTCGACGCGTCGGCCGGTACACCCAGCTCTTCCCGGACGAGTGTCTCTGCCTCAGTTGCTGGCATACCTGCCGCTTTGACCTGCTCGCGGCCATCTGTTATCCCGAACGTGTTCGGAGAAGAGACTGCGCTATTCGGTGACGGTGTGCCTGAAAATGCTTAGTCAGGGATTTGAACTCGATGGCGAGGCTCACTTTGTTCGCCTCGCGTAGTTCAAATCCCATTCCCTGCGCTTCTGCTCGTCACGTTGTTCCTTGCAGAATGCTCGGTCAGGGATTTGAACCCTGGTCCTCGGCTGTCTTCCGAACAGTCGCGGTGACTTGCTCGCCGAAAGGCCAAGATGATTGGCCGGACTACACCAACCGAGCGCATTTGGGAGTGTGACCCTGGCAGTAATAAAGCCTGTCTTTCGGAACGTCCGTTGGTACGCGCTGTCATGTGATTCGCCCCCGTATTGAGGGTGAGCGGCGCTGCTCGTAACGACGACAAAAAATCGGGATTCGCAGTATCGACCTTACTTCCCTTCGAATTCTGGGTCTTCGTCGGACTGCATTTTGGAGACGCCTTCGAGGAAGTCCTCGGTTCCGATGACGTGACCGAAGGCCTGGGCTTCGACTTCGAGACCGGCGTCGGTGTCGTCACGGCCGGCGAGGAACGCCTTCTTGGTGTACTCCTGGGCCAGCGGCGGGCCGGCAGCGAGGTCCTCGGCGAGACCAAGTGCCTCCTCCTCGAGTTCGTCGTTCCCGACGACTTCGTTGACGAAGCCGTAGTCGGCCATCGTCTCGGCGTCGTAGTGGTCGCAGGTGAAAATAACCTCCTTCGCACGGCTCTCGCCGATGAGGTGTTTGAGTCGCTGCGTGCCACCCCAGCCGGGGATGATACCGAGGTCGTGTTCTGGCTGCCCGAACGTTGACCGTTCCGTGGCGACACGGAGGTCAGCACACGTGGCCATCTCCATGCCACCGCCGAGCGTGTAGCCGTCGATACCGGCGACGACGGGCATCGAGAGTTCCTCGAGCTTGCCCCACGTCTGTTGTCCTTTTCGACCGAGTTCGATGGCGTCAATCGGGTTGGCGCTACCGGCCATACCGACGGCATCGGCACCGGCACAGAACGCACGGTCTCCCTCGCCAGTAACGAGGACGGCGCGCACGTCGTCGTCGTCCTCGAACAGGTCGAGCGCAGCGGCGAACTCGTCGAGCAGTTCCGGCGTGACCGTGTTCATCTGCTGCGGTCGGTCGAGCACAATCTGACCGACATTCTCGGACGGGTACTCGACGCGAATCGTATCGAAGCTCACGTCACCGTCGTCGCCGTCGCCACCGTAGAAGCCACCGTCATCGGCGGCTTCCTCGAGTCCTTCGCTGGGCTCGTAGCGGGCGTGGCCCGTCTCGTCGTGGGCCTCTTCGAGCGTCTCGACGAGCGAGTCCAGACCAGCCTTGTCGGCCAGTTTAGCAGGACCGTCGGGGAAGCCGCCGCCGAGTTTGACTGCCTCGTCGATGTCCTCGACGGGCGCGACGTCTTTCTGGACGAGCTTGCCGACTTCGTTGGCCATGATGGCCGTCAGTCGGGCCTCGATGTCTTCGCGGCCGGCGTCCATCGGGATGTCGACGCCGCCGTTGTCGTAGTCGTAGAATCCCTTGCCGGTCTTCTTGCCGAGTTCTTCGTCGTCGACCTTCCGCTGGAGGAGCGGGCTGGGTTCGTAGGCGTCACCCAGCGTTTCGTGCATGTAGTCGAGGACGTGCAGGATCACGTCGTTGCCGACCTGGTCGCCGAGTTCGAACGCACCCATCGGGATGTTGATGTCGTACTTCGTGGTGGAGTCAACCTCCTCGATAGTCGCGAAGTCACTCTCGACGAGCCAGCAAGCCTCGTTCATCAGGGGAACGAGGATGCGATTGGCGATGAAGCCAGGCTCGTCCTTGCGGACGTGAACCGGCGTCTTGTCCATCGATTCGGCGAGTTCCGCGATGAGGTCAGTCGTCTCCTGGGACGTGTGTTCCCCGTTGATGACCTCGACGAGGTCCATCTGGACGGGCGGGTTGAAAAAGTGCATCCCACAGAACTGCTCGGGTCGGTCCGTGACTTCCGAGAGCTCCGTGATGGAGAGACTGGAGGTGTTGGAGGCGAAGATAGTCCGGTCGGGGGCGGCCGCGTCGAGTTCCTGATAGACATCTTTCTTGATGTCCATGTTCTCGATAATTGCCTCGATGACCACGTCAGCATCGTCGACTGCCTCCTCCATGTCGACGACCGCTGTGACGCTCTCGATGGCAGCGTCGCGTTGCTCCTCACTGATGATGTCTTTCTCGGCGAGTTTGTTCAGGCTCCACTCGATCTGGTCGTAGCCGTCCTGGACGATCTCCTCCTCGATGTCCCGGAGGCGAACGTCGTATCCAGCGAGTGCAGCAACCTCTGCGATACCGTGACCCATGGTGCCAGCGCCAAGCACCGTGATGGTTTCTATGTCATCGAGTTCCATGATTCGTGTTGCTGGTTGCGCGCCCAGGTTTTGAACGTTTTCTTTCTGACAGAGACAACGCTACGTCCGTTTATCGGCCTCGGAAAACACTAACTGCGGTTGGCGAGTGCTATCACGTATGGACTACGGACTGACCGACGAACAACAGCAGATCCGAGACGAAGTTCGCCGCTTTGCCGAAAACGAGATTGCACCTGTCGCGACAGAGTACGATAGAAAAGAAAAGTACCCCCACGAGGTGATGGACGAGGCAGCCAAGATGGGGCTGACGGGGGCGAATATCCCCGTCGAGTACGGCGGCGCGGGCTACTCGACGCTGGAGATGGCGCTCATCATCGAGGAGTTGTTCGCCGTCGACCCCGGCATCGGGCTGGACATCACCGCCGCTTCCTTCGGTGCGGAGGCGCTCATCGGCTTCGGGACGGAAGAACAGAAGGAGAAATATCTGGAGCCGGTCACACGCGGCGACGCCGTGATGGGAGCGGCAATCAGCGAACCCGATGTCGGCTCGGACGTGTCCTCCGTGTCGACACGCGCCGAGAAAGACGGCGACGAGTGGGTTATCAACGGCAACAAGATGTGGATTACCAATGGGTCGGTCGGCGATTACTTCGTCGTCCTGGTCCAGACCGACCCCGAGGCTCAGGGTCGATACAACGGCTTCTCACAGATTCTCGTCGAATCGGACCGCGACGGCTTCACCGCCGAGAAGATTACCGGCAAGATGGGAATTCGCGCGTCAGATACGGCCGAACTACTCTTCGACGACGTGCGCGTGCCCGAGGAGAATTTGGTCGGGAACCAGGGTGGCGGCTTTCTGCAGCTAATGCAATTTTTCGACGAAACACGGACTGCAGTCGCCGCACAGGGCGTCGGTATCGCCAAGGGAGCGACCGAGCGCGCACTCGACTACGCACAGGAGCGCGAGCAGTTCGGGCAGTCCATCTCCGAGTTTCAGGCCATCCAACACAAGCTCGCGGACATGCACACGAAGACGGAAGCGGCCCGCCAGCTGACCTACAAATCCGCCTGGAGCGTCGACAACTCCGAGGACCAGTTGACGATGCTGGCTTCGATGGCCAAGGAATACGCCTCCAGAGTGGCTGTTGACACAGCTGACGAAGCCGTCCAGATTCACGGTGGCGCAGGCTACGTCGACGACTTCGACGTGGAGCGCCTCTACCGCGACGCCAAAATCACCCAGATCTACGAGGGAACAACCGAAATCCAGAAAAACATCATCGCCCGCGAACTGCTCGGGAAAGGGATGTTCTGAACGGACGGGCCGCTGTCGCTCACGAGAGAGTATCTGCTTTCTCCCCAGGAGACTACAACGCTCAGTCCGACCGATAAGCGTCTATCGAGAACCCAATTATCGAAATAGAGACTCACAAACGGACTCTAATACGCAGATAGTAGACAAACAGACCGACGTTTTTTCAATTAAAATACTGGGACCCAAAGCATTATTATGGTTTTCTCGTTAACTAAATGACAATGTCTGAGTTGTCCGTGGATGCGATTCGCGTCCTCCACGTTGACGACGACCCGGGTTTTACCGACGTGACCGCCACCTTTCTTGAAAATACGGACGACCGATTTACCGTCGAAACTGCAGCGAATGCAAACGAGGGACTCGAGTATCTCACTCACGATATCGACTGCGTCGTGAGTGATTACGACATGCCGGGACGAGACGGCATCGAATTTCTCGAAGCCGTCCGGGACCAGTACCCACGCTTGCCGTTCATCCTCTTTACCGGCAAGGGGAGCGAAGTGGTCGCCAGCGAAGCCATCTCTGCCGACGTGACTGACTACCTCCAGAAGCAGACTGGCACCGATCAGTACCAACTGCTTGCCAACCGGATTGCAAACAGCGTCGAGAGCTATCGGTCCCGGCAGCAACTCAGAGAACGGAGAGCAGATCTCGAAACGTCACACGAACGGATCTCGTTCGCGCTCGAGTCGACTGATTCGTATATTTACGAGGTCGACCTCGGAACGGGGACTGAAACCCGCTACGGCGCGTTCGAACGGCTCTTCGGTCTGAAGTCCGTCGACGTTCCGACATCGGAATCGTTCTACGACCGAGCGATTCACCCAGACGACCGACAGCGGGTCGAAGACATTCAGGACCTCGATACGCTTCGCAGCCTCACAGAATCAATCGAATACGAGTTCCGGACACATCCTGACAACGGCGATGTCCGCTGGCTGCGTTCCGAAGCGTACATTCAGAGCGGATCGGACGGGGAGCCACAGACGCTCGTCGGTCTGGCGACGGACATCACCGAGCGCAAACAGCGACAGCGCGAGCTCAACCGCTACGAGAAAATCGTCGAAAACACCGAAGATGGCATATACGTCTTCGACGACGAGGCACGGTTCAGCTTTGTCAACCAGCGGGTTGTCGACGTGTCGGGCATTCCGAAAAACGCCTGGATAGGAGAGCACGTCTCCATTTTGTCCGCGCTCGATACGCTCAGTGAGGAGGACGTCTCGGCCATCGAGACCGGTATCGAGACGATACTGCAGGGGAACGAAGCCGGGGTCCGAATCGAACTCACGCCCGACGTACCATACGACCTCGACATTCTCGAACTCCGGCTGGCGTCGTTCCGAACCACCGACGGAAGCCGGCGCGTCATCGGCTACTCCAGAGATATTACCGACCTCAAAACCAGGGAGTGGAAACTCAAACAGCTCCAGCACCAGACGCGCTCGCTGATGACGACCCGGACGCTCGAAGAGACGGCACAGGTGGCAGTCGACGCCGCACAGGAGGTACTCGACGCCGAGTTGAGCGGGTTCCATCGACTGACCGACGACGGAGAGCGTCTCGAACTCGTAACGGACGCCGACGCGATGACAGCGGTGTTCGAAACGGTTCCGGAGTACGACCGCACTGTCGAATCAGACACTGTCGGAAGCGTGGTCTGGGACGCGTTCGAGTCGGGCGAGATTCGAGTCATCGACGACACGAACGAAAGCGAGCGATTGGCCGGGAACACGCCGTCCGGAAGCGCGATTATTTATCCGATCGAGAGCCAGGGTGTGTTCATCGTCTCGGCCACCGAGGTAGACGCCTTCGACGAGACTGACAAGAGCCTCACCGAAATCCTCTCGGCGACGCTCACGACGGCGCTCCAGCGGGTCAACCGGGAAACGCTCCTCCGCGAGCGCGAACAGAAACTCGCACACCAGAACGAGCGTCTCGACGAGTTTGCCAGCATCGTCAGCCACGACCTCCGGAATCCGCTGAGCGTCGCTCAGGGCCGGCTCGAACTGGTTCGAGACAAGTGCAGTAGCGAGCAGCTAGCGACCGTCGAGAAAGCCCACGAGCGGATGGACACGTTAATCGAAGACATGCTCGCACTCGCTCGGGAGGAAGCAACCGCCACGGACATCGAAGCAATCGGACTCGACGAGGTTGTCAGCCAGTCGTGGAACACTGTCGAGACGGACGAGGCGACGCTCGCAATCGAGACGGAGTCTACGATTCGGGCAGACGAGAATCGCCTCCAGCGACTGCTAGAGAACGTGATTCGGAACAGTGTAGAGCACGGTACTAGGAGCAGTCGGACGCGGTCCGACAACAGGGTAGAGCATGGCTCTACAGGCAATCGGACGCGGTCCGTCGACAATGTGGAGCACGGGAACGGGGACGTGACCGTGACAGTGGGTGAACTGGACGACGGGTTCTACATCGCAGACGACGGGGTTGGAATCCCCGCCGACCAGCGGGACGCGGTGTTCGACCGTGGATACTCGACGGGAGAGGGCGGAACCGGCTTCGGGTTGTACATCGTCGAGCGAGTTGTCGAGACACACGGGTGGGAGATTACCGTCACCGAGAGTGCAGACGGCGGCGCGCGCTTCGAGATCACCGACGTGGCGTTCGTCGAGTGACGAATACATCCGCCGAATCAGGGACGCCACCCGCGAAGGAACGCCACTGAAATGCCACCTGCGGTGAGCGCGAACGCAATGGCGAGCGTCCGGAAGAGAACGACCGCGGCGGCCGCACCGTCGGCGGGTGCACCCGTCATCACGACGAGTGCACCGCCCAGAAACACGTCGTAGGCACCGAGGCTCGCCGGCACGGGGAGGACGACACTAAGTCGTGGCAGTGGAACGATAGCAACAATCGGGAGCAGCGGGACGGCCACGCCGACAGCTTCCAGTGTAGCCCACAGCGCACCGGCGACGACGAGTTGTTCGACGACGCCCGCGAGCGCGACGTACGCGAGCAAGTGCGGCGCCTCCCGGAAGTAGAGGATGCGACTCCAGAAGCGCTCGACGGCATCGGTGACGACCGACCGGTCGTGCGGGTCACTGCGGTACAGTGCCGAGACCCGTGAGACGAGTGGCGCAAGGACAGCCACGACGGCCCGCGAGAGGACCGCTCGACTCCAGAGCAACACCACCGCGAGGGCGACCAGTCCGACGACAGCACCGCCCATCGTGTAGACGAGAAACTGCGGCGAGGGACCGACAAGCAAGAGAGTCGCCGCCAGGACCGTCGAAAAGAGCGCTTGCGTTCCGGCTTTGATGTACTTGGCGACACCGCGCACGGCGAGCGCATCAGAGTACGTCGACCCGGTGGTCACGCTGATAAAGCGAGCCATGATGGGCTCGGAACTGACCGGCCCGGCCGGACTGACGGTATCGAAGAAGTCGCCGGCGAGTGCGAACTGTACGCTCTGGTCAGCACTGAGACCGTCGCCAAGCGGTTCGACGGACGCCCAGACGCCGATCGAGTCGGTCAGTCCCTCGACGACGACCAGACAGGCCGCGACCGCGGCGAGCCACGGGAGGAGACCCGCAAAGCGGGCGGCGACGCTGTCGAACCCGACCCAGAAGAGGTAGACACCCACGGCACCGCCGCCGACGAGAATACCGGCCACAGTCCGCAGTTCCGTGCGCACGTGACTCTCTCGAATGGGCGCTCGCAAAAGCACTCTGGTCGGCCGGGCGGTTATAAAGTCCCAGGATATACCGGGACCAGCGACAGGTGCTCTCACCCCGTAGTGCTAACCGCCGGGTGGACAGTAACGCTGTCACCGTCACCCGGACGCTGGGGACTCACAGCTGGCCACTCTCGGCCACCATCTCGGGACTCGTTCGCCGATTCGAGCCCGCTCACCTTTTTGTCGGCGACCCGGGCTCGTGGTAGTATTTGCTCTGAAAGAGTCGCAGACCGCTTCAGACGAAGCCGGTCAGTGGCATCAGCAGACCCGTCACCCAGCCGAGACTGCCCAGGACGAGCAGACCGGCCCCGCGCTCGTCAATGTGCGAAGAGCCAGCGGCGATGAGGCCGAGACCGCAGGCCAGCCCCACGCGGTGCAAGACGAGTTGCACTGGAATACTGGAGATACCCAGCCCGCCGAAATCGAGGACGAACGCCGCGGTGAGTCCGACGAACGCGAATCCGAAGGCCGGCATCGTATCGAGTGACGGCCCGAGTCGGCGCGCGACCTGCTGGAGGCGAGCAAACCGCGACGTCGCACCGAACGGCTGGGAGAGGACGAACGTGAGCGTCGGTAAGCCGACTGCGAGCGCAGGGTACAGTATCGGGAACACGACCTTCGGGTCGACCCCGGAGAGTGTCGACTCGAAGACGACGCCCGCGGTCCGGACGCTGAGATACAGGGCGACGAGCGCTCCGGCAAGGATGAATCCACGAACGTTGGTCCAGCCCCAGCGGACGAGCCGTCGCGCCTCCTGCTGGAGTGAGTACCGGGTCGCGCGGGTGAACAGACCGAGTACGAGCAACACGGCCGTGCCGGGGAGCAGCGTAATCTTCGAAATCCAGCCGTCGTTCCAGCCCCGGTTTACGCCGTAGTACTCGCGACTCACCGACTGGACGAATGGCTTATCCAGAAAGTCCGACTCCAGGGCGTTCCGGGAGGGCTGGATACCGACGACGGTGTGTCGCAATCGGAACCAGTCGAAGTACTCCCGGTGAATCTGTACTGCAGTCCACTCCGTCTCCTGGGTCGTGTACGCACGGATGTGATACCGACTCCCGAAGTAGTCGCCGGCGTGAATCTGGTAGGCTTCCCTGACCCAGCCGGCATCGCCACCCGCAGGTCGCGCGTCGATGTACGAGTAGCGCTTTGCGCCGTGTGTGTCCTGCCAGCCGAGCCCTCCACCCTGTATCGTCACCGGCTTGGGATTGGTCGCGTTCGTCGCGTTCGGGGCATCCGTCGCGTTGGTCGAGTTCTCCGGCGTCGGCGCGTCGACCGACGCGTTCTCGAGGGTTTCGTTGGCTGCCGACACGTCAGTGCCATTGGCAGTTGATTCGTTCTCGGGCTCCGTAATCTGCCAGTCGAGTGCAGTCTCCTGAGTGAGCGTCCGCTTGACGCGGTCGTCGTCGCCGACGATGATGATGTTCGTCGCGAGCGTCCGCTCGCGTGTCGTCTTCGCGCGAGACGTATACGGCCAGAGATAGCTTCCGTTCTCGACGGGCTGGATGAGCCGGTCCTGACTTGGTGTGTTACCGTCTGTCGGATTGACCGTCGGCAGTCCGAGTCCACCCGCTAGCAGATACGTCCCGGCTAGCAACAGCAGGCCCGCAACGAGGAGCCGACGGCGCGTAAGCATTGGTCGTATCCGTTCATAGACACCGAGGCATATATGCGCTACTCCCGCATGCGGCTTCCGCCCGGCGGCAGAAACTCCTGAATCAGGTCGGGACTGGCCACTTTCCGAACGAACGTGTCGTCGGCAAAGCGGTCACGGAACTCCCGGTAGAGCCGTTTCGCGATGTCGTTCTGTGCGTACTTCCCGGGTTCGACCGTGATAGCTGTTTCCGCGCGTGCAGCGATTGGCTCCGGCGGTCCGCCGATGACCCGCGTCTCCGGTTCGCAGGTGATACCGACGGCGACACCGACCGGAACGTCACGGAAGTACGTCCGATCCCCGCGGATGGCGAAGCCTCCCTTTTCCAGGTACTCGCCGCTCTCCGGGGTCTTCGAGACCTGGTCCGGGTCGACGACGTACGCGTCGCCGGCGAAGCGACCGTCCTTCCAGACCGACGAGTAGGAGACGGCAAACTGTGCGGCCTCCTGCTCTGATTGTTCTGGAATGTCGATGTCGTCGTCTGCGGACTCGCTCGGTCCCGTCGCCTTCAGAACGGTGACCGGCCCGCCGTGGGCCTGGGCGTGGAAGAAGCGGTCACCGGGTTCCAGGTACTTCTTGACGAGGTCCTCGTTCTGGTCGGCGTTGCGCCCACCGATGACCAGGAAGCCGTCGCTCGTGTGGAACCACCGGAACGACTCGTACCACTTCTCGCCCGACCGAACCGGGATCGACGACCGGGAGAGCCAGTCGATATCCTCGTCTTCGTCTTCCACCTCGTCGTCCTCACTCTCTTCGTCTGCATCTTCGGCATCCCACCGTTCGCGGCGTTCGCGGACCGCTTCGAGTTCCTCGCGGGTGTTCTCGATAGCCGCCTGCGCACCCTCCTTTTTCTCCTCGATGCGCTTTGCCTCGGTATACAGTCGATCCGCGTTCTTTTCGACGCCGTCGGCGACGACCAGCGTCGCGGTGTGGTCGCCCACCTGCATCGTCACGGTCCCTTCGCTGCCATCGAGCGATTTGACGGCTTCGGCGGCGGCGATACCCTGCTCTGCCCCTTCCGCGAAGCGCTCCTCGATATCGTCCCACGACGCGCCGTCCTCGCGGGCCGACCGTATCGTCGAGAGAACCTCGTCGACGAGATCGTAGTGGGCGTACAGCGCCTCCGCCTTCTCGCGTTCGGCCTCGGCCTGCTCGTCGAAGTTCTCGATCGCTCCCTCCTGTTGCTCGATGATGCGCTTTTTCTTCTCGATTTCCGCCTCGAACTCTGGCCTGTCGCGGCCGCCCGTCTCGGCGGCCTCCGTTTCGGCGTGGTCGGCCTCGAAGTGCGTGAAGTAGTCGTCCAGCGCGTCGGTGAACGTATCGAATATTTCGGGCCGCAGGTCGGCGTGTTCCTCCAGCGGGACCGGGGTCACGTCGACGCGACGACCCGATTCGTCGGTGGCGTCGGCGTCATCGGCGGCGTCGCCGCCGTCGGTTTCGTAGTAGACCCGAGAGTCGAGGTCCCCGCTCTTGAGTTGCTCGGCGAGCGTCTGAATCGTGTCGTAGATTGCCCGGTAGTCGCCCTCGTCGGCCTCGCCGATATCCATCGTCTTCGAGACACCAGCCCGGGTACACAGTTCTTCCCCCCAGAGGCCGCCGAAGTTGAGTTGCGTCGCGAGCGTTCGAACCACGTCGGTGTCGGACTGGTCCATCCGCGCGACGAACCCCTCGAAATCGACCGAGAGCGGATTGAACCTGGCGTCGGGAAACTCGTAGGTCGCGCCTGGGGCGACGGTCCTGGATTTGAGACGGACCGTATCGAGGCAGTCGACGACCTCGCCGGCACCGTCCAAGACGGCGACGTTGCCATCGCCGAACAGTTCGGCGACGATAGTGGTGCTGTCGTCCTCGCGCTCGAAGGTAAACTGGATGATGCGGTCGAATTCGAACTGTTCGACGCCGGCGAGTTCCGACCCGGCGAGCCGGTTGCGCAGCATCATCGCGAAGTTCGGCGGTCGCTCGGGTGCCGGCGGCACGTTGTCGGCGTCAGCGATGCGAGCGTGCTTGGTGTCGCCGACGTCGATCAACAGTTCCACCCGTCCCCGCTCGTAGTGTCGCATCTTCAGCCGAACCAGCCCGTCCTCGTAGAGATACGCCTTGTCGACGCCTGCTCCCTCGTATCGGCCGAGTTCGCCGGCCAGCGCCGCGAGGTCGACGCTCGTCAGTTCCCGCTTTGGCTCCATACCACTCCGTTCCGGGACGGCGCAGAAAGGGGTGTCGCTGCCAGGCCGCGGTGTGACCCGGGCTACCGATACCTGCACCCGCGCGGGGGAACCGACAGGGTGTACGTATTAACTGTGATGTTTACCCACACGGGTTGTTTATCGTGCACTGACTGATACGTCGCGAGGGTTCACTCATGCCTAACGATATCACAGCACTACTCATGGCCGGGGTCACGCAGGGAGAGACAGCCGAGGACGACGGCAGTGAGGAATACGCCGGAGAGACAGTCGGCGGCGCGGATATCGACGGCACGTCACGGCTGTCTCGTGCCCGTGATATCGTTGGGCTCGACGATGACGCGAACCGACAGAGTGCCGTCGGGGACGACGACGGCTCCGCGGAGCTCGGACTCAGAGTTCCGGATTTCGCCGAGGCGTACCCCGTCCCGGTGCCGAACGGAACCGCATCGAAACACGCCCGCAACCTCTCGAAACTCCTCGAACGTGACCTGACGCCGGAGCGAGCGAATCGAGTGGCATCGACCGCCCGTGAACACGTCGCCGCGGACGTACCCCCATCGTCGTACGTGGGCAGTTACATGCCGGCGTTCGAGCGACTCGTCGAGAACGCTTTCGAGACAATCGAGGCCGGCGGCGATCCCCAGGACGCGAAGGCTGACCTGCTCGCGTCGCTTCGGACGGCCATGGTCGACATGCAGGTCGGCGTCGACGAATTCGCTGATGCGGACTCGGTCGTGGCGCTCGAAGACGACGAGTACAGTGAGACTGTCACGATGGAGGAAGTGCTCGACTCGATTCCCTACCCCACATTCCTCATCGACGACGAACACACGCTGCTCGAGTACAACGTCGGCATCAACCGCCTGCTCGGACTCGACGACGACCACCGCGAGTTCCTCGGCGGCGACAACCGCGAGACAATCGCCGCAGCGACGTACTCCGACGGGAGCCGACACAACAGCCTCGTCGACAAGATCGCAGAGAACCCCCGCGACGCCGAGGACCACTGGGACATCGAGAACGTGACCGACGAGTACAGCGAGTACACGGACAAACTCGTCTACGAGGACACGAGCGTCACCAAAGCTGACGACGGCTCCGAGACCCACATCGGCTTTCTCGCCGTTCCCCTCTTCGACGACGACGGCGACCTGAAAGCCATCTTCGAACTGGTCGAAGACCGAAGCGAGGAGGTGCTCCACCAGCGGGAAGTCGGCGAACTCGTCACCGAAGTCACCGACACGCTCCACCAGATCGGCGACGGGAACCTCGCGGCACGCGCCAACTACGCGGACGACCACGACGTCATCGAACCCGAACTGCTGGAACTGACGACCGACGTCAACGAGATGGCGGAGAGTTTCGAACAACTGGTCGAACAGGTCGACGAGAAGGCAGACGAACTGACTCGCTCTATCGAACGGGCGACGAGCAGCGCTCACGAGATTAACGAGCAGGTCGACGAACAGAACGACTCTCTGGAGAGCGTCGCCAACGAGATGGAGGACTTCTCGGCAACGATGGAGGAGGTCGCCGCGAGTTCGAACGAGGTCGCGAGCGCCGCAGAACGCGCGCTCGAAGAGGCCGACAGCGGCGTCGAAGCGGGTGAAGACGCCCGCAACGTGACCGGCGAAGTCATGGAAATCAGCGACCGACTGGTCGAGACGGTCGAAGAACTCGACGATTACATGGACGAGATCGGCGAGGTCGCCGAAGTCATCTCGGACGTGGCAGACCAGACGAACATGCTCGCGCTCAACGCCAACATCGAGGCCGCACGCGCGGGCGAGGCCGGCTCCGGCTTCGCTGTCGTCGCCGACGAGGTGAAGCAACTCGCCACCGAGACGCAGGAACACACCGAAGAGATTGCCAGTCGCATCGAGACCATCCAGGGCCAGGCTACCGAGACCGTCGACGAAGTCGAACGCTCACATGACCGGATTCAGGACGCCGAAGAAGAGATCGAAACCGCACTCGACTCCCTTCGGACGATTTCGGACAAAGTCGAGGAGGCTGCCGACGGCATCCACGAGGTCGCCGACGCCAACGACGAGCAGGCTGCGACTGTCGAGGAAGTCATGGCGACTGTCGACGACGTGCGCGAGAGCGCCCACGACGTCTCGTCGACGACAGCGGAGATCGTTGACGAGGCAGAGAAACAGGAGAGTGCCGTGTTCGAACTGTCCGACCGCGTCAAGGAACTCTCGACGACCTCAGCGGGGAGCGGACCCGACGTGGATCACGAGCACGAACACATCTGAGACCGGCGACTGCCGCTCTGTTTTCTCTCAGGCGACCCGCGCCAGCCACGCCGCCGGGTCGTCGAGTTCGTCGTCGGTCGGCAGCGTCTCCGGCGATTGCCAGACCAGTCCCGCCGTCTCGATGTCGCGGGCGTCGACGATTGCCTGGAAAAACTCTTTCCCGCGTTCGTACTGGCGGCGCTTCATGTTCAGACCGAGCACCCGCCGAATGAGTTGCTGGAGTGGCCCGCGGCCGGAGCGGCGTTCGTCCAACTTTCGGCGGAGGTCCTCGTACTCGTCGTCGAAGGCATCGTCCATCACCAACTCGGCGTACCCTTCGACGGTCGTCATGGCGGTGTCGAGTTCGCCCAGTTGCGTGCGGTCGATAGTCCCTTCGGTGAGTTTCTCGACTGCTTCCTGCATCGTGGTTTCGAGGTGTTCGGGGAGCCACGGAGCAGCGCCGAACTCGGCGGCGTGGGTCACCTCGTGAAAGGCAATCCAGCGGCGGAATCGGGGGTACGGCACGTCCAGCGAGTCGGCGACGCGCCGGATGTTCGGCCGGACGAAATAGAGTTTGTGGTCGTCGCCGTCAGCGAGCAAGAGTGGGTCGTACTGGCCGAGGACGTTGTTCGAGAGAAAGGAGAGCGCAAACGCCATCGACCCGGTGTTGACCATGCGTGCGATGCCGGGGATGAACTCGGCGCGGGACTCGATGGGCGCCATCACGCGCTCGAAGGTCGCGACGTTGGCGTCTATCCAGTGATGGCGCGACTGGATTTCGACGGTCTCGGGCAGGTCGAAATCGAGTGCAGTGACGCGACGGATGCGGTCACGTGCGTCACGCACGTCGGCGGCGTAAGCGGATTGTTCGTCGGACGGTACATCGATATCGCCGGGGTCTGTGGCGGCCTTAGCTGCGTCGCCGACGGCGCCCCAGTCGACCGGACCGTCACCCGAGGCGTCGGTGACTGCTCTGACGCTGCGATAGAGACTCATTGCCAGATTCAGGTGGTCGCCCGGCAAATGTCTTCCCCTGGCATTCTCATCCGATTACTCGGTGTCGATATCGACTGCGTCCAGATCCGAACCCCGTCCGCCGAGGAGCTTCTTTGCGGCGACCGCGACGGCGATGAGGAAAACGAGCCCGAGCACAATCGGCAAGACGCTGCCCGAATCTTCCTCGTCGCCGTCGTCTTCGCCATCGCTCTCGTCGCTGCCGATAAAGGGTGCCTTCGCAGAAAACGATACGTCGTCGACCTGGAGTTTGAGGAACGTGAACTCGGTCATACGCTCGTGTTCGACCACCGGACATATAGCCGTTCTGCCAGCACACTCCATTCCTGACCCGTCACCAGTGCCGCGGACCGGAGCTTTCAGGCCCGCGGCCACCAACAGGTGAGTATGGAGCAAGAACGACGTGCGTTTCTGGACGAGTTGCTCGGGACGGCCAGCCCGTCGGGGTTCGAAACGACTGGCCAGCAAGCGTGGGTCGACTACGTCGCGGACTTTGCCGACGAGGTCAGAACCGACGACTACGGCAACGCCGTCGCCGTCGTCGAGGGCGGAGACACCGAAATCGCACTCGCTGGCCACGGCGACGAAATCGGATTCATGGTCCGCGATATCGAGGAGTCGGGTGCCATCCGGATGACGCCCATTGGCGGCTCGGATCGGACCGTCTCGAAAGGCCAGCACGTCCGGATTCACACCGACAACGGCCCGATACCGGGCGTCGTCGGCCAGACGGCCATCCACCTCCGCGACCCCGAGGAAGACGCGATCGCAGACATCGAAGAACAGCACGTCGATATCGGCGTCACCGACGACGAAGAAGCCGAGGAACTCGTCGAGCGCGGCGACCCCATCACGTTCGACCAGACGGTTTCCGAACTCGAACAGGACCGCATCGCCGCCCGGGGGCTCGACAACCGCGTCGGCATCTGGGCGGCCGCCGAGGGGCTGCGCCGCGCGGCAGAAGAAGGAGCCGACGCGACAGTTTATGCCGTCTCCACGGTCCAGGAAGAACTCGGTCTCCAGGGGGCGAAGATGGTCGGCTTCGATCTCGACCCCGACGCCGTCGTCGCGACGGACGTGACCCACGCCACCGACGCGCCGGGGACACCCAGCGGGAAGTCCACCGGCGTCGAACTCGGCGAAGGACCGGTCGTCTCGCGTGGCAGCGCCAACCACCCGACAGTCGTCGACGCCGTCCGTGCGGCCGCCGAAGACGCCGACATCGACGTCCAGTTGCAAGCGACCGGGAGCAGAACAGGTACCGACGCTGACGCCTTCTACACTTCCCGTGGCGGGATTCCGTCGCTGAACGTCGGCGTGCCCAATCGCTACATGCACACGCCCGTCGAGGTGCTGGACCTGAACGATCTCGATGCGACTGCGGACCTACTGGCTAGCTTTGCGCTGGCCGCAGGCGAGTGGGAATTTTCGGTCGATATCTGAATTGGTGAGCGCTTATCCACTGAAGTCGTCGAGCGGTTCGAGGTCGCCCAGTTGTTCACGGCGAGCAATATCCCTGACGAACAGGCGGAGTTGGCGAACGAGGTCGTCCCGGTCGTCGTAGGAGTAGATACGAGCCTCCCACCTGTCCTGTACGGCTGCAATCATCGCACTCCGGACGCCCGACTCGTGAACGAAGACGACACGTTCGTGATGGTCAGTACTGTCTGCGTTGCCGTCACAGTCTTCACGTTCGCGGAACAGCGCTTCGAGCACAGCGCCTGCCTCGATACCGACACCGAGATTGTCACCCACTTTTGGTACGATATAGACAACTGCGTTACTGGCAACGGCGAATTCGACACTCTGGGTCGCAGCGTCCATCTCCTCGAGCGGTATGTCGACGTCGAGTGCGAGGAACGCGTTCACACCCGGGTCTGTTCGCAGTTCGTCTCGAACAGTCAACAGGAGGTCAAGCGTCGCCTCGTCACGTTCTAAATTCTCATCGCTTCCGACCAATCGACCGAAGTCGACGCTTTCCGGAACCGAATCCGCGTCGAGCGAATCTGTTCGGTCTACGATTGCTTCGATATCGAATGCCTGGTACGGTCCCATCAAGTAGACGAGAAACCGCGTGTGGGCGAGGTCACCGAGCGTGTCGAGCAGGCGCTCGCGCATACGGTGTCTCTCTGGCCGATAGTATATAAACATCCGGAATTTCAAGAGTTGCTGAGTCAGCGAACACTTAAACAGCAGGGCGGCAAATAGAAACGCATGGGAGAGACCGAACGTCCGGGTTCTGGAGCGGCCGAGCGAGATGGGCTGCTCCCGGAACACAGTATCCTGTCACTGGGAGAGTATCTCGATATGCAACGAGCAATCGGGAACGAGACTCGGTTTCGTGTCCTCGATAGTCTCGTCGAGGACGGAGCACAGAGTGCTACAGAACTCCGGAACGCGCTGGACATCGAATCCAACACCCTCCACTACCACCTTGATGCCCTGGTTGACGTTGGACTCGTCGAGAACCGCAAGCGAGCAGAGCCAGACAGCGACGGGTTGTACTCCTACTATCGCGCCACGTCGTTAGGGGAGGGAATACTGACACACGGCGTCCGTGAACTGATGCGAGAGGAGTGGGACCTGCTCGACGCATACAGCGGGTAATCAGTCCATCTGCTTGACTGCGAACTCGAAGCCCCACGCGAAATTGACCCGTTCGGAAACTGAATACGAATCCGTCGTGTTATGAGCGTTGGGAGCCGGTACGTTTATGCTCCCGACACCGCCCCGTTGGTGTATGAGTGACAACGGAAATCGGCCGCTCGACGTACTGGAAGCATCGGTCGGCGAGAGCGTCACAGTCCACCTGAAGGGTGGCGAAGTGTACGACGGTACCCTCGCGGGCTACGACCAGCACATGAATCTCGTCGTCGAGGAGGGCGAAGACACAACGATTATACGCGGCGATAACGTCGTCTCAATCAACCCATGACTGGCGCAGGAACCCCGAGTCAGGGAAAGAAAAACGTCACGACACACACGAAGTGTCGCCGCTGTGGCGAGAAGTCGTATCACACGAAGAAGAAGGTCTGCTCGTCGTGCGGATTCGGCAAGTCGGCCAAACGACGCGGCTACGAGTGGCAGAGTAAATCTGGCGAATAACATGCACGAGAAGTGCGGCGTTGTTGGAATCTCTCTTGCGGACCGAGACGCCGCCCGCCCGCTCTACTACTCGCTGTACGCCCTCCAGCACCGCGGCCAGGAAGCCGCGGGCATCGTCACCCACGACGGTTTCCAGCAGTACGACCACGTCGATACCGGCCTCGTCGGAGACGTCTTCGACAACGACGACCTCGAACAGCTAAAGGGCCCGAACGGCATCGGCCACGTCCGCTACCCGACACAGGGCGGTCTCGGCCAGTGCTGTGCACAGCCGTTCTCGGTGTCGTTCAAGAGTGGGTCGCTCGGACTGGCCCACAACGGCAACCTCGTCAACACCGAGGAGGTCCGGCAGGAACTGGCCACGCTCGGCCACGCGTTCACGTCGAACGGCGATACGGAAGTCATCGCCCACGACCTGGCGCGGAATCTGCTCGAAGAGGACCTGATTCGCGCGGTCAAGTCGACGATGAGTCGCATCCACGGGTCGTACTCGCTGACCATCATGCACGACGAGACGGTGATGGGCGTGCGCGACCCGCAGGGCAACCGCCCGCTGTGTATCGGCGAACTGGACGACGGGTACGTCATCGCCTCAGAATCTGCCGCCATCGACACGCTCGACGGCGAGCTCATCCGGGACGTGAAACCCGGCGAACTGGTGGTTCTCCATCCCGACGGCTCGGGGTACGACACCTACCAGCTCGTCGAGCGCGAGAACACCGCTCACTGTTTCTTCGAGCACGTCTACTTTGCCCGCCCGGATTCGATCATCAACGACGAACTCGTCTACGAAGTGCGCAGAGAGCTGGGTCGATCCCTCTGGGAAGAGTCCGGCGTCGACACCGACGTGGTGATGCCCGTTCCCGACTCCGGTCGCTCGTTTGCCTCCGGCTATGCCGAAGCCGCGAACGAGGACGGCAACGACGTGGAGTTCGCCGAGGGACTGATGAAAAACCGCTACGTCGGGCGCACCTTCATTATGCCCACGCAGGACGAACGCGAACGCGCAGTCCGGCTGAAGCTCAACCCGATCAAATCGACCATCGAGGGCCAGAGCGTTACGGTCATCGACGACTCCATCGTTCGCGGAACCACCTCGACACAGCTCGTCGAGTTACTGCGGGACGCCGGAGCAGAGGAAGTCCACGTCCGCATCGGTGCGCCGCCCATCATCGCACCGTGTTACCTGGGCATCGACATGGCGAGCCGGGAGGAACTTATTGCCGCAGACAGGAGCGTCGAGGACATTCGCGACGAGATTCTGGCAGATTCGCTGTCCTATCTCTCCATCGACGCAGTCACCGAAGCGCTCGACAGGGGCCACGAGGACCTCTGTCTGGGCTGTGTCACCGGCAAGTACCCCTACGACATCGAAGGGGAAGAGCGAGACCGGGAGATCGACCGACCGCAGATCGACTCGACGGTCAGCGCCGACGACTAACGCTGCGGCAATTCGATTTCGAACGCCGTCTGTGACCCACCAGCCAGCCGTATCTCTCCGCCGTACCGGTCCAGAATGAGGTCCGCGAGGTAGAGCCCCAGTCCGTCGCCCTCGCTGTCGGTGCCGCGCGTGTTCGGCTCGAAGAGTGACTTTCGAGGAGAGACACCGACTGTCGTTCCGGTGTCGGCAACGGTGACGACGACGCTGTCGGTGCGCTCTTCGACAGATACCGTTACCGGTGGTTCGCCGTGCCGGAGCGCGTTGTCGAGTGTCTCGTAGAGTGCCAGATAGAGCAACGCGTCAGCGAGAACGCTCGTGTCAGTCTCACCGGTCACCTCGATAGGCGCGTCGGGCCGGTCGTCTTCGATGGTGGCGATTGCGCGATCGATGGCCAGGTCGACGCTCGTCTCGCCGGTGTCGGTCACCCACGTCAGCACGTCGACGACCGTCTCGATGCGGTCGACGGTGTCGGTCATGTGCTCGCAGTGGTCGACGATGGAGTCGACGGCGGTGTCGCGGTCGATCTTCTCGGCGTCGAGCAGTTCCGCGCGACCGCTGATGGCGCTGGCGTCGTTGAGAATCTGGTGGCGGAGAATTCCGTTCAGTGCCGAGAGTGCTTCCTGCTGTTCGTTCAGGAACTCGCGGCGGCCCTGCTCACGGCTGGCACGCTCGACGAGGCTTCGGACCCGAACGTCGTAGTAGCCGACGACGGCACCGAACAGTGCGCCAGCGGCGAGTGCGGACAGGAAGACGAGCAGCGTCTGAAACGTGGTGTCGGTCGTCGGCACGACAAACTGGAACCACGCGCCCAGTGTTGCGAGGGCGAGCACACCGCCGCTCACCCACGCAAGGATACGAATCGCGTCCTCGCTGTCAGTCAGATCGAGTGCGATCCGGACGCCGACAGCGATGAGCAACAGACAGAGGACGACCAGCGCCGAAATCTGGAGGAGTTCCTCGCTGGACAGTTGCGCGTCGAGAAGTACGGAGCCGACACCGACGACCAGCAAGAGCCCACCGATGGCGCTGACGAGATACCGCCACCATCCTCCGTCGACCGACGCCGGACCCTCCTCGGCCATTCAGCCGACGGTAGCGACGGCGGGAGCAAAAGCCTGTGGGCAGCGGCCCACAGTCAGTACACCACGTACAGTAGTCCGTAGACGGCGATACCCAGCGCGAAGGAGACGAACCACAGCGAGGCTGCGATCTTCCCGACGCGTGGGTGAGGCGACTCACGAATCGCTGCAATCGGGCGGGTTACTGCGAGCAGGAGGACATAATAAACGAACGGAATCGAGAGTACTGCGAGCAGGATGTGTATCGCCAGCGTTGGCAGATAGACGAACTGGTAGACCGTCTCGGGGCCGGGGAAAGCAGACGGTCCTTCCAGTGCGATACGGTAGAGATAGAGGACGAGAAAGCCAAGAAAGAGAACCGTCGTCGCGGCCATCGCAGCCCGGTGGCGAGCGATATTTCCGCCTTTGACCGCGCGGATGCCGATAGCGATGGTCACGAGCGCCGCTGCGCTGAGGGCAGCATTGAGGTGGGGAATCACCTCGACCAGCGGCGTAATTCTGGGGAGTGCACCCGACGGGACCAGTCCGCCAGCGGTCCCGAAGACGACAGCCAGCGAGACGATGCTCAGAACAGCCGTCAGTTCGCGCACCCGGTCGCGCGCCTGGAGTTGCATATCTGAACGGAGGGGCCCGACGGTCAAGGGGATTTCGAAGCAGCCAGCCCGATCCGGTGTAGGTATCATAGAAGACCTCAGATGCTCTATCTGAAACACCCCACCGAACGCTCAATACAGACCACCTTTTTCCCGGTCGGGTTCGAGTCGCGGCTTCGCCGCGCTCGAACCACTCCCGGCAAAAACGTGGGCGAAAAAGGCCGAGCACTCACTTCGTTCGTGCTCGGTGAACCGCGCTCGCTTCGCTCGCGCGGATGCTGGTGCTCACTCCACCTGCTCGTTCTAACAGCCAATTTATCGATAACGGGGTGAACATAAGACGGTAGAATCGTTCTATCCGATCCCAATCCAGTGTGAACCGGTCACAAAGGTGTTTACGCAAACAGCCATAACGGTTAGAAATGGCACGTGATTTAATTGCGATAACAGCACAGGGAACTATCGAATGCGACGGCTTCGACGAGAAAAACAGCGGTGTGCGACTCTGGGCGACCGAGGACGGCGAAAAGCAAATCGTCGGCTACGTTCCGTTTGACCGCCTCGAACGAATCGAGGAAAACCAGTAGGAGGAGAAGAAACCAGACACCGCCCGAGGACACTCCATTCGCAGCTATGCAAGTGTGACCCTGCTGGGAACCGAACCGTTATTTTTCACACTCCCCGAAGACGGACGTGAACCTCTCCGTTGTCGACCTCTCCCCGGTCCCCGACGATGGGACCGCGATAGACGCCTACGCGAACACCGTCGACGCCGCACAGCAGGCCGAACGACTCGGATACTCGCGGTTCTGGGTGGCCGAACACCACGGGATGGCAGAGACGCTGGCGGGGACGACGCCCGAAGTACTCCTCGGCCACCTCGCCGCCGAAACGGATTCGATTCGGCTCGGATCGGGAGCAGTCCTGCTCAATCACTACAGTCCGTTCAAAGTCGCCGAGCTGTTCGGCACGTTGGACGGACTCGCACCGGGTCGTATCGACGCCGGGCTCGGGCGCGCGAACGGCTCACCGGCCGCCGACCGCGCCCTCGGAACGGACCGATACGTCCAGAACCCGGACGAGGACCACGCCGAGAAAATCGAAGCCGTCGTCAGCCACCTCTACGACGAATATCCGCCAGAACACGCCTACAGCGACCTGGAGATTCCGCGTTCGGGCGACGAAACACCCATCCCGTGGACGCTCGGGTCGAGTCCGTCGAGTGCGGCCGTCGCAGGTGAACTCGGACTACGCTACTGCTTTGCGGCGTTCATCCGCCCGCAGTTCGCCGAGTACGCCTTCGAGGACTACCGCGAAGCGTTCGAGCCGTCAGCACTTGGCGGTGGCGTGGACGAACCAGAGGGAATGATTGCGGTGAACGTGGTCTGTGCCGAGACCGACGAGGAGGCGGCACGGCTCCGAGCCGTGGCAGAAGCGTCGTACAAGCGGATGGAACGCGGCGTCGTCGGGACGACACCGAGCGTCGAGGAGGCCATCGACGAACTTGGCTCCGTTCCCGAACCGACGCCTGCCACGCTGGACGACGACGAGTGGCCGCGGGCCATCTCCGGCAGTCCGGAAACGCTCGCCAGCCTGCTGGACCAACTCGCCGACCGCGTCGACGTCGACGAAGTGATGATTCAACACGTCGTCGGGAACCACGAAGACGCGCTCCGGTCGCACGAACTCCTGGCAGACGGCGTCGGACTCACGCCCCGGTAACGCTCTTAGTCTGTGGTTTCACCGGCCAGTGCCGTCTCCTGTAACCGTTCGCATCGTTCAGATTCGACGGCAATTTCTGGAACACGAGTTGGGGTTCCCTCGTCGTCGACGGCGACGAAGACGAAGTGGGAGTCGGTCGTCTGCTCGCGGTCACCGGTACGCGGGGCTTCGTGAAACGCCTGCAGTCGGACCCGGATGCTGGTCCGACCGGTCGCGTACGCGTAGGCTGTGATGACGCATGTGTCGCCCTGCGGAATCGGCCGCTTGAAATCGAGGTCGTTGACGTGGGCCGTCACGCACGTCTCGCCGGCGTGGCGCATCGCAGAGAGGGCACCGACTTCGTCCATCCACCGCATGATGTTGCCGCCGTGTGCGCCGCCGTAGTTGTTGGTGTCGTTGGGCTGGATTCGCTCTCTGTTCTCGATGTGGGTTTCGCTAACAGTGGCCATATGTCCTCGTGGACGCACACATACAAAAACGAGCGGCAAGCGGCTGTCGGACGGCTGTGCGGTTGCTGTCCGAGTGCAAAACAAAAACTGCGAAACCGGAATACCGCGACCGGGAGCCTACTGGAAGGTCCGGCCGACCTTCTCTTCGGTCTCGAGTTCGGCCTCGGCCTTGCCGAAGCGTTGCTCGATTTCCTCGTAGCGCTCTTTGGTTTCCTCGTCGACACTGGCGCGGACTTCGTCCAGCGCTTCCTCGAAGTGGTCGGCAGTCACGCGGACGTTGCCGATACTGCCGTCGATATCGTCGGGATCCACGCTGTTGATGAACTCCCGCGATGCGGCCATCGAGGCCTCGCGGCAGACCGCTTCGATGTCGGCACCGACGTAGCCGTCAGTCCGGCGCGCCAGGTCGTCGAGATCCACGTCGTCGGCCAGCGGTTTGTCTTCGGTGTGGACCGCGAAGATCTTCCGGCGGGCTTCCTCGTCGGGAACGGGCACGTGGACGTGCCGGTCCAGACGACCGGGGCGCAGGAGTGCGCTGTCGATGAGGTCCGGGCGGTTCGTCGTGGCGATGACTACCACGTCCTCCAGTTCCTCGAGCCCGTCGAGTTCGGTCAGCAACTGGGAGACGACGCGTTCACCGACGCCGGAGTCGCCGGTGTGTTGTCCCCGCTCCCCGGCGATGGAGTCGATTTCGTCGAAGAAGACGACAGTCGGTGCGTTCGACCGTGCCTTCTCGAATATCTCGCGGACGCCTTTCTCCGATTCGCCGACGAACTTGTTGAGCAGTTCAGGTCCCTTGATGGAGATGAAGTTGCTCTTCGACTCGTTGGCGATCGCTTTCGCCAGCAGCGTCTTCCCGGTCCCCGGTGGACCGTACATCAGCACGCCCTTTGCGGCCTGCATGTCCATCTGCTCGAACACTTCGGGGTACTCCAGCGGCCACTGGATAGTCTCGCGCAGCCGTTCTTTGGTGTCTTCGAGTCCACCGACGTTCTCCCAGGTCACGTCGGGCACTTCGACGAATACCTCACGCAGGGCGGAGGGTTCGATGCCCTTCAGCGCCTGCTTGAAGTCCTGTTCGGTGACTTCCAACCGTTCGAGCGTCTCGGCGTCGATTTCGTCGGATTCGAGGTCCAGTTCTGGTCGGATGCGCCGAAGCGCGTTCATCGCGCTCTCTTTGGCCAACTGCGCGATGTCGGCACCGACGAAACCGTGGGTGTTCTCGGCGTACTTATCGATGTCGACCTTCTCCGAGAGGGGCATCCCGCGGGTGTGGACCTGTAGGATTTCCTTGCGGCCCTCCTTGTCTGGGACACCGACCTCGATTTCGCGGTCGAAGCGGCCGCCTCGACGGAGTGCGGGGTCGATAGCGTCGACGCGGTTGGTCGCACCGATGACGATGACCTCGCCGCGCTCGGAGAGGCCGTCCATCAGCGAGAGGAGCTGGGCGACGACACGGCGTTCCACGTCACCGCTGGTCTCGCCACGTTCGGGTGCGATGGAGTCGATTTCGTCGATGAAGACGACGGCCGGGGAGTTCTCCTCTGCCTCCTCGAACACTTCCCGAAGTTGCTCCTCGCTCTCGCCGTAGTACTTGGACATGATCTCCGGTCCAGAGATGTCCGTGAAGTACGCGTCAATCTCGTTAGCGACGGCGCGGGCCATCAGCGTCTTCCCGGTCCCCGGCGGACCGTGCAGGAGGACGCCCTTCGGCGGTTCGATGCCCAACTGCTGGAACAGCTCTGGGTGGCGCATCGGCAGCTCGATCATCTCACGGACCTGCTCGAGTTCGTCGTCGAGACCGCCGATGTCCTCGTAGGTCACGTCGGGCGTCTCGTGGTCCTGACTCCCCTCGGGACCGCCGGCAATCTGCTCGGCGGGCTGTTCGGACACCTGTACGTCAGTCGAGTCGGTGACGACGACGGTGCCGCCGGGCCGGGTGTCGGCAATCTTCAGTGGAATCTTCTGGCCGGACATCGAGGAGAGCGGTCCGAGACCGAAAGAAACGGGGACGGTCTGTCCCTGTGTAATCGCCTGTCCGCTGAGGTTCTGGCGAATCATCGGGGCAACGTTCCCACGAACCCGAAGGTTCTGCGGAAGCGCGACCGTGACCGATTTCGCCGGCTGGACATCTGCGGCTTCGACGTCGACGGAGTCGTCGATTCCTGCGCCTGTCTCCTGGCGGAGCTGACCGTCGATTCGGACGACAGCACGGCCGTCGTCTTCGGGATAGCCGGGCCAGACGCGCGCGACCGCACGCCCGTCGTCACCCTCGATGACGATGTAATCGCCGTTCTCGAGGTCCATCTCGGCCATCGCCTGTCGGTCGACAGCCGCGAGTCCGCGACCCGCGTCTTTCTGTTTCAGGGGCTTGACAGTGAGTCTCATGCACTCACCTCGATAGTGAGGACGCCGTTTTTCATAAACGCTCGTGCGTCCCCTTCCAGTTCGATGTCGTACTGCTCGTCGTCCGCGACGACGATGACCGTATCGTCGACGACTTCGACGGACGAGGAGCCAACGTAGCCGAAGTCCGCAGCGAGCACTACACTGTCGTCGTACTCGAATCGACTCACGTCGATATCCTGCGCTTCGAGCTGCTGCATCGGTTTCATACTAACTACAAGTAACCGCGATAAGTATATAAATCTTACCCTAATATACAGATACCCTTCCGGGGATTACGGCAAATAGATTGTTTGCGGTTCACACCAGAGCGCGGGCAGTTAGTTCGACAGGTAGCCGCCAGCGAGCAATCGCTGGCACGAAGTGAGAGCGACACGGTAACGATGGTATGGAGACGGTCAGTCACGACGGACGAGACACGGCCTACCGGATTGTTCAGCGAGGCGGAAGCGATCCGACAGTGCTGTACGTCCACGGAAGCGGCGGCAGTCATCGGGTGTGGGCGCACCAGTACGGTCCGGACGGACCGAGCCATCCCGCGGCGGCGCTGGATTTGAGCGGTCATGGCGAGTCAGACGACATCGACACTACCGCGGGGCCAGAGACGCTCCTCGCGTACGCTGAGGACGTGAGTGCGGTCGCACGCGCTGTCGAGGCAGACGTACTCGTGGGCAACTCTCTGGGCGGGGCAGTCATCCAGCGGATACTGCTCGACGGTGATCACGAACCGGCAGCGGCGGTCCTCGCGGGAACAGGTGCGGCGCTTCCGGTCGCCGAGTCGCTTCGGACGTGGTTGGCCGAGGACTTCGAGCGGGCCGTCGAGTGGCTCCACGGCACAGACCGACTCTTTCACGACGCCGACGAGCAGACGCGCGAGCGGTCTGTCGAGACGATGTACGCCGTCGGGCGGGCGGTTACCGAACGGGATTTTCTGTCCTGTCACACCTTCGACGTTCGCGAGCAGTTGCGCGACGTGCAGGTTCCAGTCCTCGCGCTCGTCGGAGAGCACGACACACTCACACCCCCCAGCTACCACGAAGTGCTCGCCAGCGAACTGCCACGCGGAGACCTGACCGTCCTCGACGACGCCGCACATCTCGCAATGGTCGACCAGCCGGCGGCGTTCAACGCCGCTCTAGCTGACTTTTTCGACACCCACGCCCCCTGACCGGTCTGCCGCGATACTCACGACTCACCGACGAACGGGGTCCCGGAGAGTCCGACCGCCGCTTCTAGTAGAGATCGTCGAGTTCCTCGGCGACGTGACTGTGTTCCTCTGCCGGGAACGCTCCACTTTCGACGGCGTCGACGTACTCTTCGATAGCCGAGGACATCTCTTCGCGGACGTTTCCGAACGCCTCGGCGAAGGGCGGCGAGTAGTCGCTCAGTCCCACGGCATCGGTGACAACAAGCACCTGTCCGTCGCAATTGTCGCCGGCACCGATACCGATGGTCGGAATCGTCAGTTCGTCGGTGATGTGAGCCGCGAGATTCGACGGGATGTGTTCGAGCACGCACGCGAACGCGCCCGCCTCCTCGTGAGCGCGGGCCATCTCGACGATCTCTTCCGCCTGTTCGACATCGCCGCCCTGCTGGGTGTAGCCGGTCTGGTTCACGCTCTGGGGTGTCAGGCCGACGTGGGCCATCACCGGAATGCCGAGGTCCGCGAGGTGTTCGGTGAGGTCGACAGTGTGCGGGCCGCTCTCGATTTTCACCGCGTTCGCGCCCTCTTCTTTGAGCATCCGCCCTGCATTCGCGACCGACTCGGCGCGGTCGGTGCCAAAGGAGAGAAAGGGCATGTCCGCGACGACGAGTGCGTCCTCGGCACCGCGAGCCACGGCTCCGGTCCGCGAGGCGACTTCCTCGACGGTGACAGGGAGCGTGTCGTCGTAGCCGAGGATGGCGTTGCCCATGCTGTCCCCGACGAGGAGGACGTCGATACCGGCATCTTCGGCGATAGTGGCTGTCATCGCGTCGTACGCCGTCAGCATCGAGATCGCCTCTTCGCCCGCCATCGACTGCAGGTCCCGAACGGTGGTCATACCAACGTGGTGGCACGCGCCGAATAAAATGGGTTCGGGTCGGTCAGTCAGCCTTCAGGCCGAACCGAGCACGGAGTCCCTCCCAGAGTGTCTTCTCGTTGCGCCGGTAGCGCTCGACGACCCGGTGAGCAATAAAGTAGCTCGGGACGGCAGCGATGATTGCGAGGATGACGTTGCCGACGACCAGCCGGAGGGCCACTTCGGGTGCCGCGGTGAGCGACACTTCCGACATCGTGACGCCCTCGACCGGCCCGAGCAAGAGGAAACCGAGACTGACCGAGAGCGCGTACACGCCCCACTTGACGACCGGATTGAACACGACGGCAGAGGCGACCAGCGCGAGTTTGTTCAGGCGGTCAACGAACGCGGCGAGCCCGACGAACGCGATAAACCCGGTTCCGAGTGTCGGAAGCATCGTGATGAAGACGCCGAGGCTGAAACTCTGGGCCACTTCCTCTGTGGAGTGGTCCTCGGAGAACGCCTCCCAGAGCATCTCCTTGGCGCGTCCGAGTGCCCTTCTGATTCGCGCTCGTGGCTCCGAGAGCATTCGGGAATACCAACGGGTGGCCTGTAATTAACTGTCACGGTCAGACAGTCTCGGCCGACACTACAACCGGCAAACGGAACCGGAGAGTGGACAGTCTACTTGGTGTTTGGCTACACAGTGGTCGTATGGCCCCCTCGCACGTACTCGTCCCGCTGGATGGCTCACCGCTGGCTGATGATGCACTCGTCCACGCACTCGAGACGTTCGACTGTCAGCTGACCGTTCTGAACGTCGTGACGCCGATGGACAGTCCGATGAGCGAGGGCGGTGTCCTCGAAGTAGGAGACGAGCGAGAGGCGACTGCGCGCGAGCGCGCCGAAAACATCATCAGTCGCACGAAAAAGCGGTCTGCGGAGAGTGGACGGGACATCGACATCGCAGTCGAGACGGGTGACCCGGCCGACACTATCGTCGACTACGCCACTGACCACGGTGTCGACCACATCGTCATGGGTGGCCACGGCGGTGGCCGCCACAGCCTGACGCGGCGGCTCCTCGGGACCGTCTCGACCGACGTGGTCGGCAGTGCGCCGATGACCGTCACCGTCGTCCGGTGACTGCTATACGCCCAGGACTATCGCGAAGGCTCGGTAAAGCCCGAATCCGAGTGCTATCGAGGTGACGAGTGTAATGAACCAGAACGCCAGCGTAACACCGATTTTCCGGCGAGAGACGCCCGCCGAGCCACCGGCTAGTCCACCGCCGATGACGCCGCTGATGATGATATTATTAAACGAGATGGGAATCCCGAGTGAGATGGCCACCTGCGCGATGATGAAACCGGGGACCAGCGCGGCAATGGAGCGTCGAACGCCGAGCTGTGCGTACTCGCGGGAGGTGGCCTGCAGGAGGCGCGGTGCGCCCATCCACGCACCGCCGAGGATGCCGGTGGCACCGAGGCCGAGCAAGACGATACCCGGCACGCCGAGCTCAGCCGAATAGAGATTCTCCAGCGGTCCGGTTGCGAGTCCAACCTGACTGCCCCCGCTGGAGAAGGCCACGACGCTACCGAGAATGACGAGAAACGTCTTGATACCGCGGTCGACCGACTCCTGTGTCCGCCGACGAATGAACTGGAAACTCACCGCCGCGACGCCGACAGTGACGAGAGCGGCTCCGGCCAGGGCCAGCGTCGGCGACGCGACAATCAACTGCGGCAGGCCGGCGAGTGTCCCCTGTGACTGACCCGCAGGAGAGGGGATGATGCTCATCTGGACGTTGGCGACGATACCCCCGACGACAGCCGCAAGAAGCGGGACGCCAACGGTTTCCGGGATGTCGTCACGGCGGAGGATTGTCGCGGTCAGGTACGCCAGACCGCCAGAGACCGGCGGCACGAGCACCCAGAACAGTCCGATGCGCTGGTAGGTGCCAAAGACTGGGTCCCCGCCAAGCGAGAGGCCAACACCGACCATCGCACCCGTCGTGGCGAAGGCGGCCGGTACTGGGTAGCCCGAGTAAACGCCAAATGCCATGAACGCGGTCGCAGTGAGCAGCCCCGCTGTCGCGCCCAGCGACGTAATCTGCGCGTTGGCGATGAGTCCCGAACCGACCGTTTCAGAGATGCTGCCGCCCTGTGTCAGCGCCCCGAGTGCGGCGAGGATACCGATAAGAAAGGCGGCTTTCATCGTCGAGATGGCGTTGGCACCGATAGCGGGGGCAAACGGCGGGGAGTTGCTGTTCGCACCGAGTGTCCACGCTGTCAGTATACTCGTCACCGTTGCGAGCGCAACGAGCACCCAGAACACCACGCCGGTGGCAGCGACGCTCATTTCGCGGCGCCCTCGCAACCGCCCACGCCGACCGGACGCACACCGACCTCGGTTACGGCGCCACCAGTCGCAGCGTAGCCTTGCAGCCGGCTCTCCATAGCTAGAACCTAGGTGGCTCCCTAATAAGCGTTCAGAGTGAACGGGAGGAATCGGCAGGGGCTTTACGCCCCAGACAGAACAGTTGGGCGTGTCACCAAACGTCGAACACACCAACCCGGACGGCGTCGACTACGGGTGGGTGATGCAGGTAACGTTCGTCGTCACCATCGTCGTAGGCGCGCCAGTCGTCGCCGCGCTCTCGCTGACGACGACACTCGCGACCTGGACGGAGCGTGCGCTCTTTGCCGTTCGTGTGGGAGCAGTCGTCTGGTTTCTCGTCGCCTTTGCCGTCTTTCTGTACGCACGCCGCCACCAGACCTAGCGAAGTAAGTCGATGCGGTCCTCGGCATGCTGGAACGGGACGCCGGCCTGCTGTGCGGTCCGCCTGTCCCGCTGCGTGTCTCCGATAAAGAGCGTCTGACTCGGCTGAGTCCTCAGTCCTCGAATCGCGGCGAGCAGCGGCTCTGGGTCCGGTTTCTCTGTCTCGACGGTATCGCGGCCGACGAGTGCCCGGACGTGCCCGTCCAGCCCGTGCATTTCCAGCGCGATACGGCAGGCTGCCTCGGAATTGAGCGAGCAGACTGCGACGGGTACGTCAACAGGGAGTTCGTCGGCAAGCGGCAGACGTGCTGCGGTCCGCGCGCCCTCGCGTTCGTGTGTCTCGATGATGTCCTCAACTTTCCGACGGAGTCCTCTCGTCTCGGCAGTTTCGAGCACGTCCCAGAGATTCATCCCGTCAGTGTCGACACCACGGGCCGACAACACCGCGGCCGACTCGGCAGTCACCTCGTCCCAGTCGACATCTAACTCGACGAGCGTCCCGTCGAGGTCGTACACCAGCGCGTCGTACTCGACTGTCACAAACCCCAGTACGCCTCGGCCCTGCAAAGGTGTGTCGGCACCTCGCTACCCGTCCAGTAACTCGCGCGCGATAGTCGTCTTCTGAATCTGTGTCGTTCCCTCGTAGATAGTCGTGACCTTCGCGTCGCGGTAAAAGCGCTCGATATCGCTCTCGACGTAGCCCGCGCCACCGTGGATCTGAACGGCTTCGTTGGTCACGTCCATCGCCCCTTCGCTCGCGAAGTACTTGGCCATGCTCGCGGCCATGCGGGCGTCCTCGCCGCGCTCCATCCGCCGCGCGGCGTCGTGCGTGAGCAGCCGACCCGCCCGAACGGTGGTCTGCATCTCCGCGAGTTTGTGCCGAATCGTCTGGATGTCCGCGATTGGCTGGTCGAACTGCTCGCGTTCACCCGCGTAATCGACGGCCTCGTCGAGAGCCGCCTGTGCTAGCCCCACCGACTGCGCGGCGATACCGACCCGTCCGCCGGTCAGAATCGAGAGGGCAGCGGCCAGTCCGCGTCCCTCCTCAGTCAGTCGGTTCTCCGCCGGAATACGCACGCCGTCGAAGGACAGCGAGGTCGTGTCGCTCGCGCGCAGCCCGAGTTTCTCCTCGGGCGTGCCGACGGACAGCCCATCTGCGTCTTTCGGGACGAGAAACTGCGTGACCGACCCCTCGTCGTCGGGGTCAGTCCTGGCGAAGACGACGAGGACGCCGCTACGCTGCCCGTTCGTTATCCACTGTTTTTCCCCGTCAAGGACGTACTCATCACCTTCCAGACGGGCGATAGTCGACATCTCCGCCGGATTCGATCCCGCATCGGGCTCGGAGAGCGCAAACGCACCGACTGGCTGGCCGGTAGCCATGTCCGGGAGCCACTGCTCGCGAAGGTCCTCGCTCCCGAACTCGGCGATACAGGAGGTAGCCAGCGCGTGTACGGACAGCGCCGTCGCCACCGCGAGCGACCCGTAGGCAACCGCCTCGTTGACGATGGCATAGGTTAGCCGGTCGGCGTCGAAACCATCGTACTCCTCGGGAACCGTCAGCGCTGTTAAATCCAGATCGGCCAGCGTCTCCCAGACGTCTTCCGGAAACGTCTCCGTCCGGTCTGCCTCCGCAGCGGTCGGACGTATCTCCTCGGTTGCGACCTCCCGGACGGTGTCGCGGATGGCAGCCTGCTCCGCCGTGAGTTCCATGTGCCCCGTTACCGGGGGACGAGCAAAAGTGGTGTGGCAGTCACTGCCTGGACTGTTCGTCCGAGAGCAGGAGCTGCACGCACCACCTTACCGCGATTCGGAGAGTTCCACGTCGAGGAACTCTTCGAGCGCGACGATGACGGAGCCGCCAACGTTCGCCTGCGTGGCACGTCCCTGTTCGACGGCGAGCAGATCAGATTCGTCCAGGTCCAGTTCGTCGGCGAGTTCGCCGAGCTGGAGACCCGCATCCTGTCGGGCTTTGGTGAGTTGCTGTCCGTAGTCGTCGACGAGGTAGGGGAGCTGGTCGTCGTCGTAGTCGGCGCCTTTCTCCCAGTGGGAGGCGTCTCCAGTGCCTGCGTCGTGCATCTGAGCGGTGTTTTGAGCGGCGCGCTTGCGGCGTTCGCGCTCGTCCCGGTCGCCCGAAGACGAGGTTGTCTTGGCGTTGTCGTCGTGTTCGGCACAGTCCGAGCAAACTTCCAGTTGCGCGCCGGCGACGTTGGCGGAGTGGAGTTCGACGCCGGAGGTCCCGCAGAGCTCGCAGCTCTCGCCGGCACCGCCCCCACCGCTACCGGTCGAGTACTTGGCCATAGGTGGCGTAGCAGATTCTCTGTATTTAAATGTCCGTTTTTCGCCGATGGAATCAGCCCAGTTGGTGTCCGCGTAGTGACGTGTACCCACCCAATCGTGGACCGCGAAACGAAAGCGCTTTTACCCAAACGTCCGGTACGTCTGAGTGCAGACAGACGCAGCGTGCGTGGGTAGCCAAGCCAGGCCAACGGCGCAGCGTTGAGGGCGCTGTCCCGTAGGGGTCCGCCGGTTCAAATCCGGTCCCACGCATCGCACGCCCGAGCAAACGTGAGGGCGAAGATGCAGGTGCCTTCCCTACAAGGGACTGCACCCACGCAAACTTCTACTGAAGCAATCAAGTAGCAGCAGTACAGTCGCTGACCGGACGGTAAGCGTCGAATCAGTATGGCTCTATTTCCGACAGTTGAGAAATAAAAAAAGCGTTGCGGCCGGAGTCGAAGAGCCGTCTATGCGCGACGGGAGATGAGCAGGATGCCCAGCAGCGCGGCAATCGCGCCACCGACCAGGCCGAATCCGGGTCCGCTCGCGCCGGGCGTCGAATCGTCGTTGTCCTCAGTTGGCGTCTCGGTCTGGCTGTCGTCCGAGTTCTCCGGCGGCGTCTGGTCGTCGTTTGGCGTCTGGTCGTCGTTTGGCGTCTGGTCGTCGTTCGGCGTCTGGTCGTCGTTCGGCGTCTGGTCGTCAGTTCCGTTCGTGTCGTTCGTCTCGGCGGCCTCGTTGACGGTTATCTCGAAAGTGTCGTTTCCGACGCGTAGTTCGTGGACACCTGACTCGTTGAACGTGTGCGACATAGTGACGTTACGCATTTCGCCGGCTGGAACGGTCACCGACGTGGTACGGTTGGTCTCGCTCTCGTTGCCGGCGACAGCATTCATTGAGAAGTTATGCGTTCCGTTGACGTCACCGGTGTTGGCGACAGATGCCGTGACGTTGACTGCGTTCCCGAGCGTGACATTCTCGCTGCTGACCCGGACCGACTGCACCGAGAGTTCCGGCGTGCCGGCCTCGGATTCGTTCGTCTCGTTCGCCGGTTCTTCTTCGTCAAGGTCGTGCGGCGGTGGCGACAGTTCGCGGTCCGATGAGTCGTTCGAATCCGACGAATCATCAGAGTCGCCGTCGTCCGGGTCATCCTTCGGTCCGTCGCTCGGGTCGGATGGGTCCTCGGAGTTCCCGTCGTCGGGGTCGTCACCCGGCTCGGACGGGTTCTGAGAGCCGCCGTCGTCCGCTGGCTCGACGTGGATAGTCTGGGTGTCAAAGTTCGAATTCAGAGCCGCATCCCAGGTGGCAAGCCGCACCGAGTACTCGCCGGCACTGTCGTAGGTGTAGGTCGCCGTCGGTGACGACGTCACGTTGTCTCTCTCCCCATCGCCGTCGAAGTCCCACTTGTAATCCGTTATTCCAACGTTGTCAGTGGATTCGCTCGCGTCGAATGTGACCGACTCGCCAACGACCGCCTTGTCAGGTGCGTCGAGTACTGCGGTCGGCGGTTCGGTGTCAGGAGCTTCCTCGACGTGGATGGTGACACTCGCCCGGTCTCTATTGGCGGCCGCATCGACCACGATGACGGTCGCTTCGTACGTCCCGGTACTATCGTAGGCGTGCGTGACCGAGCTGGAATCGGTCTTCTTGTCGAGGTCTCCGTCACCATCGAAATCATATTTGTACTTCACGATTTCCTCGTTGTCAGTCGAGCCGCTCGCATCGAACGTAATCGACTCGTTGACGGTTGTCTCGTTCGGTGCGTCGAGTTTGGCCATCGGCTCTTCGGTGTCGGGAGCTTCTTCGACGTGAACTGTGGCGGTCGCCGTGTCTCTGTTGGCGGCAGCATCGACCACGGTGACGCTTGCATCGTACTCACCGGTGCTATCGTAGACGTGCGTGACCGAACTGGAGTCGGTCTTCTTGTCGATATCACCGTCGCCGTCGAAGTCCCATTTGTACTTCACTATCTCCTCATTATCAGTCGAGTTGCTCGCGTCGAACGTGACTGACTCACCGACAGTCGCTTTGCTCGGTGCATCGAGCGCTGCAGACGGACGTTCGGTATCAGTATCGGACTCTTTGGTGACGCTGACAGTCTTGGACGCCGTGTCCGTGTTGCCAGCAGCGTCGACAACCGTGACGGTAGCGTCGTAGTCAGCGGCACTCCCGTAGGCGTGGCTGACCGAACTGGAGTTCGTCTTCTTCTCGACATCGCCGTCACCGTCGAAGTCCCACTTGTACTTCACGATACCCTCATTGTCGGACGAACCGCTCGCATCGAAGGTGATGGATTCGTCGACTTTGGCGCCACCTGGTGCGTCGAGTTTGGCCACCGGCGATTCGGTGTCGACATCTTTGGTGACGTTGACCGTCATGGACGCCGTGTCCGTGTTCCCGGCGGCGTCGGCCACAGTGACGGTCGCGTTGTACTCGCCGGTACTATCGTAGGCGTGCTCCACCGAGCTAGCGGTCGAATTTTTGTCGATTTCGCCGTCACCGTCGAAGTCCCAGCGGTACTCGAGGATGCCTTCGTTGTCAGTCGAATTGCTCGCGTCGAGCGTGACCGACTGACCGACAGTTGCCTCACTCGGTGCGTCGAGTTTGGCCATCGGTGGTTCGGTGTCTTCCGTGACGTTGACTGTCGCAGTGGCATTGTTCGTATTACCGGCGTCGTCGGCCACAGTGACAGTGGCATTGTACTCACCAGCGTTCGGATAGGCGTAGTCCGTCGTGTTGTCCTTGGTAGTCTTCTCGACAGTTCCGTCACCGTCGACGTCCCAGCGGTACTCGACGATGCCAACGTTGTCCGTCGAGCCGCTCGCGTCGAGCGTGATCGATTCGTCGACGTCCGCTTCGCTCGGTGCGTCGAGTTTGGCCATCGGCGGTTCGGTGTCTTCCGTGACGTTGACCGTCGCCGTGGCGTTGTCAGTATTGCCGGCGGCGTCGGCTACGGTGACGGTTGCGTTGTACTCATCAGCGCTCGTGTACGTGTGAGTGGTCGTGTTGGAACTGGTGGTTTCGTCCACAGTTCCGTCACCGTTGAAGTCCCACTCGTACGTCACGATACCCTGGTTATCGGTCGAATCGCCCGCGTCGAGCGTGACCGACTGACCGACAGTTGCCTCACTCGGTGCGTCGAGTTTGGCCATCGGCGGTTCGGTGTCTTCCGTGACGTTGACCGTCGCAGTGGCATTGTCAGTATTACCGGCTGCGTCGGCCACAGTGACGGTGGCGTTGTACTCACCAGCGTTCGTATACGCGTAGTCCGTCGTGTTGGACGTGGTGGTGTCGTCGATGGTCCCGTCACCGTCGAAGTCCCACCGATATTCGGTGATTTCCTCGTTATCCGTCGAGTTGCTCGCGTCGAGCGTCACCGTCTCATCGACGAGTGCCTCGCTCGGTGCGTCGAGTTTGGCCACCGGCTCTTCGGTGTCGACGTCTTTGGTGACGTTGACGGTCACGGACGCAGTACCCGTATTTCCGGCATCGTCCACCGCTGTGACGGTAGCGTCGTACTCACCATCGCTCGCGTACGCGTAAGTGGTCGTGCTGGACGTGGTGGTATCGTCAGTCTTCCCGTCGCCGTCGAAGTCCCAGCGGTACTCGACAATACCTTCGTTGTCAGTCGAGTTGCTCGCGTCGAACGCGACGGACTCGCCAACGGTCGGGTTCGTGTTGTTCACCGACAGCGACGCGGTCGGTGCCGTCTGGTCGCACGGACCGACGTTGACAGTCACGTTCTGGTCCATGTCGAGTTGGGTAACCGTGTCCCCGTTACCGTCGAGGAGACGCCACTCCTCGGTCTTGTTATCCGCGTCGCCTGAATAGGCCCAATCGCCCCACGCTTCAGCGTCTTCGTTGAATGCAGGGTCAATCTCGATGGAAACGTCCTCTTCAGTGCCCAGCCCGCGGAAGGCGCCACCGTCAGTTCGGTCATCCGCCCACTTCCAGTCGATTTCGCTTCGCGTGCCGAAATGGTCGAAATTATCATCTCGGCCCTCGTAATCGTCGTCCTCAACCGCCCATTCGCCAGCCTCGGGAAGGCCAGTGATGACGAACGTAGTAGTGCTCCCGTACGGTGCATCGTCGGCGTACTCGTCGTGAACGAAGACGAGACTCTCTCCCTCCGACCCGTTGTAGAGGAAGATGTTACTCACCTGGTTCTCCTGAAGATGGGTCGTCCCTTCCGAGCTGTAGTCGTTCTCGACGCTGTAGTTGTAGAAACTCGAGACGTTCTCCGTCCCGTCACCGATGGTCCCGGGCGCGTAACAGTCCCCGCCCTGGGAGACTGTGATCGGTTCGTTACCAATCCCGTCAGCGTCGGTCGCGGCGGTCGTTCCAGTCATCGCCATCCCAAGCACCATCACCATCGCGAGCGTCAGTCCCAGGAGCGTCGATCGGGAACCCGTCATGAGAACACCCCCAGTTCTCGCTCCGCCGGCGAGGTGCACCCCTGTTGCCGAGTTGCGTTGTTCGTGTGCGCGTGCCCACGCCCGACGCCGCGGGTCACGTGCGCTTCGATGCCCCAGAGAGGTTTTGTTGCCGATAACAATCTCATTCTCTGAGGTTCAGTTTGTCTCTATACCATATTGTTATAGAATTAATTCAAAACCGAAGTAGTTCTCTTCTATTTCGGTCCGAGCACCCAGTTTTGATTATAGCTTACTTGCTAGGTACGAAACGATTGTTCAGTCGCTCAACGGTCCCGTGTCGCCGACCAGTCGCTCCGGGCTGCTTGACCCGATTTTGCCAGGCGTCGCGATCCGTTCAATGGATTTGTTCGTCCTTACCGAGGCTAGGCACTGTTTTCTAACCGTTATCTCAGGAATCTGCAACGGCCAGAAGAGAGTCGGTGTCGACGTATCCGACGGGTAAGTGACTACACACGAGCGCGCGGTGGGACGATCTTGAAACAGACGGACGCGAGTCTGTGAGAGCAGTCGTTCGAACGGATACTTCGAAAAATTCGATCAGAAGGGAGCGAGGTAATCAGTAACTGCGCTCCTTGGGCTCGTAGGTCTGCTCGAAGCCTTCGAGGATGACGGGCTTGTAGTAGAGGTTCGGCGTGCCGTCGTTCCACTGGAGCATCGTGTGCTTGAGCCACTCGTCGTCCTTGCGTTCCTGGTGCTGTTTGCGCCAGTGTGCACCGCGGAACTCCTCGCGGGCCAGCGCGCCGAGCGTGATGGCTTCCGCGAGGTCGATGATGTTGCGCGTCTCGATGGTGTGGATGAGGTCCGTGTTGAACGTCTTGGAGGGGTCCGAGACGGCGACGTGCTGATACCGCTCGCGGGCCTCGTGGATGTCCTCCAGCGCGTCCTTGAGGTTGCTCTCCTCGCGGAACACGTTCACGTTCTGGGTCATCGACTCCTGGATGTCCTCCCGAACGTCCGCGTGGTTGATGCCGTCGCGCTCCAGCAGCGTCTCGATGCGTTCCTTTTCCCGAGCCATCGTGTCCTCGATGACTGCCTCGGGGTCGGCCATCGCACCACCGTCCGCGACGGCATCCTCGTCGCTGCCACCGAGAGCACCGGGCGTCACCGGCGTGTCGACTTCGCCGTCTTCGGACTGAGCCGAGGGACCGGTCGGTATCTTCGCTTCGCCCAGATCCTTGCCGGCGGCGTGATGACCGGCGCGCGCACCGAACACGAGCAGTTCCGGCAGGGCGTTCCCACCGAGGCGGTTCGCGCCGTGCATGGAGACACAGGCACACTCGCCAGCCGCGTAGAGCCCGTCGATACAGGTCTCGCCGTTCTCGTCGACCTCGATGCCGCCCATCTCGTAGTGCTGGCCGGGTTTGACCGGCATCGGCTCGTCGAGGCCGTCGACGCCTTCGAAGTCCTCCGCGAGGTGCAGAATGTTTTCGAGGCGGTCGAGGATGCGTTCCTCACCGAGGTGGCGCATGTCGAGGTGGACGTACTCGTCCTCGATACCGCGACCCTCGTTGACCTCCGTCAGTTCCGCTCGGGAGACCACGTCACGCGAGGCGAGTTCGCCGTCGTTGTTCGCGTAGCCGTACTCGAACATCAGGCGCTCCTCGTTGTCGTTGTAGAGGATGCCACCTTCGCCTCGGACACCCTCGGAAATCAGGACGCCCGTCGAGGGCAGCGTCGTCGGGTGGAACTGGACGAACTCCATGTCCTCGATTGGGACGCCGGCGCGGTAGGCCATCGCCGGACCGTCGCCGGTGTTGGCGACGGCGTTGGTGGTGTGGCTGAAGACCTGTCCCGGACCGCCAGTCGCGAGAATGACGCCGTCGGGCGCGTGGAAGCCGGCGACTTCGCCGGACTTGATGTCGTAGGCGACACAGCCGTGACACTCGCGCTCCTCGGGGTCGTCGTGGTCGGTAACCGCGAGGTTCGTGACGTACCACTCGTCGTACACCTCGATGCCTCGCTTGACGACCTGTTCATACATCGTGTGCAGGAGGTGGTGTCCGGTCTCCGCACCTGCGTAGGTCGTCCGCGGGAACGAGAGGCCACCGAACGGTCGCTGGGAGACTCTCCCGTCCTCCTCACGTGAGAAGGGCATCCCCCAGTGTTCGAGCTGGATGACCTCGTCGGGGGCCGATTGCGCGAACGTGTCGACTGCGGGGGCGTCACTGAGGTAGTCGGCCCCTTTCATCGTGTCGTAGGCGTGGAGGTCCCAGGAGTCCTCTTCGTGGAGCGCGGCGTTGATACCACCCTCGGCCGCGCCTGTGTGACTGCGCACCGGGTGGAGCTTCGTCACCAGCGCGACATCGGCTCCTTCCTCGTGCGCTGCAATCGCCGCTCGAAGGCCAGCGCCGCCAGCGCCGACCACGATAACGTCGTGTTCGTACATAGTTGAAAGGTTGACTGTAGCGTTCTAATGGTTCCGGTTGACGGCCGCGCCGTCCGCCGGGCGTACGTCGCTCTCAGGACCCTGTGTAGTAAATTCTTGCGTCGTACGCGCGGGCGGACGCGACTCGGTTGCGACTCACGAACGAAAGCTGCTACCGAAAAGGGACGTCTCGGTCGCTACCAGAACTTCAGGTTGTTTTTGACTGCTTCCCGCTTGAGTTCCTGGATGTGTTCGGTCAGCGGGATGTCCTTCGGACAGACCTCGGTACAGGAGAACTGGGTCTGACACCGCCAGACACCGTGTTCCTGCTCGATGATACGCAGGCGCTCCTGTTTGCGGTCTTCGCCTTCACGCTCGTCCATCGCGAAGCGGTAGGCCTTGTTGATGGCTGCCGGGCCGAGATACTCGTTGTCGCCCGCGGCGATGTTACACGAAGACATACAGGCACCACACCAGATACAGCGGGTCGCCATCTTGACATACTCGCGGTTCTCCGGCGTCTGGCGCTGCTCTTCGAGTTCGCCGTCAGGGAGTTCGTCCGCGTCGAAGTAGGGTTCGACCGCGTCCATCTGGTCGTAGAAGTGCTGCATGTCCACGACCAGGTCTTTGACGACTTCCTGGTGGGGAAGCGGTTCGATGCGGATGGGGTCCTCGAGGTCGACGAGCTGGGTCTTACAGCCCAGTCGCTGTCTGCCGTTCACGAATAACGCGTCCGACCCACAGACGGCCTGCTGACAGGAGTGACGGAACGTCAGCGTCGAGTCGTAGTGGTCACGCGCGTAGATGAGCGCGTCGAGGATGGTCATCCCCTTGTGGAACGGGACGATGAAGTCGTCGAAGCGCGGCTCCTGTTTCCCCTCGACTTCGGGGTCGTAGCGGAAGATCTTCAGCCGACGAGTCTCTTCTGCCTCCTCGAGTTCGGCTTCGACGCGCTTTGCGCGTGCGTCCGCCCGCTGTCGTTTGATCTCTCGGCGTTTCTCGCCCGGCGACTGCTCGATTTCGCCCTCTTCTTCGGTTTCCTGAGTGTCCAGTTGCGTACTCATTGTTTAGATGATGTTCGTCATTGCGATTGCGACGCGGGTTCCCTGTGCGACCAGCAGGAGTCCGGCCAGTGCCAGCACGCCGCCGACAGCTTTCTTCTGGCTCCCTTCCAGACCCATGTTGACCAGCGCGTTGTAGACGCCGTTGACGCCGTGGAACGTGGCGGTCACGAGGAACAGCCACATCGTCGCGAAGTAGCCGACCTGACTCATCCGTGCCTGCGTGCCCAGGAACGTAATCTGGTCTGCGTGGTTCACGAAGTGCAACAGGAAGAAGTGAAACGCGAGCACGCCGATGAGGAACACGGCAGTAATTCGCTGGAAGAGCCAGCGGCGCCCACCGCGCTTGAATGAGGAGTAGTGTTCAGCCATTGTTACAGGAGCTTCCCTCCGAGGAAGGTCGGGACACTTGCGACCGTGATTGCGCCGGTCAGAACCATCGATGCGTAGAAGCTCTTGTCCTGTATCTCCAGGCCGACGCCCAGGTCCACGAACAGCAGGCGAATGCCGTTCAGGATGTGGAAGACGGCCACGGCAAGCAGGCCGACCTCGAGGAACCGCACGATGAGCAGTTCCTCCAGTCCCTGCAGCGTGCCCGTATACAGTTCAGCGCCACCCGTGGCGGTACTCAGCACGGCGATGTGTGTAAAGAGGTAGCCGACGAGCACCCAGCCGGTGAACTTGTGGAAGATCCAGGCCCACATCCCGGCCGAAAACTCTCGCCACCGTCCGAAGTCTTCGACGGTGCCTCGGTCGTACGTCTGGCTCATATATCGGGCCGTTGGTGTGCGCACAAATAGTAGTTTCTACACGCGTCCGCAATCCACCCCGACGGGCGTCCGTAATCCGGCAGTTCTGTCACTGGGTGAGAGGTTCTCACCGTCCAATCAGGAACACGTTCGGTTCAGCGGCCCGAAGCACTACTGCTCCCGTCGGTACAGCACCTTCGCCGTCATCGTCAGTACCGGGTCATCGTCCTGATTGCGCGTCGTGATTTCGGTCGTGACCACGCCCCGGCCGTCGTCCCACGGCTCCTTGTCGACGTATTCGGTTTCGACGGAGAGCACGTCACCCGGTTTGACCGGCTGTCGCCACCGGAGTTCGTCGACGCCGGGCGACCCCATCGCCCCGGACTCGGCGAGGTGGTTGTCCACCAGCATTCGCATCGTCATGGCTGCGGTGTGCCAGCCGCTCGCGACGAGTTCACCGAACATCGACTCCCGGGCGACCTCTGGGTCGGTGTGGAACTGCTGTGGATCGTACTGCTCGGCAAAGGAGACGATTTCATCGCTAGTGACCTCGTACGAACCGAACGCGTCCGTCTCGCCGATTTCTACTGATTCGTAACTACTGACCATGGTGGGAGAATCGCAGGAAAAACCAAGTAGCCTCCGACTTCGTCAGTTCGAACTCTCGTTCGTCTGCTCGGTCAGGAACTGTTCGAAATCATCCTCGCTCGTCACTTCGACGGTCCCGAGCATGCCAGAGTGGCCCTGGCCACAGTACTCGGCACAGTAGAGCTGGTACTCGCCTTCGTTGTTCGCCTGCGTGATGAGGGTGTTGTACGTTCCGGGGAAGGCGTCAGATTTCAGCCCGAGATCCGGGACGTGGAACGCGTGAAGCCAGTCGGTCGAGGTGATGTTGAACCGCACCGGTCTGTCGGTCGGTATGACGAGCCCCTGCCCGTCACTGCTGGCTTGCGTGTACTCCACTTCGGATACCGTGGCGTTCTCACCGAGATCACTCTCGTTGACGAACTGGTCGACCGTCTCGTTGGGATAGGTGTACGTCCAGGCGTACTTCTGTCCGGTCACCTGAATCTCGATGGGTTCCTGGTCGGCTTCGAGAGCCTGATTCGAACTGGCGGTCACGTACGGGTTGGCGAGCACCGAGTACGCGCCGATACCGACTGCGACCAGAATGATGGCCGTCGCGACCGTCCAGACGATTTCCAGGCGGCGGTTCTCCTTCGTCGGCAGTGGTTCCTCCTGCTTGCGATACTTCCAGACCGTGTAGATAAGGATGCCCTCGACGAGCACTGCAATGGGGATTGCGAGATACAGCAGCCAACTGTTGAGTCCCCAGATGAGTTCCTCTGTCGTCGTGTCGGCCGTCGACTGTGCCGCCGCAGGGTCGACGACGAACGCGAGGAAGAGGACGCCGAGAAGCGTGGCAAGCCCGGCACGTCGCTGATTCATGCGTGAGCGACGGTTAGGATTTGCGGCATAAATAGCTACTGTCTTTCATGCAAGGCAGTCCGCTGAACTGCCCCCGTTTTGGCCCGAACTGTCGCTCGGGGTCCGTCAGGATTGGCGACGCGCGACCAGTCCGAGCGCGAGCACTGCAGCCACTGCGACACCCGCGCCGAACCCGGGCCCGTTTGCACCGGCCGGCTCGGTTTCGGTGGTTTCGTTCGACCCACCGCACGTGGTCGGTTCGGGCGTCTCGATGGTGTCGAAGTCGATCTGACCGTACGCTTCAGGATGGAACGTCTCCGCGAGCGTCCGCAGTACCTGCGTCGTGCGCGGTCCCGGCTGGTTGATGTAGTTCGGGTTGACCCGGACAATCTGGTTCTCGCGGACTGCAGTTGTTCCGTTTACCCCCTCGTTGGACGGCACCGCGAATCCCTCCTGAATGATGAGCCACTGCGGGTCCTGCTCTGCGACGACCTCTGAGCTGATGGTGTTGTACCCGTCGATGGAGTCTGTAGCGATGTTGTCTGCACCGGCCGAGTTGACGATGTCGTTGACGAAGGTGTTACTCCCGGCAGTGAAGCCACCGCCGAGCGGGTAGTACACTCGCGGGCGCTCTTCACCCTCGACGGCGTTCTCGATGGCAGCGACAGTCCCCTGCATCTCCGCGGACACCTGCGCCGCCGACTCGAACTCCCCGACCATCTGCCCGGTCAGTTCGGTCTTTGCGGCCACGTCATCGAATGACGTTGCGCCCTCGAACCGGTAGACCGTCAGATCGGCGGCCCGGAGATTCTCGACGGTGTCGTTCTGGATGATGTTCGGTGCGAGAACGATATCGGGTTCGAGTCCGACGACCCGCTCGCGGATTGGCTGTCCCTGGTCGTCGACAACGTTGGTCTTCGAGTCAGAGCCGTCCAGATACGAGGTGTACTGGTTGACCGGCATCCCGACGACCTTGTCCTGTGCGCCGATATCCCACATCACTTGCGCCGCGCTCGGTCCGAGCACGACGACGCGCTCTGGCTCGTCGTCGACTGTGACCTCGGTTCCTGTCGCGTCGGTCGCAGCAACCGGATACTCACAGTCGACTGTCCCGTCTGCCTGTGACGTTACCTGCGGTGCCTGTCCGACTGCAACCCCGCTAAACGACGCGAGGAGAACTGTTACGGCGAGAGCGACTGTCACGACTGTTTGACGCATACCCATCACTCCCCCGCTATGAAATAAATATTTACCTAATCCAAACTGCATTGTCATGGAGCAACAGATATTTCTATACCGCAAGTCGAGTTGTGGAGAAGATGACGGCACGGACGCGAGTCACCCTCTGGTCGGCAGGGCTGGTGGCGCTCCTCGGTCTGACAATGCTGGCCAGTGCCACGGTCGGCCCCGTCGACCTCGGCCTCCTCGCGGTCGCGAAAGCGTGTCTCAACGCCGTCGGGATTCCGACCGGCCTCGGCCTCTCGGAGGGGCTGATAACTGTCGGCGGCGTTCGCTTTGCCGTCCCCGTCCCGGACCTCTCGTACACCTACCCGTTCTCCTTTACTGTCCCCACGATCGCAGAGACAATCGTCCGACAGCTCCGCCTCCCCCGCATCGCGCTCGCGGCCGTCGTCGGGTTCGCGCTCGCGGCGGCCGGCGCGGTCATGCAGGGCTTTTTCAGGAATCCGATGGCCGACCCCTCGATCATCGGCGTCTCTTCCGGTGCGGCAGTCGGCGCTGTTGCGACGATTGCGCTCCCGCTGGCAGTTCCGTTCGGTATCCAGACCGCCGCCTTCGTCGGCGCGCTCCTGACGGCCTTCGCTGTCTATCTCATCGCGACCGAAGGCGGGCGCACGCCCGTCGCGACGCTGTTGCTTGCGGGCGTGGCCGTCCAGTCGCTGCTCGGAGCGGTCGTCTCCTATCTCCTCCTGCAGTCCGGCGAGAGTCTCGAACAGGCGCTCTACTGGCTGATGGGGAATCTCCACAACAGCACGTGGAGTCAGGTCGAGGCGACGGTTCCGATGGCTGCACTTGCGTTCCTCGTCCTCGTCGCGTACGCGCGTGATCTGAACGTCCTCCTGCTCGGCGAAGAGGACGCCAGTGCGCTCGGTATCGAAGTCGAGCGGACCAAGCGCGTATTGCTCGGCGTCTCCAGTCTCATCACGGCCGCCGCCGTCGCAGTTGCAGGGGTCATCGGCTTCGTCGGTCTCGTCGTCCCCCACATGATGCGGCTGGTCGTCGGCCCCGACCACCGCGTGCTGTTGCCGACGAGCGCACTCGCCGGCGCAATCTTCCTCGTGGCCACTGACACCGTCGCCCGCTCCGGTCCGGCGACGCTCCCGGTCGGCATCGTCACCGCCGCGCTCGGTGCGCCTTTCTTTCTCTACCTGCTCCGCCGACGGGAGGTGCATGCACTGTGATTCGTCTCGACGACGTGTCAGTCGCCTTCGGTGACCTGACCGTCCTCGACGAGGTATCGTGCCGGGTCGACTCGGGGGAGTTCGTCGGCCTCGTCGGGCCGAACGGAGCCGGCAAGACGACGCTTCTCCGGACGATAAACGGGGTGCTGCCTCCAGATAGCGGCAGTGTCACGCTGGACGGCGACAGGCGCTCGAAACTCTCCTCGCGGGCGGTCGGACGTCGCGTCGCGACGGTGCCACAGGACACTCACATCGGCTTTTCCTTTACCGCAGAGCAGATCGTCGAGATGGGGCGAACCCCCCACCGCTCACGGCTCGACTGGAGCGACCACGGCGACCCCGTCGAGCGCGCGCTTGTCCGGACAGAGACCACCGAACTCCGGGACAGGACTGTCGAGGAACTCAGCGGCGGCGAGCGCCAGCGGGTCCTTCTCGCGCGTGCGCTCGCTCAAGAGACGCCAGCGCTTGTCCTCGACGAACCGACGGCGAGCCTCGACATCAACCACCAGATTCAGGTCCTCGATATCGTGCGCAGTCTGGTCGACGAGGACCGTGCTGCCGTGGCTGCCATCCACGATTTGGACCTGGCCGCGCGCTACTGTGACCGACTCATCCTGTTGCAAAACGGCGGTATTCGTGCCAGCGGTCCGCCCGACTCCGTGCTCGCAGACCCCTCCCTGGAGGAGGCGTTCGACACGCAGACCGCAGTCACGCGAAATCCGGTGACCGGTACCTCGACTGTTGCGGCAATCGCCGAACAGGGCGAGACAGAGGGACACGTCCACGTCGTCGGCGGGGGCGAAGTCGCTGCGAGGGTCGTCGGCGAGTGCTGGCGAGCAGGCTTCGAGGTGACACTCGGCGTCGTCACGGAGGGCGACGTGGCAGCCGACACCGCCAGACAACTCGACGTGGAGTGTGTGACTGCGCCGCCGTTCGAGACACCGCCGAAAGCAGTCAGACAGCGAGCCGGCGCAGCCGTCGACCGGGCCGACGTGGTCGTCGATACCGGCGGACCAGGGAGCGAGACGGTACGCTCAGCAGTGGCCGAGCACGACACGGTGGTCGATGCGACCGACGGGAGTGCGGCGGCGGTCCAGCGAGCCGTCGAAACCGAACTTGTCCGGGCGGCGAGCGCTGACGACTGACAGCGGGCTCGTCTGGCACGCGAAAAGCGCACCACATAAGTGCGCCGCGTCGAAGGCTATGGTATGTTCCCCAGCCGGAGACGCCCGGGTGTGGCTGGTCTCCTCTCTGCAGCGGCTATCGGCGTCTACCTGCTGGTCGTCGCCGGTGCGACCGCGTCGGTCGCAGACGCCGCCAGTGCCTGTACATCGTGGCCGCTCTGTCACGGTCCGCTGCTCGAGACGACCACACTCATTGCCGTCGGCCACCGCATTCTCGCCGCTATCGTCGGTGTACTCGTCGTCGCTGCCGCTATCGCAGCGCTCAGGAGCGACGTGAGCCGGCGCGTCCGCGCGGCAATCATGTTCGCACTCGCGCTGTATCCCGTCCAGATTGCGGTCGGCGCACTGCTTGCAACCAGCGCGGGCGCCGCGCCGTTCCCCGGCACGCACCTGTTCGTCGGCGTCGGGATCTTCAGTACGCTCGTCGTCGCACTGGCCTGGCAACTCGAAGCCGAGACCGGTACCGCGGACGACGACACTATCGAACAGCCCGAACTCGCGGCGGAGCCAGTCGAGGACTCGGCTGACGAGTCGCCCGTCACCCCGCTTGCCGAGCGCCCGCTCGGCGAGCGGCTCAAAGTCCGCGGCTTCGCGTACTTCCGGCTGATGAAACCGCGCCTGATGTGGCTGCTCTGTCTGGTCGCTGCCGCCGGGATGGCGCTGGCGGCCGGTCCGGGCCTCGCCGTCCGAACGATCGTGTTGACTCTCGGCGGTGGCGTTCTCGCTATCGGCGCGAGCGGGACGTTCAACCACGTCCTCGAATGGGAGAAGGACAAGCGGATGAACCGGACAAGCGACCGGCCAGTCGCGACCCACCAGATTCCGAAACACAACGCCATCGTCTTCGGTGTCGCGCTCGCTGCGCTCTCGCTGGGGGTCTTCTGGCAGGTCAACCTGCTCACGGCAGCGCTCGGCCTCGTCGCCATCCTCTTTTATACGGTCATCTACACGCTCGTGCTCAAACCCAACACCGTCCAGAACACGGTCATCGGCGGAGCGGCAGGGGCGCTCCCGGCGCTCATCGGCTGGGCTGCCGTCACCAGCGATATCGGCGTCCCCGCCATCGCGCTCGCAGTCCTCATCTTCGTCTGGACGCCCGCCCACTTCTACAACCTCGCGCTGGCGTACAAGGACGACTACGCCCGCGGCGGGTTCCCGATGATGCCCGTCGTCCGCGGCGAGACGACGACGCGGAAACACATCCTGCTGTGGCTCGGCGCGACGCTCGTCTCGACGGGCGCGCTCGTCGGGATGACCGACCTGGGGTGGCTGGTCGCGGCGGTGACCGCCGCAGTCGGCGCGGTGTTCCTCTGGGCTGTCGTCCGCCTGCACCGCGAGCAGACCGAGCAGGCCGCCTTCCGCGCGTTCCACGCCTCGAACGCATACCTCGGCCTCCTGCTCGTGACAATCGTCGTCGACGCCCTCGTCCTATGAGTACGATCGACGTCGGTAAGCGCCTACGCCCGGACGGTGAGACGCTCGCGTGGCTGGCGCTCGTCTTCACCACCGAGTTCCTCATCGTCGCTGCCTACGTCCTCGTCTTCGACGTTGCCATCCGGGACTGGACGCTGTTCGTCGTCCCCTTCGTCTGGATAAACGTCGCCGGCTGGGCGATCTACCACACCACCCCTGCGCCGTCGCTGGCGCGGAGACGCCGAATCGCGGGGGCAATCGCCGGTGGGTACTTCCTTCTGCTCTCGTACTTCGGGGGCATCTTCGCCGTCCACTCCCACGATCACGGGCCAGTGGGCGGGTTCACGGTCGATTTCGTGGGGCTTCCCCCGGGGTGGAGCCCCTCCCTTCTGTACACCGGAGAGATGGTTCACCTCGTCTTCCTCCCGTACAAGGTCATCGGCTACATCGCGCTGGCGTATCTCGTCTACAAGACCGCGCTCGACGCGTCGAGTGCAATCTTCGGTGGCTTGGTCGGCATCTTCTCGTGTGTCTCCTGTTCGTTCCCGCTCATCGCCGGCATCGTGACAGGCGTCGTCGGCGGCGGCAGCGCACTCGCCGCCGCGACCGCGCAGTCGTCGTATCTCCTCTCGACGGTCGTCTTTGTCATCACCGTCGGGCTACTCTACTGGCAACCCTCGATACGCGGAGTCGTCAGTCGCTAACGCGGCACTCGATAGGTTGTTCAGGCCGCCGGCAGTACCACCGCTCATGACGACAGTCGAGATCGAGTACTGCGTTCCGTGTGGATTCCGCGACCGTGCGCTGGACGTACAGCGAGCAATTCTGACCGCGCTGGAACGCGACATCGACGAGTTTCGGCTGGTGATGGGCGATCACGGCATTTTCCAGGTGAACGTCGACGGGACGACCGTCTTCGACAAAGACGAAGACGAGTTCGACGTGGACGCTATCGTCCGGGCAGTCCGCGGCGCTCTCTGACGGCCAGGTAGTTATGACCTTCCAGCCCCTACTGTGGGCCATGAGCGAACACGAATCCCGAGAGGTGCCCGAGAGCGACGAGGAGTGGCGCGAGATACTGACGGACGAGGAGTATCGCATTCTCCGCGAGGCCGGGACGGAACCCCGCTTCAGCGGCGACCTGCTGGACGTGAAAGACGACGGTATCTTCCGGTGTGCCGGCTGTGGCGCGGAACTGTTCGACTCCGAGACAAAGTTCGAGTCGGGGAGCGGCTGGCCGAGCTTCTGGGACGTCTACCAGGAGGGCAACGTCGAGACGCGCGTCGACAACAGCCACGGGATGCGGCGGACCGAGGTCGTCTGCGCACAGTGTGAGGGACACCTCGGGCACGTCTTCGACGACGGCCCCGAACCGACGGGGAAACGCTACTGTATCAACTCCGCGTCGCTGGAGTTCGACGACGACGCCTGACCGGGCAGCGACCACCAGAAGGCTTTTTTCCCGGTCGTTGAATTGAACAGGTGTGTCAGAAGACGACGCGGACGAGTCGGAGAAGAAAAACGAGTCGGACAAGATGGACGCACCAGACGGCGAAGAGACACTGCTGACCAAATTAGACTCCTATCCGCTCGCTCAGGGGCTGGTCGGCGGCGTCGCGTCGTTTCTCGGTGGCTATGTCCTCCTCTTCGGACTGCTCGCTGCGGTCGACAGCATCGATTTCGGCCAGGGAGCCAGCAATATCCTCCAGAGCGTCGGACAGATCTTCTACAACGTGTTACACGTGCCGACGTACGTCCGCCTGAACCGGACCCAGGAGGTCCAGCAACGCGCCGAAAACGGGACAGTCACCAGCGAGCAGGAGATTGTCAGCGTCACCGAACAGTGGCAGAACGGCATCACCGGAACCCGGACGATAGAACAGCGCCGGTATCTCGACGGCGAACTCGTCGGGAACGCCTCGCAGTCGACGACCTTCGACCCGGGACTACCGGTGCCGGAACTGCTCTATCTGGCGATACCTGTCGTCGCGCTCCTCCTCGTCGGCTACGTCTACGGCGACCAGTACTTCGACCTCGACGAGTGGGACCCGAACACGATCATCGTCCAGGGACTGCTCGGCGGCGTGATGCTCACCGTCGGCTACCTGCTTGTCACACTCGGGGGAACGTATCTCCTGGTCGAGACTGGTTCGCAGGGACAGGCCGTACTTCATCCGGCGCGGTTCGACGCGCTCGTCTCCGGAATCGTCTATCCGCTCGCCGCGGGCACTGCTGGTGTGATCGTCGGACAACTCTCGATAGCGGATTTGCAGCAACAGCGAGCAGATGCCGAGAACGCAGGCGACGACACCGACCAGTCCTGACCGACCGGCGGCACAGTTTTATTCCCATTCGGACCAACAGGAGAGCGTATGAGCACCGTCGTCCGTGACCTGTTTCTGCCGGTCGCCGCCCAGCCGAGCATCGACGATATCGCCGAGATGAGTACCCGCGCCGAGCGAGAAGGGTACGACCGTGTCTGGCTCCCCGAGACGTGGGGCCGGGACGCCGTCACTGTCCTCGCGACAATCGCCGAACGAACGGACGAGGTCGGTATCGGCACCTCCATCATGAACGTCTACTCGCGCTCGCCGGCTCTCATCGGACAGACTGCGGCGACCCTGCAGGAAGCATCAGACGGGCGATTCCGACTCGGACTCGGACCGAGCGGCCCCATCCTGATGGAAGGGTGGCACGGCGTCGACTACGGGAACCCGCTCCGGCGAACCCGCGAGAGCATCGACGTCATCCGGCAGGTCCTCGCCGGCGAGACCGTTCAGTACGACGGCGAGTACTTCCAGCTCGCCGGGTTTCGGCTCCGACAGGGTCCGCCGGAGGTCCCGCCATCGATCGATGCCGGCGGGATGGGACCCAAATCCGTCGAACTGGCCGGCCGCTTCGGCGACGGCTGGCACGCGCTGATGCTCACACCGGAGGGACTGGCCGACCGCGTCGCGGACTTCGAGCGAGGGAGCGAGATGGGCGACATCGACCGCGACGACCAGCGGATAACTGTCTCTGTCGGATGCTGTGCACTGGAGGACCGCGAGCGCGCCCGCTATCTCGCTCGCGAGCATCTGGCCTTTTACGTCGGCGGAATGGGGACTTTCTACCGCGAGGCGATGTCCCGCCAGGGCTACGAGGAGACGGCGAAGACCATCGCACAGCGCTGGGGGAGCGGCGACAAGGAGGCCGCGATCGACGCTATCGACGACGACGTACTCGATGCCTTTTCGGCCGCTGGGCACCCCGACGAGTGTCGCGAGCGACTGGCTGCCTTCGAGCGTATCGACGGCGTCGACGCGGTCGCAGTGTCGTTCCCGCGAGCAGCCGACGGCGAGGAGATTGCGGCGACGACGGAGATACTGGCAGCGGACTAATCGGTCTGGGCGTCGACGACTTCGTAGGTGATTGAGCCGTCCCGGAGTTTGTCAGTGTGGGCAGAGAGATTACCGGCGACGGAAAGCAAGAGCACGTCGAGTCCTTTCGTCGCCGCTTCGCGGACGGCGTCGGGCGTCGCAAACTCGATGTCCGGAGTCAGTCCGGCACGGCGGGCAACGGCGACGGCCTCAGTTCCGGAGACAGCCACGAGGTCGTGGTCAGTCGCGTACGCACCGACTGCGTCGGCGTCGACGCCACCGCTTCCACCGTTGCGGACCATCGGGACGGAGACGGCCGTCACCGCACCGAGTTCGTAGTCGACGACACCGTCGAAGTCCGTGACGCCGACTTCCTGACCCTCCGTCGCGTCGGTGACCGCCACGGCAGTGGCCGACCCCGCGTCACCGGGCGTCGCGTGGAGGTAGCCGTCGCGCATCGACAGCGAAACGCGGTCGCCCTCGGTAATCGAACCGGTGGCGAGTGCGCTCTCGACTTCGACCTGTCCGATAACGTCCGAAGAGACGTGTTCGACGAACGACCGGAGTCTGTCGGTCTGTGAGATGAGCCAGTCGACGCCCTCCTTTGTCACCTCGTACCGACCACGACCGAGCTTCTCGACGTGTGACTGCTCGACGAGTTCCTGTAGATAGTTGCTGACTGCCTGGGAGGTGATACCGATAGCGTCGGCGATTTCCTGCTGGCTGACGGCGGGTTGTCGCTCGGCTATCTCGACGAGTATCTGATACCGCGTCGCGTTGCGCTTGCTCTGGAGCACGTCCGTCTCCCCCGCGGCGTGTTCTGCCATTGCCGGGTCTCAGGACGGATACCTCAAGTATCTTTGCCAAGCAACTCTCTCTATGCCCGTTATTCCGGCACTCGGCGAAAATCAAACAATTTAGATTTGGTTAAGTAATCTGTATTTGTATCCTCACCCATCTGAGTTGGTGTTTGCCGGTGACGAACAGGTAACCTCTGAAAGACGAAATGACAACCAACCACCCCGAAAACGAGCGGCAGCGAGCGTTTTATTATCTTCTGTGAGAATAGAACGCCCGGGATTAGTTATCACCGACACCGATGAAAACCCGTCTCTATCATCCGGTTCGGGGGGCGCGAGAGGGGCGCTTCCTGAGCGGGCCATAGACGATATCACAGATGATAACGAGCGGGTGCGTGCGGCATTCACTAGCTCCGAGGGGCTCACGCGCATCTCCGGTGAGGCGGAGCGCCGCGTGTCGTTTCCGGTGGTTATGGTCGTCACCGACGAGCGGATACTGTTCGTCGCGGGCGACCGGACCGACGGCGAAATTGGCACGGACGCGGGGTCGCTGGCGTACGACGACCTCGCGGCCGTCGCGATCGAGGGGACGGACCCGGCCACACTCGCGCTGTCGATGGCAAACGGCGTTCGGTGGGAGTTTCCGCTCCCGGATGCAGACCCCGAGGTCGTCGACAGCGTCGTCCGACACCTCCGCTGGGTCGGCGAACTCCGGTCGCGGCTGGTGGCCTGTCGCAACGACCTGGAACTGGCCGCCGGGGAGATACGAGCGCGTGCCGACGCGATGGACTGGGACGAAGCAGAGGAGGTCTACGACGAGCATCGGCAAGCACTCGACCAACTCATCGAGGCAGTCCAGTGGACGAAGCCGATAGCCGACGACGTCATCGCACCCGAGTTGACCGAGATGGAGCGAACGCTCGAACGGGCGTACGCTCGTCTCTGCATCGAGCACGCCCAGTCGCAACTCGAACTCGGACAACAGCTCATCGAGAACGAGGACTACGACCAGGCGCGGAAGGTGCTCCAGACAGCACAGCAGTACTACGACCGGGCCAGTGGTCGCGCCGACGCCATCGAGCGAGGGGATGCCTTCCGCTTCGGAGAGCAGCGAGAACTCCTGGAGGAACTCGACAGGCTGGAGTGGGAAATCGAGGCCGTCGCTGCCGAGCCCATCCGCCGAGCGCACGAAGCCAAAATCATGGGCAAGAACGCGACCCAGACCGCAGTCGCCGTCGACCACTGGGAGACCGCGTTTCGCCGGTACGGCAACGTTCTCACGCTGGACTGGGGCACCGAGGGGCGGAGTTTCGCCGGTGACCCCGACGAGATTCGCGCGGAGATGCACAGGGCGGCAGCCACGCTGGTCGATCTCCACACCACGCTGGCACGCACGAAGTGGAACGAGGGCGTCACACTGGAGCGCAACGACGACATCAAGAACGCGCTCAGGGCGTGTACCGACGCCACGGACCACCTCGACCGTGCGGCCGAACTCGCTGGGGAGTTCCGCCCCGACGACGCGTCCGCCGTCGAACAGCGCCGCGACGAGATGAGAGCGGCACTCCAGGAAATGCGCGACACCGGGATAGTCGACAGCGACGATCCGGAACAGGCAGAACCCGATGCAGAAGACCAAGCGACCGACACCGAACAAGCAGCGGCAGAGCCAGCAGCCGAGAGCGAACGGTCGCTGAGGGATGCGGAGGACCTGCTCAACCTCGACACACACCAGGAAATCACGTTCGACGCGACAGTCGAGGGAGAAGTCGACGACGGGCGTCGAGACCAGCATGAACGCGGTGAGGAAGAGACAGGCAACGACGGCGACAGTGAGCGACAGGACGATAGGGAACGAGTGGATAGAGACAGTTCTGAGACCGTCCTTCACTCGGACGGATCGGAGTAGCACTGCTCGTCTCGGACGAGCGTGATGCGTACAATCTTTATATCGGACGCACGGAGTGGCGAGTGCACTCCCACAGCGCGTGCGAGGGTAGCCAAGCCTGGAAACGGCGGCGGACTCAAGATCCGCTCCCGTAGGGGTCCAAGGGTTCAAATCCCTTCCCTCGCACTCTCCGACCCGAGCAAACGCGAGGGTCGTGAGGTGCACGCGGAAGGGTTTGAACGACAGGGCGGCGCTGCCGACCGGGTTGTTCAAATCCCTTCCCTCGCACTGTTGGCCACTGCGGCCCCTCGCAATACAGTGCGTGGAAGTCCGCAACGGAGCGGTCTTCCCTCGCAATTTCCGATGGTAACCTCTTCCTGAGGGTGTGGTAACGCTCCCCATTAATATCATGAATAATCATTATACTTATTACCACCCAACCCATCTGGACGTATAGAATCTTCATGATTCCTCATGGAGGTTCGGTGCCATCCGAGAGTCCGGATGGCGAGAGAGTACCCATGTACGAGCACTTCACCGACGCCGAGAACACAGGAGCGCCCCTCGTGCCGATGTTCGAGGAACCAGACCAAGTGGTTACCGACGGTGGCAGCCAGTGGCCCACAGCGTACGAGGAGGTAGTGCTGAGTCACCGACTCAGCGAGTGAGAGACGCTCGAAAGAGGCGGTCAATTTTCGTACAGTGCTTGCGAGTCCAGAAGCCAGTTGTCTTCCCCGGAAGCGATGATGCTAACTACCCACGCACACCAGCAGGTAGTATGACAGACGCGACTCGTCGGGCGGCACTGGCAGAGCGTGCGGCCCGGGCCGGCGGAGTGGTCGCACGCGAAACCTTCCGCGAGGACCTGCTCGTCGAGACCAAATCGAACAAGAACGACGTGGTCACCGAGGCAGACCGGGACGCTCAGCATCAGGTCGTCTCCACCATCCGCAACGAGTTCCCGACGGACACGCTCGTCTGCGAGGAAGACGCGACGCCGCCGGGCGAGAACGTCGATCTCCAGAAATCCGTCCCCGAGTCGGGCCGGGCCTGGATTGTCGACCCCATCGACGGGACGGCGAACTACGTTCGGGGCATCCGCTTCTGGGGAACCAGCGTCGCCGCCGTCGTCGACGGCAACCCCGTCGGCGTCGCAACCTACCTCCCCTCGGAAGGTGACCTCTACGCCGCTGGACCGGAGAGTGTTACCTGCAACGGCTCCCTGATGAGTGTCAGCGAGCGGACCGATACAGAGACGTTCGCCGTCGGTCTCATCGGCTGGTGGCCAACGAAGGGCGGGGACGCCTACGCCTCGCTCTTCCGGGCCGCCGCCGACCGCTTCGGCGACCTCCGTCGACTGGGCTGTCTGCAGGGTGTCCTCGCGCTGGTCGCGAGCGGCGGCCTCGACGCGGCATTCATGCCAGAACGGCCCCACCCGTGGGACGCCGTCAGCGGGGTCCATCTCATCCGGCGGGCCGGCGGGACGGCGACGGACATCCACGGCGAACGCTGGCACCACGACAGCGAGGGACTCGTCGTCTCGAACGGCGAGGCCCACGATATCGTCCTCGATGCAGTTCGGGAGGGGACGAGTATCGAGGCTGCGGACTGACGGCGGACCGACAGCGGAGCGACGGCGGGTTGTGCGTGTACGGACGGCGCACTGGACCGGAATTTTAACCACCGCTGACCCCGGCGTGAGCTATATGGACGTACTGGACGAGTACGGTATCAGTCCCGAGCAGGCGTGGCTCGCGACGTTCGTGACGAGCATCGTCGCGCTCGCGGGGGGTGCTGTGGTCTTCACTGAGCAGGTTTACTACGGCTTCATCTGGCGATACTTCTGGGGGCCGGTCGCTGCCGACGCCGAAGGGGCACAGTGTGCAGCGTATCTCAGAGACAGCGGCGAGGTCGTGTTCAACCCCGCCGCCGGTTGCGCCGCCGTCGAGAACGCCTACGTCGCCGAACCCGGCTACACGACGGTCTCGACTGTCGGGTACATGGTCGTGCTCGTCTTCATGCTCTGGGGCCTCTACATGCTCCTCCAGCGATTCGACCTCCGACCGTACAGGGACTTTTTCCTCTCGCTCGTGCCGTTCATGCTCTTTGGCGGCGCGCTCCGGGTTGTTGAGGATTCGTTCGTGGCCGCCCAGCGTGCAGGCGCTGACCCCGCCGTCGGCTTCCCCGCCTCTGGCGCGCTCATCAGTCCCTTCATCTACTTTACGGTCTTTTTCGTCACGCTGGCCGCCTTCCTCCTCGCGCAGTGGCTCCAGTGGAACGATTACACCGACACCTACACCTACCCGCTCGGAGCGATTGGTGCCGGCACCTTCCTGCTCACCGCGGGGTATCTCACGATGCTCTCTTTCACCAGAGATTACGTCGGGTGGTACCCGCTCGTGACGATCACGACAGTCGGCCTGGCGACGCTGCTCGCGGTCGGTGCGTACTACGGGCTCGGCCGATACGCGCCCGAAGTCAACGCCGGCACTGGGACGATGGGTCTGGTCGTCGTCTGGGGCCACGCTATCGACGGCGTGGCCAACGTCATCGCCTCGGACTGGACGGCCGCCTTCGGCATCCCTGGCGAGGGGTACTCCGCGAAACACGTCGTCAACAGAATCATTATCGACGTAACCAACGCCGTCCAGCCAGCGTGGCTGACCGATATGATCGGCGATTCCTGGACCTTCCTCGCCGTGAAACTCGTCGTCGCCGTGCTCATCCTCTCGGTGTTCGACGAGCAGTTCTTCGACGAGAGTCCGCGCTATGCGGTGCTGTTACTGATGGCGATTCTGGCAGTTGGACTGGGACCAGGGACCCGCGACATGATTCGCGTCACCCTGGCTATCTAGAACGTCTCGACGTTCTCCAGGGCTGCTTCGGGATAGTGACGCGTCCCGCACTCCGGGCACTCGGCGACGGTGATCCCGCTCGCCCCCGCTGTCGCAACTGTCGTTCTGGCCAGGTCGTGGCCACAGGCTGTACACGGAAGGTCGAACTCTGAAACCATGGCAACTCCGAGGTGGCGAGGAAACGGCGACCGGCCCCCTCGTGAGAATTGTGAACGCGTACCATTATAAAATCGTATGAAATCACACGTTCAGGTCAGAGAGCAGATAGAACGCCTCCTCCGGTGATCAGGGGAACGGGTGGTGGTCGCGGTCCAGCCGGGGTTCGAAGCCCATGTCCGAGGGGACCGTCTCGGCGCGCTCGCCGAAGTAGCTCTGGCCGAAAAAGAGCGGTTGTGCCTGCGGGACGAGGACGCGGACGGCCTCGAAACCAAGGTGGGCCACGTCGCGAGTCGTCGTCCGGACGCCATACGCATCGAGGTCGGCCGAGTCGAGGCGGTCCAACACCGCATCGAGTTCGTCTCGACCCTCGGGCACCTCGTCGGGACCGACACTTTCGGCCGGAATTTCGCCATCGGCGTCGACGTACTCCCGAACTGCCGGCGGGAAGTCAGCGTAGCGACCGATTTCGCCGCTCGCCCCGGCAGCATCTTCGGGCCCCATCCCGCGCAGTTCCATCCAGTTCTGGAGCGCCTCAGCGAGCGCAGACTGCGCGGCCGCAGTAACGTCGAGGTCCGCCCCAGACCCCGCGGCGAACCCGGGCCACTCCTCGCGGTGGACCGCTGCCACGACGACCGGCACGTCCACGTCCTGTGTCACCAGCAGCGTCGAGACGTCCAGCCCTTCCGAGTCGGCGCGCCGTCGGAGCGTCTCGACCCCCTCGTCTTCGATCGCGAGTGCCAGCGGGTCGAACGTCGAGTACCACGACAGCATCGTCGCATCGCGTTCGATAACCTCGTAGAGGCCCGCCAGCAGCGCCTCGGTCCCGGAATTGCCCAGTCCCAACCCCGTCGTCACTGGCGGCCGGTACTGGCGGGACGGCGGCGGGTAGTGGACGAACTCCGCCGGGAGCGGGACCGACTCCCCGGTCGACAGGTCCTCGCCGACGACCCACGGAATGTCGGCGGTCGGGTCCGGGTCGGCCTGGCAGACGAACGCAGCGGGGTCGACGGCATTCTGAATCCCGTTCGGAGCGGCCGATTTGAACTCGTCCATGTGGTAGACGCCGGCGCAGTAGCGTTCGAGCGCCTCTCCAAGTGCCTTCATGAACGCGGCGTCCCACCCGGCGTCGACGCCGGCGGCGTCACGGGCCGCGCTGACGTCGCTGAATCCGGCGGTGTCACAGCTGTGAGCCAGATAGTACGGGACCGGGAACGACTCCGCCTCGCCGATCTCCTGCACGATACCGAGCTGGTCGTCGACGGCCCGCTCGGCGCGGCCGAGCGCGTCGTCGAGACGCCGGTCGACGTACCCGTGGTCGAGCGAGCGACTGCGCCCGGTGTCACACGCGCAGTTCGGGAGCGGGAGAAACTCGCGGCAGGCGTGGGGTATCTCGACGACTTCCCCGAACAGCTCACCGTCACCGGCCAGGTATCGAGCAGCCTCGCGGCCACCGACAGCCCCAGCAAAGCGGGCTGTGTGGGCCGGCGGTGCGGCAGCAGGCTCGGCCTGTGGGTCCAGGTTCGAACTGACGCGCCCGCTCAGACACTCGTAGCAGGCCGTCTCGGGGCCAAAGCCCGTGACGGCGGCGTCGACAACCGGGAACCCACCCACGCCGCCGAGTTCGACGGCAATCCAGTGGGCGGCGGCGTCGAGTGCATGCTGGTTCGCGCGTTCGAAAACCGTCTCACCGGCCTGCCCGACGACGACCGTCAGGTCGTGGTCCGGGAGCTCGGCAACATCGACTGTCGCGGTGTCGACGTCCACGTCCCCGAGCGCCGCCTCGACGGCCGCGACGGCAGGACCGGACCCGACGATACCTACTGACATAGCTGTCCGCACGGCGGGCGGGGGCAAAAATACTGGCGTCTCCGGTGCCGTTCAGGCCAGCATCTCCTGGGCGATGCCCGCCAGTTCGTCCGCGTCGGCGTCTTCGAGACGCTGGGAACCCAACAACAGTCGGAGGCGCGGCCGACCAACGTCGATTGGGACCTTTTCGGTGGCAACCAGACCCTGCTCTTCGAGACGAGTTTTCGTCCGTGAAAACGTTGCCTTGCTGGCGACGCCCACATCCTCACCCCACTTGCTGATGTCGTAGAGGAGCTCACCATTTTTCGCAGCGACGAGCAGACTGATAGTCACCTCGTCAAGTCCGTCGCCGTCACCCCGAGCGGTCTCCAGTGACTCGAGAATCGCTTCGAAGTCCGCAGCAGCCTGTGGTCCAAGATCTTCCTCTAGGGTATCCATGACCCGAGAGCGTGGCGGTGTCCGAAGCGTGAACTCCGGTGCGTCGGCCCACCGCTCGTCGTAGTCGTCGTACGCCGCCTCGACGAACGACTCGTCGGTCGCGGCCAACCCAGCGGCCTGGTCTCGGCTTTCGACCAGCGAGACCAGCGACTCACCCGAGAGAACGAGCGAACTGTTTGGGACGTCTTGCAGTGTCCTGACAGACAGCACGCCCGACTCGATGAGGTCGGCGACCGCACTCGCAATCAAAAAGTCGTCCATCAGGTCTTTAAGCGGCTCCCGTGCCGCAAATAACCGGACATGAGTCGGGTCAGAAAGCTCACCGATAACAGAGACGAGGCTACTAATCGCATCGTGTGATGGATTTACGATGATTACATTCCCATCAGCCCCAGAAAGAGCATCGTATAACACGTCACCAACAGAATCTTCTAAGACATTCGAGTGAATCATTCTGGTTACCATCTATGCTGTTTTTGGTATTTAATTTTACTGGCCCCTGTTATGAAATCTGAGAACAGAGGGGCCAACCGTACCGCGACTCGACCCAGGCGCTGAACAGATGTCGCAGAGAGGTGACCGATCAGAAACAACCTCGGGTAACAGCCCGAACGACTACGCGATAGCTGGGACTGGTGAAATCCGCAAAAAACACGGCAGGTAAACAACCTCGGGCGCGGTGGCCCGAGGCTTTTGTAGTTCCCTCAGCCGTGCGCTAGCACTCCCTGCTCGGCAAGCGAGCGGGATGAGATTGGGCGGCTTACACGCCCCGACCCGGACAGACGCACCAACCGAACCTGCGGTTGGGTTTTGTGAGTCCGGTAATTCGATTCGTTACCGTCAAGTTTCGCCTTCTCACGCCACGCGATGTTCACCGACGCGTTCCGGTCGGCGTGGTCTTGCACCACGTCACACTCGTAGTTCGTACAGCGGAACCGCCGTCCCTGCCGACTTCCACGTTCACCACAGCACGAACACGTCTTCGAGTTGTAGTACGCATCCACCGTATCTGTCGGAATCTCTCGCCACATCGCCTTGTACGAGACGAATGTCTCGAACTTGTGGAACGGCAGTTTGTGCAATCGGCGGTTCATATACGACCCGTACTGCATTTGCTCGCGGATACCCTCCATATCCTCGAACACGATGACCGGGTTCGGGAACTGTTCCGCAAACTCCACGACTGCACGGGAAAGCCGATGCAACACCCACTCGGTGAATCGCTCTTCTTTGTCACCGAGTTTCCGGTGGATGCTCGTCTTGCCGTGTTCCTGACAGCGTTTCGTGATAGTGTGGTAGCGTTGGCGTTCCTGCTTGACTCGTCCGTAGTCAAGGACGAGCGTGCCCTTCGTCCGCGTCGTCTCGCGGTCGAGGGCGGTGAGAGCGACGTTGCGCTCGTTGATGTCCACACCGACAAGCGTGTCGCTGGTGTAGAGGTCGGGCACGTCGAGCTCGCGTGTGACCGTGACGTGTAGGTAGTACACGCCATCGCGGTACAGGAGTTCGGCCTGCCCCACATCCACCTCATCCGACGTGAGGGCGTCTCGAAGTTCGTCCATCGCGTCTGGGTCACCCCGAAGGTGGCCTGTTACCTTCTTGTAGGGTTTTGGGCTGATGCGGAACTGGACGCGGTCTGTGTCGTCGTCCACGGTGAGGCGGTAGCCTTCCGTGTGCGCCATCACGAGCGGGTACGCACCGTTCTTGTCCGTACTCGGTGGCGTCGGCTTACCGCCATCAGGGCCGTCTTGATTCTCCCACCACTCTTTGAGCGACTGATAGGAGTCCCACGTTTGGAGGGCTTTGCCGACGACCGCACACTTGTTGTTCCGCAAGAAGTCGTCGCGGTCAACCTCCTGCTGTATCTCGGTGCGCGTGTATCCCTGCTGTTTGAGGCGGATGGTTTGGTTGAAGATCTCGCGTGACGCGAGGCGGGCGTCGTGAAGCCACGACCGCTCACCAGACGCGACGTGAAGGCGCGTCTGAATCGTTTTCGTGGCTTCTTCACCCATACATTGACAATCGTTACATACTATCATAAATGTAGGGATTCGGGATGGAGGAGTATCGCAGTCATGCACATTCGGTTAGTTCCTGCAAGTATCATTTCGTCTGGTGTCCCAAGTATCGCCACCCGGTTCTCAACGTGGTTGAAGACGATGTGCGGGGGTTGTTTGGTGAGACTGCTGACCACTTTGGGCACGAGATTCTCGCGTTGGAGATCGCGGATGACCACGTTCACCTGTTCGTGCAGACAGACCCGAAGCACAGTCCAGCCGACCTCGCCCGGCAGTTCAAGTCGTACTCGGGAAAGCACTTGCTGGAGCGGTACCCTGAGATTCGGGAGTCGTATTTCTGGGGTGGTGGGTTCTGGAAGGTCGGGTACTACGTGGGAACGACGGGTGCAGTATCGGAAGAGGTGGTTGAGCGGTATCTCGAAGAGACGGAACACGCGCCGGAGTGACGCGCTTCACCCCCGCCCACGGTGGGGCGGGGAACTCGCGCTACTTTTCGTTTAGAGTCCAGGGACGCTGTCCTCGGCTTCGAGCAGTTCGTGGTAGCGGTTTCGGATGGTCACTTCCGAGATGTTAGCGACCTCCGACACCTCGCTCTGGGTGACCTTGTCGTTGGTCAGCAGCGAGGCGGCATAGACGGCCGCAGCGGCGAGGCCAACGGGGGACTTGCCCGAGTGGACGCCTTTTTGTTTTGCGTTCTGGAGGAGCTGGCGGGCACGTCGCTCGACTTCCTCGGTGAGGTCCAGGTCCGAGGCAAAGCGGGGAACGTAGCTCTCGGGGTCGGCAGGCTGGATTTCGAGATTTAGTTCGCGGACGACGTAGCGGTAGGTCCGGGCGATTTCGTCTTTCTCGACCCGGGAGACGGTCGCGATCTCGTCCAGTGAGCGGGGGGTCCCTGCCTGGCGGGCAGCGGCGTACAGCGACGACGTGGCGACGCCCTCGATGGAGCGACCAGGGAGGAGGTCCTCGTCGAGAGCACGCCGGTAGATGACACTGGCGGTCTCCCGGACGTTCTCGGGGAGGCCGAGTGCGGAGGCCATCCGGTCGATTTCGCCCAGTGCCTGCTTGAGGTTGCGCTCCTTGGAGTCGCGGGTCCGGAAGCGCTCGTTCCACGTCCGGAGCCGCTGCATCTTCTCGCGCTGTCGGCTGGAGAGGGCGTTACCGTAGGCGTCTTTGTCCTGCCAGCCGATGTTCGTCGACAGCCCCTTGTCGTGCATCATGTTCGTCGTCGGCGCGCCGACCCGACTCTTCTCGTCTTTCTCCTTGGAGTCGAACGCACGCCACTCCGGACCAGGGTCGATTTCGTCCTCTTCGACGACTAGGCCACACTCCTTACAGACCGTCTCGCCGTGTTCACTGTCCGACGCGAGGTTGCCGCCACACTCTGGACAGACTAGCTCCTCGTCGGCTGTCTGTTCGTCTTCTTCTTCCTCTTCTCGTTCGCGCTCGCGCGTGTAGCGTCTCGTGGTGGTATCGGTCATTTTGAACTGAGTTACGGGATGGTACCCGAAGAACGCCTGATTGCGTACTTTTGTTGGGTACCGAGCAACTTAAATTCTTTGGCTGTTTAGCCCGCGAGAGCGCGTTTCTCGCCGATTTTCGGGTATCGAAACCCTTACCGACCGGCCAGTCCATCCCACTTTTATGAGCGACCCCGCCGTCGACCCCGACGAAGTCGGTCACGTCGCCGACCTCGCGCGGGTAGACCTGACCGAGGAGGAACGCGAAGAGTTCGCCGAGCAGTTCGCGGACATCCTGGCGTACTTCGAGACGCTCGACGAGGTGCCGGAAATCGAGCGTGAACCGGAGCTGACCAACGTCATGCGGCCCGACGAAACCAGAGAGAGCCTCAGCCAGAAAGAGGCGCTCCAGAACGCCGAGGAAACCGAAGACGGCTACTTCAAGGGACCAAAGGTATCATGAGCACGGACTACAACGGCTACGTCACCGAAGAAGAGATCTCCGGCAGCGACGACGGACCGCTCGCCGGCAAGACGGTGGCCGTCAAGGACAACATCTCCACGAAAGGCGTCCGGACCACCTGTGGCTCCGCGATGCTCGACGATTACGTCCCTCCGTACGATGCCACTGTCGTCCGGCGGCTCAAAGCCTCGGGGGCGACCATCCCTGGCAAGACCAACATGGACGAGTTCGGGATGGGGACGACGACCGAAACCTCGGCGTTCGGCGCGACCGAGAATCCCGCTGCCGACGGCCACGTCCCGGGTGGGTCCTCCGGTGGCTCTGCCGCCGTCGTGGCCGCCGGTGACGCCGACCTGGCGCTGGGCACCGACACCGGCGGTTCCGTTCGCTGTCCCGCCGCCTTCTGTGGCGTCGTCGGTATCAAACCCACCTACGGGCTCGTCTCGCGATACGGCCTGATCGCCTACGCCAACTCGCTGGAACAGATTGGCCCACTCGCACCGACTGTCGAAGAGGCCGCAGAACTGCTCGAAGTCATCGCTGGCCCGGACGAGAACGACGCGACGACGAGAGACGCGACAGAAGTAGGAACGGACTACAACTTCGCCGCCGCCGCGGACGGCGATGTCGAGGGGCTCTCCATCGGCATTCCCACAGAGCTGGTCGAGGGGGCCGACGATGAGGTCGTCGAGACGTTCTGGGACGCCATCGACGAACTCGAAGCACAGGGCGCAAGCTACCACGAAGTAGAGTTACCGAGCGTCGAACACGCAGTCGAGGCCTACTACGTCATCGCGATGAGCGAAGCCTCCTCGAATCTCGCGCGCTTCGACGGCGTCCGCTACGGAACCAGCGGGGGCTACGAGGGCAACTGGAACGAATCCTTCGCGAAGGCACGCGAAGAAGGGTTCGGCCCAGAGGTCAAGCGTCGTATCCTGCTGGGGACGTACGCACTCTCTGCGGGCTATCAGGACAAATACTACAAGAAAGCACAGGACGCTCGCGCCTGGGTCAAGCAGGACTTCGACGAGGCGCTCTCGGAGGCGGACGTGCTCGCCTCGCCGACGATGCCCATCCCACCGTTCGAACGCGGCGAGAGCCTCGACGACCCGCTGAAGATGTACCTGGCCGACGCCAACACGACGCCGGTCAACCTCGCCAACCTGCCGGCAATCTCCGTTCCCGCTGGCGAGACAAGCGACGGACTGCCGGTCGGATTACAGCTGGTCGGGCCTGCGTTCGGCGAAAAGACGATTATCCGGGCCGGCAGTGCGCTGGCGTAGCACCGCGAACGACCGACGGGAGTGAGCGCCTTTTTGCCCCAGATTTTTGCCGGGAGTGGTGCGGGAGCAAAGCGACCGCACCCGACCGGGAAAAAGGTGGAAGCGCGATGATCCGAGCCGGCAGTGCGCTGGCGTAGCACCGCCAACGACCAATAGCTGATTCTTACGCGTCGTCGAGAACGCGGTCGTAGACCGATTCGAGTCGGTCGACAGCGTGTTCGGCGCTCGTCCGCTCGCGGCGGTCGAGACAGTGTCCGCGCAGTCGGTCGCGCTCGTCGAGCGTGCGTTCGATAGCGGCCCGAAATGCTGCCACGTCGTCTGCCGGCGCTTTGTAGCCGTTCTCGCCGTCGGTGAGGGTATCGGCAAGGGCACCCGCGTCGACGCCCGCGACCGGCGTGCCACAGGCGTTTGCCTCCAGTGCGACCAGCCCCTGCGTCTCGACGGGGCTCGGGAACGCGAAGATATCCAGTGACGCGTAAAACGAGGGCAAGTCCTCGCGGTCGAGAAAGCCCAGAAAGCGAGCGTCCACGTCGGCCTCGGCCGCGGCCGCTTCGAGGTCCTCGCGGGCCGGCCCGTCACCGCCGAACACGAGTGTTACGTCGCGGTCGAGCCCGTCGACGGCTGCGACGACGTTGTGCAGTCGTTTCTCGTAGCCGTGACGGCCGGTGTAGCCCACAAGCGGCCCGTCAGGCAGGTCGAAGCGCTCCCGGAAATTACCAGCTTCAGGCGTGAAAAAGTCGGTGTCGACCCCGTTCGGAACGACCTCGATGTCCGCCGAGACGCCGACGTTCTCGCGGACGTGTCGGGCGGTTTTCGGGCTCGGGACGACGACGACAGCAGACCGGTTCAGAAAGGCCCGTTCGTATGTCGTTGCCGACCGCCGGATCACCTTCTCGATAGTCCCGTTGACAGAGAGATACTCCGCGTACTCCGCCGAGGGAGTGTGATACGAGGTTACCAGCGGTGCATCGAGCTCTCGGGCCAGCCGACAGCCGCCGATTCCGATGCCGAAGGGGGTGTGCGAGTGGACAACGTCGACGCGCTGGATAGCGTCGGGAACCTGCGGGAGGCCCACGCGAAAGCCGTCGTAGAACGGAAACGGGAGACTTCCGACCGGGTGCTCACCGGTTCCGGCGTCGTACTCGCTGTTCGGGTAGACGATGTCCATCCGCCCGCCGCGACGTTCCCAGCGGTCGCGCCATGTCTTGACTGTGTAGGTCACCCCATTGACCGTCGGCAGGTACGTATCAGTGAACGCAGCCACCCGCGGCAGTGTCATCCGATAGGGTGTCGTTCATCACACCTCTAATCAGTTGTGACTCGCTCTGGCTCTCCCGCGAGGACGGCGTTGTACACTCCCGCGAGTTCCTCGGCGACCCGTTCGATGCTGTGCTCGCGGGCCGTCGCCCGGGCATTGCGTCCCAGACGCTCTCGCAACGCCGGATTCGCTGCCAGTCTGTCCAGTGCCTCACGGAACTCCTCGAAGTTCGAACAGAGCAGACAGTCCTCGCCGTCGGTGTAGAACTCCCGGAACACCGGGATGTCCCTGAGAACGACGGCCTTTCCGCAGGCCATCGCCTCCAGCACCGCGATGCCTTGGTTTTCTGCTTTCGTGGGAAAGAGGTAGACGTCGCCGGCACCGTACGCACCGCGGATGTCGTCGACCCAGCCGGTGAAGGTGACGTTCTCCGGGGGGTCGCCCGTCCACTTGCGAACGGTGGTGGAGGCCTGCGGACCGGTGTCGTAGGGCCCGAACCACGCGAAGTCGTAGTCGGTCGCCTCGGCGAGTTCACAGAACGTGGTCAGTCCTTTGCGCTCGAAGACGTTGCCGACAGCGAAGACAGTCATTCCGTCAAGGTCGAACCGCTCGCGGTACTCTCCGCGGAGCGCGTCGAAGCCATCGAGGGCATCGATGTCGACGCCGTTGGTGACCGGTTTGATCGGTGCGTCGACGGGATACGCTTCGAGCACGCCCTTCGTGTACTCGCTGGGACAGAGCACGAGGTCGGCCTGCGAGTAGAACCACCGAAGGTAGTATCCGAGTGGTTCTGCGAGGTAGTTCGACCCGCGGAAGCTCTCGGCGAAATCCTCGCGAGTGACGTGCGAATGGAGGACGAGCGGCACGTCTTCCCGCGCGGCACGGCGGGCAACGGCGATGCTACCGGGGCCGATCATATTGCAGTGGGCGAGGTCAAATTCCTGAAAGAAGCGCCCGTCTGCGGCGTAGTTCACCGCAGCCCAGGCGAGATGGTCGTCCTGCCACGGTGACCTGAGCACGTCGACGTTCGTCATGTCGAGTGCCTGCCGCTGGTGATTCACGGAAGTCCCGATGCCGCTCCGGTCGAGACGGTCCTCGAGTTCGAGGTAGTGCAGGACGCGCACGGACGGAGAGAGCGCGGGGGGTAGCAAAATCCTGACGGTGCCGAGCGAACGCAAGCTATACCCGCGACGAGGGCCGAAAATCGGCCGTGAGTATCTCAGCGGAACGCATCGATCGGTTACACGAACTGGCCCGCGAGGCGGCGAATGCGGGCCACGAAGAGCGTGCACGGCAGTACGTCCGTCGGGCCCGTCGTCTCGCCGAGCGCAACCGGATTCGACTCCCTCGTGAGTTCACTCGGTTCACGTGCGACCACTGTGATACCTACCTCCGCCCCGGCAAGAACGCCCGAGTTCGACTCCAGAACGGTCACGTCGTCGTGACCTGTGACTGCGGCCACCAGGCGCGATACCCGTATCACGACTGACCACCTCTTTTGAGACAGCCCGATATCGGTTTCAATAATTGTACGTTTAGATGGTAGCAGGATTAATCGTTAACTTTAATAAGCAATCCTCTAACAGTGGTAACGAGCCCGTGAGCGTGATGCGGTGACGTGGACCGACCCGTGGTGGGGTGGGACGCACGGGCTGTCGAGGAGTGACGCGACCTGAGGAGGTTGCGCCCGGCATGGCACCCAGACACACCTGTCGGTTGCTTTTGAGCTCTCTGCAGCCACTCCAAGAGGCGGCTTTTAAACCTACGGGAGCCAAATGAACGCAGCATATGAGCGACGCGACCCGCGCACAGCGGATACACGACCTCGACGTGACGGTCTGGGTGGGCAAGAACGGTATCGACGTAGTGACCGACGAACTCGATAACCAGCTCGGCGACCGCGAGTTCGTCAAGATCAAATTTCACCGAGCTGCCCGAGGCGGGACCGACGCCGAAACGCTTGCGGCCGAGCTAGCGGAAAGAGTCAGTGCGACTGTCGTCCAGACCCGTGGACACACGGCGGTGCTAGAGCGATGATGCCGCTCCAGGCTAACACCTGGATTGCGGAACAACTCGCGGGTTTCGACATTCCGGCCGCCAATGCAGTCGGGTCGGCAGTGACGTTCGTCATCGCGTTCGTCGCACTCTATCTCGGCAGCAAGATATTCGTCCTGCCTCTCGTGCGCCGGTTCCTCGGCCGGCGTGACCTCGACGAGCACGCAAAGCGGCCACTACTCAAGCTAACCAGCATCGTGCTTATTTTCGTCGCTATCGCGTTGGCGTTTAGGTTCGCCGGGTTCGGGAACATCCTCACCGCGATCGCGACTGTCGGTGCGGCAGCGACGCTGGCTATCGGCTTCGCGATGCAGGATGTGATAGCGAATTTCGTCGCCGGCATCTTCATCTACACCGACAAACCGTTCCGCATCGGCGACTGGATTGAGTGGGACGGCAACTCCGGCGTCGTCGAGGACATCAGCCTCCGCGTAACGCGAGTTCGGACATTCGACAACGAACTGCTGACGGTCCCGAACTCCCAGCTCACCGACGGCGTCATCAAGAACCCGGTCGCCAAGGATACGCTCCGTCTGAAGTTCGTCTTCGGCATCGGCTATGACGACGACATCGACAACGCGACCGAAATCATCATCGAAGAAGCCGAAAAGCACCCCGAAATTCTCGAGGACCCTGCGCCGTCAGTGCGTCTTATCGAGCTCGGAGACTCCTCGGTCGGTCTCCAGTCACGGATCTGGATTTCCCAACCCTCGCGTGCGGACTTCGTGAAGACCCGCGCCGAGTATGTCAAGGCGGTCAAAGAGCGGTTCGATGCGGAGGACATCAACATCCCCTACCCGAACCGGACCATCGGCGGCGGCCTCGAACTGGAGAACATCCAGGGACTGGCTGAACCGGCCGACGACTAACTACCACTTTTTGTTTCGTCGGGTCTCGCATCGCGGCTACGCCGCGAGCGGACCACCCCTTACAAAAACATGGGGAAAAAGGCTGCTCGCGGCCGGTCGGCCGCTCGCAGGTGCTATTCTAGCCCCAACCGCCACTGCACAGCAGCCCTGCCCTTCCCCGGCTCGGCTGACAAGACAGCCTCGTGGCCGAGGTTGGTGTCAGGCCACCCTCTCGCAGCCGCATCGTACCAGTTTCCGAAACAATCATTCGGAGAAGTGTGGCCGTCCTTTCGAGATAGATAGCAGACCGGCCGATACAGCCGTAATAACCACCCACAGGTGCTCTGTAGCCGCTTCAGCGAGCGCGCTTCTACCGGAACATAAGGACTCGTCCCACCCGCGGTAATCCCTATCAAATTAACATATATCTATACTATCTCGGTCCTAATTTCTAGGTTCCTGCGAGCGTGCGGGGACATACTGGACGCCCACGGGCTAGATGGGCTGTTGGCGTTCGCGTCAGTAGTCGAGACGGTCCGGGGTAGGGGCCGCAACCGAAGACCGATAACACGGCACCGAGGACACGGCTCCGAAGGAGAAGCGAACCGGTCCATCGCTCGGCCACCATGGTAGTCGGGTACCAAAGCCAACTACCGGAGTACCCGTAAGGGGGCTTCGGGAACATCGACGGTAACGCCAGTGTCACGCTGGCTGAAGCCTGTCCATGTGGCAACGCCCGTGAAAGTCGGGCTAACGCTCTGTGCGGACGGTGCTTTGCACCGTTTACACAATCTTAGAGGGGGACTCCCCTCTGTGGGCAAACGCCGATGGAAATCCGGCTAAAGCCGGGGCAGGTAAGCGCCGGTGAGAGCCCGGCTAACGCTGTCGCTGGCCATACGGACCGGGGAAAACGTCTCCCGTCCAGGTCCTATCCGTCGCCTGCAGGTTTCTCGATATTTTACTCACACAGCGGTTCATGTGGCTCAGATTCCCCCATTCCTTCAGAAAGATACACCCGTCAGTCGTGGCCGTAAGCGCGTGTCAAGTGCGAATGCACGAGACCGCGCGAACCGGGGAAGGGCAGGGCTTGCGGTGCGGTGGTGGTTGCGGGAGGGGTTAAAATAGCACCCGCGAGCGCTCTACCGAGCGCGAGCAGCCTTTTTCACTATGTTTTTTCGCCGAGGGTCCAGGTGCGCGCTCGGAGAGCGCGCACGGAGACCTGACGGCGAAAAAAGTAGTCAAGTATGAATGCGGACAACCGGGGTGGCCCGGCGTTCGGGCGTGGGTAGTCCCGCGTGCCTCCTCCACCCCGCGACCCGGCGAGCGACAGCTGTCCGAGGGTGCGCTGCTCGCTTCCGCGCCTGACGCGGTACCCTCGATTAACCACGCGGGTCCACCCCTGCAGGTGGTTCCGCGCGGACCGCCGTCCCCGACGGACGAGGCTTCTCTGTTGGCTTGCGGGGCCCACGTCCGTCTGACCGGACGCCCCCGGCGTTCGGTCCTCCCTCAAGACCATAGTGGGAGCGGGTGGAGCGGGGCCTAACCGCCCGACCTAGTCCACTCTCAGATAACGCGCTTCCGCATAAGGGCCTTTCGGAACCGATGGCCAGCGGTGTGGCATCAGAAAATCCGAAGCGCACGCGCGTACCACAGTGACCCGAGCGGGACGAGTACCGCAACAGCGGGCAACACCCACCGATGGTGCTGCCATATGGTAATGGTATCGACACGCGTCGTCATCGCCCACGCCAGCAGCAGTGCGACGATGAACAGCCCAAATACCAATCCGGCACCGGCGGCCAGCTCTGGGTCAGTGCGGTCCTCACGACCCGCCGCGAGAACGATTATCGTCACGAGCGCCAGGAGCCCAGTGACCAGGGGGCTGACGACACCGGAACTGTAGTAGAGACCTACGGCACCATCGGCGGCCACGTACGGATAAATCAGCGCTGCGATAACGCCGAGACAGCCGACGATGCCGACCAGCGGTGCAGCACGCACGCCATCCATATGGAGATTTCCGACCGGGGAGGTGTTAAAAGACGCGGGGTGGAGCCACTCACTGAGACCCGGTTCACTGAGCGCCGACAACCGAGTCGGATACCCCCATCGTGAGTCCAGCATGCCGACCACAACACCCACGTGCCTACCCCCATTAGGCGCGGATATGGGACTTGGCGGAACTGCAAAGAAGCTACAGACGGTGATGGACTCGGCAGAGAAGCTCTACGCGAAGATGAACGAGATTATCGGCGAACTCAAAGATCTCCAACAGGAGGTCGAAGATACCAGCGGACAGGTCGACCACCTCGAGCGTGACCTGGCCGAACAGCGCGCGCTCGTTGAAGCACTCGCAGCAAAGGAGGGTATCGATATCGAAGCAGTGCTCGAAGACGCCGATCTGCCACCAGAACCTGTCAAAGAAGACGCCGAAGAGAGTGAATCAGCCGAAGCCGCGGCCGGGACAGACGTACCAGTCGCTAACGAGTCGAGCGACAAGTAACGAACTACCGGCCGGTCAGACCAGCCGCTGGTGTTCAACCTTGATACATTTATCCTGAACAACACGCTTGCCGGCCGATTCTGCGCGGGCAGCAGCCTCGTCGTGTCGGATTCCGAGCTGGAGCCAGATGGCACCGGCATCCTCCCGTTCGAGGACCGCATCGACGATATCGGATGCTTCCTCACTCGGACGGAACACGTCGACGAGGTCGATGTCCTCCTCGACGTCGGCAAGCGAGTCGTAGGCCTCCCGACCGAAGATTTCGTCAGCGAAGGGGTTGACCGGGATTACGTTGTACCCGTGGTCGATGAGATATTTCGGAATGTCGTGGGCTGCTTTCCCGGGCGTGGTCGAACACCCCACGACGGCAATAGTGTCGAGGGTGAGTATCTCGCGGAGTTCGGCGTCGCTCTCGATTGGCATACAAAGTCCAACGGTGGGCACGATCAAAAAGATGTGGCGTCAGGGCGTTGCACTGGTCTCGGGCAACTGAACGGTCAACTCCCGCTGGTCGTCGACTTCGACGATGCCGTCAAAGAGCTGTTTCATTGTGTTCATCGCCTCGGCATCGTGTGCCGTCGACTCGATGACGTGGATACCCAGTGCATCGGCGTCCTCGATGCGACTAGTGAACACGTGCATGAACCGAAAGACCGTCTGTAAATCTGAATACATCAGCAGTGTCGACAGCGAGTCCATCAGAATACGGTTCTGCTGGACGCCACGCTCAGTGTAGAACTCCTCGACGAACTCGGAGAATTTGATACCGATACCGGTCATGTCGACCGGGGACGACGCGTACTTGACCAGTTCTGTGTCCGAGGCAGAGCGACCCTGGTGTTGAGTGACGCAGTCGACGATGCCGATATCGGCGTCTGCAGGGTCGACGAGTCGCGTTCGGAAATCCGAGATGACGCGGTCTGAACTGTCCCGGGTCGTCACAATGACAGACCCCTCACCGTTGGCCGCACCGTGAGCGAGAATATCCATTGCGAGCCGGCGCTTACCAGTCAGTGGAGGTCCTGAAATGAGGATGTTCGTTCCAGGGCTGACCGATCTACTTCCAATTTCCTGACCCAAATCATACATAGAGAGTAGCCATGGACTGCCCGGTAAGCGGGCGTGTTTGTACGCAGTACGTATCGCTCCCAATATAAATGATTTGTCGTCCCGACAGAAAATACTGCGACGGGAATCGGGGAGTTTTTATTTCGACACCGGCAACTCGGTATCGCGGGCGCTTAGCTCAGCTTGGACAGAGCACTTGGCTTCGGACCAAGATGCCGCGGGTTCAAATCCTGCAGCGCCCATAGTGAATTTACCTCCCGAACCCACGAATTACAGCCCCTAATTCCGACGTTTGGGTCTGCCCTGTTGCAATGCGTTTGCTTTCGTTCAATGGGTAACTATAGTATCGATCAGAGATAGTTACTCACTTTTGGAATGGAGAGTTGGTCGAGAGCGGTATCGACCGCGGTGGTCAGCTTGTCGAGGAAGTCAAAGAAGAAGTTGCTTAGAGCCGCTTGAAGCGGTCTCCAGCACTCTTCGGCCGGATTCAACTCTGGCGAATACGATGGGAGTGTGACGAAGGTGAGGTCGTCACGGGCCGCCAGGTCAGTGACGGCCAACGCCTGGAGATATGGCACCCCATCTAGGACGACAATCAAGTCATCTTCGAATTCTTGGCATAATGCTAAAATGAAATGTTTCGTACACTCGGCGGTGACGGACTCTTTGAATCGCGAGAAAAAGCGATCACCGAGGATGGTGATCGCGCCCAACAGATACGTCCAGTCGCGTTGCCCAGAGAGTTTGACGGATGGCCGCGTGCCACGCGGCACGTGGCTCGACTTGCACGGATTTCTTGGTCTGATCGATACAGACTACGGTGGCGTCCATTTCCCGCCGCTTTTTTTGAGTTCGTGTTGAAACTCTTCTTGCTCGTCCTCGTCGGCTTCGGCGGCTGAACGGCGCGGTTTCTGATAGCTCAATCCCGCCTCTTTCAGCAGCCGCCGACAACTCGGGATTGAGTACTCGACGCCATACGTTTCTTCGAGAAATTCTTGGGCAAGCGCCGGCGTCCACGCCGGCGCGTCGATCCCGACCTCGTTGGGTGGTTCGTGAACGGTCTTTTCAAATTCTTTTTGCTGTGATTCTGAGAGCTTTCGCTTCCTTCCTGTTCGTTTATCGTCGGAAACAGCTTGCTCAAGCGACTCGTCGGTGTCGAGTCGCTTGAGCCAACTGTAGATTGTCCGCCGCTGAACGTCGTACCACTCGGCTAGCTCGGTCTGCGTCACACCGTTCTTGTACGCGATAGCCGCTAAGAGCCGTTGTGTCGGCTTCTTTCCGTCCACGTTGTCGAGAGTGTCTTGCAATTCCTCGACAGAAATTTCGTCGAGATGATTCACTACCTCTTGCAAAAGATTTCTGAGTGGAAAATTCTAACGATTATTACTCAGCTTTGAACGTTAGTGTCGGCTGTTGAGTGAACGAAAAGATGGTCGATCTCTTGCATAAGGTCATCGACGCCACGATCATCGTTGTCTCGAACCCACGAGAGAAGGTTGTACACGGCTTCTTT
>NZ_JBBENW010000011.1:0-76457 GCF_037645885.1 Salinibaculum salinum | reverse complement strand
TAGCTCGGCTTCTTTCGCACTCGGACCAGTCAGCACCACGTGCTCTACGGCACGGAATACAGCTCGGTCTCTTGCGTCCCATAGTTGATTCACGCTCCGCTGGGATAGCAGAATTTCCATCGAGTCAGCACGGCTACCAGAACTTCTCTTTGAACTGGTAGAACTCACCGTAGCTCACTAAGCAGGCTTATTGAGCGGCTATTCTACCAGTTTTATTCTGAAAACAACGTTCGTGTGGATAGTTCTATGATACTCTCTTTCAGACCAATGTAGACCGCATACCGACCGAGCTATCCGATCTATTTTTTGAGTAACGGCAATCAAAATTCGGTGAATTAAATCTTGATAACAGTTTTACCAGCACCCACCAACCATGCTCTACTGAAAAGTGATGTATATAAGCGCACCCGTGGTGGCGGGCCAGCAATTCGAGCTAACTCTATTAAGAGATCTTAATATAGACGATTAGTGTTTGGGAACAGATATTGACTGATTTTATCGGCGTATATACGCCGATAAATCGCCATACAGGTCGTTTCCAGACTACTCAGTTTCCCTATATGTATAGAAAACCTTTTTCCTGAACAGGACCATACAATTGCAGTAGCTAGCAATACGAGTGCGCGATAAAAGGAAGTGACCTATACACTCACTTCTTGAACTCGCAGCATCATAGTTGTTTGCCTGCGGCAATAGCAACAGCTATGTTCTGCGAGTTTCGGTGATCAGCGGGATCACTGGCGTCAAACTCTCGTCCAGAGAGCTGCGGGTGTGCCAGACGCAGAGATATGTCTGTCAATCCTCAGCAGCCCAAGAACAATGTCACGCAAACTCGCTCAACCGCTGACGAAGCAAGCAGATGCAGTCATTGATGAGCGAACGGACTGGACTACGCTGGCACCACAGCTTGATTTCGAGGAGTGGCGACTTCTCGACGACTACCCTGAGTGGACTCAATCAGTACCGTTCGACGCAATGAGTCGGGCATATCTGCTTACGAAGGTTGAAGGTGAGACATTGGGCGGTTTGCGCTCGAGACTTGAGGATGACTCAGAGTTAGCTGCTGCTCTGGGATTCAATCCTGACAGTCTCCCATCCGAGGCAACCTTCCGCCCGTGTCGTGTTGAGGAGCGTTTTGAGAAGCTTGAGTACCGTTTTTCAGAGGCTAGTGAGGCAATTCGTGAGATTGCTGCCGAGCGCGGTGCACCAATTGGTGTCGCCATTGATGACTTCGAAGATAACTCCAACGACGACACGAATGGTATGTCGGAGCGCACGATGCAGCGCCACCTTCGCAAGCGTGGGCGCGAAGTCCTAGAAGAGTTGCAAACGGTCGCTTTTCCGGCGATTTCACTTCCTCGTCCAGATAATCCGGTCTACGATAACGAAGAACTGCTGACCCTGGAGTCGATTGCAGCCATTTCCCGCCAAGCGGCCAATGACGCTGGTCACACGCTTGGCGACAAGAAGAATCCCGACCCAGAGATCGAAGGTGACTGCGAGGGAGAGTCCGATCCGTTTTACGAAGATGGACCAAGCGGCGAGACGCTTCTCGAGGCGATAAAAGAACTTTCAGTCGAGGAGATTACGGAGCTGATGAATTTTGTGCTACGGAAAATCTACCAGCGGGCTAAACCTCGACTGCGGGAGTTAGAACACAATGACGGCTCCCGCTTTGGGACGCGGGCGAAGGTCGCGCTGGACATCACGTATGTTGCCTACTACGGTGACCGTGACGAGATGGTGTGGGTGCAGGGAGCTCCTGAGGACAAGGATTACCGCTGGTGTCATAAGTTCGCAACGGCAGTCATTGTTGGTGAGAACACACACTATACGGTTGCAGTCTGCCCACTGGGAAGTACGGAGTACGCTGACACGGAGGCCCACCCAGGACAGGACAACTCGTATTATGTGGGTGATGTGGCACGACGTCTTCTGTCAATCGCCGATGAATACGTGAATATTCAGACGGTGTATGCCGACCGCGAGTTTCATGCGGCGGATGTCGTCGCAGCATTGGAATACCGGGGATTGAACTACGTCATCCCGGCGGTCAGAAATCCCCGAATCAAGCGGCTCACCACCAATTTTGACGAACTCAAGCGTGGGTACGATGACGAGGGCGACACTGAGCTGTACGTGCAGCGTGGGATTGCGATGCACGGGCCGGTGAAAGATCAGGTAACGAATTCAAAGGTGTACACAAGTGTTGTCGTGTTGCCGCCGGATAATGACGATGATACGCACGACAATGAGACCCCGCAGCCGTTTTTGACGAACCTCGACGTAGATGACGAGACACCTTTGGACCGCAAGTGGGCGACCAAACAAATCGAAGAATACAGCGACAGGGGAGCAATAGAAAACTCCTACTCGTCGATTAAAGAGGCAGCTGCGTGGACGACTTCGAAGGAGTTTGAAGTGCGATGGTTTCACTTTGCATTCGGCTGCCTCGTTTACAATATGTGGCTCTTGGTCGATTTCCTCACTCAAGAGCGAATCGGGGAAATCGAGACACGGAAAAAACCGCGAATTTCGCTGAAACGATTTTTAGACTGGGTTGAAAATGAGGTGGTCAGACTCCTGTAATCCCCATTCCGGGTTTGCAACTCGTGAGACCCATCAGCCGGTGACCGCAGCGTTTTCTAAATTATATTACTGCTTTTCTGCCGTTAGTTACAGTCTCGGGGGACGGTAGGTTGACTTCGCGCCGTTTGTCGACAAAAAACCGGCCGAAAACCGCCCCAATCCGTGAACGCTAACGGAGCATTCGCAGCATCACGCTCCAAAATTGATATATCGACATACAATTTATAAGGTATCGAAATTCAGGTTATCGAGTGTTTCAACATACTTAGAACCTGATTTCCTACTCGTGGATATCCACTCGTGATTCGTGCAGGAATCACGAGTGGATTTATGGACCACCGCGCCCTCGGTGAAGCCAAGGCGATGACAGACAGCGAATCCCGAGGTTCGAGCAGTGAATCCACCACTCCAGCGGCGTTCCAGAGTGCACTCGACAGTTACCTTCGCGACAAGGGCAAGGGGTCGGCGGGTGAGTCGGGACAATATCGGCGCAACGCAGAGCGCGTCCTACAGGAATTCTTGGTCTGGTGTGGCCAGTGCGATGTCCGCACGTTCGATGATCTTGACGCCGATGTACTGCGGGAGTACGTCAGCACTGAATTGCTCGACCCAGACCTCTCCCCACGGACCATCCACAAGTACTACGACTACCTCTCGGCGTGGGTCGGTTGGTGCCAGCGCGAGGGTCTGGTTCCCGAACACTACGGCGTCCAGGAGCGTGCCCGTGAACCACTGCCGGACAAAGAGGCCCGCCGGAAGGAACAACGGCAGCAGACGTGGCTCCCGGATGAACGGCGAGCCATATTATTGTTCGTCGACGACCGTGCGCACGAGGCTATCGACGAGGACGGTTCGGCGGCGCTTGGTCCCGTCCGTGACCGGGCGCTCGTCTATTTGCTTGCGTACTCGGGCGTCCGTGGCGCCGAGTTTCTCGCCGTCAACAATGACGACCGTCGGGACGGCGCTCGTTGGAGCGACATGAGCGATGACTACGCGACGCTAACAGTCCTCTCGAAGAATCAGGACTGGACCCAGCGCGCGATTCCAACCCAGGCACGACCAGCGCTGGAGCGGTGGGAACGCGTCCTGAATCCGACGGAAGACTGGCCACTCTTCCCGACGTTGCATCTCCCGTCGCTCTACGACCGACTTCGCGATGCTGGTGTCGAAACGACTGGTCTCTCCGGTCACGACGAAGTCTTCGTGGCCTGCCGCGAGAACGACGTCACACCGCCGTCGCTCGCCACCGATGGCGCCCGGCGTGTGATGCAACGACTCACCGACGCCGCTGACCTCGACGTCGACGGTGGGTACCTCAAACTCCATGGTGCGCGACGCGGAGTCGGACGCACGCTCACGATTGAGCAGGGGGTGAGCGCCGCCGCCGACCAACTGGACAACTCTGCCCGTGTCGTCGAGGAAGCGTACTCAGACGTATTGGCGAAAGAACGGGCCGAACGGACTAGCGAAGCGTTCGAAGACCACGACGGGTGAATACTATATCGCCGAAGCCGGCGTCTTCGTCCGGTGTGGTAGCCTGATAAGGACAAATTTCAACGGCTTCGTCGGGCACTCCGACAGGCAGGTGTCTCGTTGCGTGTCCCCCCATCGTGTCTACAAAGAACTCGGAGGCGATCTGGCAGCGGAGGAGTATCCCTCAGGGATGATTCTCTCACCAGCAGTGATCGCGATGAACATCGAGAAGTCTCGCGATGAAGTCAATCGCCGGTTAAGTATCCTTGTCGAACACGACTTTGTCACTCGCGTCCAGCGTGGCTATTACGAAATCACTGAGCGAGGTCAGCGATATTTGACGGGGGAGTTTGATCCGTCAGCGTCTAGTCCAACAGACGAGTGAGAGTTTGAAAATCTCTTTTTCGACGGTATGCCACACATGATTCAATCATAGTTGTATATTATTGGTACAATTCAGGCTATTATAAACTATATTTTCATTTTGATTGATGTGATATAAAATTGAGATACTACATTCAAAAATCCAGGTTGAATGGGCTTTTACCGGAGGATGGCTGGGAACCAGGATTGTCTGATCCACGTGGCTCTCGATCCGCCAATCTTATTGTTGATTCATTCATATCTCCGAGAATTCGGGCTTTTGTCCCAGCACGCCACAAACTAGAACCAGAAGTATCTCGCTCCAACCAGCCCTCAGATTCCAATTGCTGAAGAACTCGCGTTATTGTCGATTGGCTTGGAGGGTCGTCCAATCCCTTCCCAACATCACCTGAATAAAATATGCCATCCCGAACTGCAAGTTCAATACCACGTGCGGCAACCGCAGCTGAACGATGCATACGTTGTGTTATAATATAGTAGCTAATGAATTTTGCTTCAATAATGAGCGCTAATTTGTTCACCAAAATGCGTACAATATAAAATATTATTATTTCTTTTTTGATACTATAAATACAGTACTGCAAGGGGCGGGGAAATTTACTATTGATTAATCAACTATTCAATAGTAAATTTACCTACCCGCTCGAGTACTGCGGTTATAATATATTATAAATTTCATTTTGGGATTTTATTATATAATCTCCTGCGAATTAATTAGAGCTCATTATTGAGACAATACTTAATACCCGGCGTTATGTAATGTTACATATGCATCGGGCGACTGCAGTCGCAGCGCGTGGTATCGAACTGGCGATTCGAGAGGGTATATTTTATTCAAATGATGTTTACAGTGGGCTTGACGAACCTCCCAGCCAATCAACTGTAACACGCGTTCTTCAACAGCTTGAATCTGAGGGATGGTTGGAGCGGGATGTCTCAGAATCCAGTTTGTGGCGTGCTGGAACAAAAGCTCGAATCCTTGGAGATATGAGTGAATCTGCCAAAAGAAAGGCTGATCGGGAACCTCAAAAACCAGGGGATTGTGATGACCAGCTACTCGGATCTACCAGAGAAATATTCGATTTGGATTTTGAATAGAACGCTCCAAGATTCCAATCAGTGGTCTCAACGGAATTAAACAGGTCGTCTAAACACTTCGTCTTAGTCATAAGAAACCGGCAAGACGAACGATAACTTTTTATTGAAAATATATAATCTTCATTCTTGTGTTGGATATTGTAAATCACTTGCAGTCTTGAGGTTTTGGTCTTTGTCGTATTATTTTCAATCTGGTTGGAGAGGGCGTTTGTTTTTGGAAACCAATAGAGGGAGGGAGCTAATCAGTGTGAGCTAACTCACCGTGAGGGCGATAGCGCTAGCTGAAACAATTGTCATAGAGATAACAACCTGATATCAAAATGAGAGTTTGAAAAAGACGTAGTCTGTGCTTTTCTGAGGAGCATACACTGCTCAGCACACTTGCCTAATATGTGGGAAGTTCGTGCGTATCATGGGACAACTGGGGATCTAAGTAAACCTCCATCACTGGGGAGTACGCCCTCTATCGCGTCAAAGCGCTACTGATCAACGTCGTGCTCAAATGCAGCAGCAAGCCGGTCATACATCGCGTCGCGAAGATACTCACGACGCTTCTCCTCAGAGAGGTAGTTCCGAAACACAACCATCGGATCACTACTACCCTGTTCGTGAGCGACACTCTGGAGGCGATCAATAACCGTCTCGACGGCATCAGCGTACGCGCTGTACCAGAATCGACGCCCCATTTTCGAGGTCGGGAGTTCACCACGAACGCGCACATCCGCACGCGCGGAGATCGACTTGAACCGTCGATTGAGCGTCTCCCCAGTTACGTGGTCACACCGAGCGTCTGGTGAGGGGAACATATACCCGTCCCACTCCTCGCGATCCGTCAGTTGCGCGATCCGATCTTCGAGATCGTGTTGGCCATAGATCAACGCCACCGTTCCAGGACCATTCTTCCGCGTGTCGAAGGAGAGGTACGGCGACTCTGCCTGGATTTCGACGTTTTCGACGTGGAGGTTCGCCAATTCACTCCGGCGTAAGCCCCACGCACACAGGCCTAAGACGATCAGTTGTTCTTCGGTACCGTCAGTCGCAGCCGCGAGCTGACCTACCTGTACGGGCGCAAGCGCAGGATTGTCACGCTTTGCAACATCCCATTCGTGGTCGTATCGAACAGGATTGAACGCACCGTAGCCGCGATCAACGAGCCAGCTGTAGAGATCGTCGATGTCAGACCGGTATCGGCGCTTCGAATCGTTGCTCTTGAGGTTCTCATCAAGCACGTCGAAGACCGCTGTGACGCGCTGGATTTCTTCAGGCTGGTCAGCTACGTCGGTGATGCGAGCGACGATCGCGGCTGTCCCGTGGAGGTGCTCGTAGTGGCGAAGAAACTGGCCGAGCCGAGACCGCTTTGATTGGAGAGTACTTTCCGCAGCTGAACCGCGTTGTTGTGACCGGAAGTACTGTTCGAGGTACTCGATCATTTGCTCGTTGTCGATCGGCCACAACGGACTGTCCGCTGCGGTGTCGTCGCTGAGTCCAACGGCTTGTTCGAAGAATTCGGAGAGCGTCATCCCATGATGTTCACGGACAGCGTACTGAAGGCCACTGTAGCCGTGATTAACGAGCCACTGGTAGGAGGGAATATTCTGGTTTGGATCGTATCCCTCGCGCCGGCGTTCGGGAGCGATTTCGCACTCGTAGAAGTTGACGAGTTCGTCGAGTGATTTCCTCGACCAGTTGTAGGTTTGCTCACTCACGGAGATCTCGGGGGTGAACCCCGCGTACTGCCCCCTGTGGTGATTCTAAGAGTGATGATTTCATGGTGTAGCGTCCATCTGATAGACTAATAATAGTATTGGTTATACGCGTGTCCAATAGAGACACACGAAATAAGCAACTAACTAGCGGAGATATTCTTTATAGTAATAAATCATATGTCGCTATAAGATTTTCCGGGGGGTGATGCTCCACAGTTTCGGAGGATAACCAAATACTACGGCTACTCTGGAAAGGATACCGTGAAAAATTCCCAGATTCTATTCTAAAACACCGTCTGGTTATGGTAATATTCTATATCCGTCAGAAACCGTGGTGTCAAACGGTCGTTCAGATAGCGTTGCCACTCACACTGACAACAAACATTCGATCCCGATACCGCCCTAATCAGACGGTATGAGGTCTGTGGAAACCAATTCCACAACCTCGCCTGCAGTCAAGACAGGTGCGTTGTCCATCGGTCCGTCGACGGCAGCCTTCAACAGAAAGTCGGTGAGTCGCCAGATGTTGTGTAGCAGTACCGCGAACACGAAGTAAAACAGCCTCACGCGGTAATCCTTCGAGGATGTCTTGGCCAAGAAGTCGTTCTTGATGGACTTATACTCGTTTTCGATCTGCCAACGGCGACTATACCGGTGACAGAATGTCTCTGCCTCGTCTGGGCCTACTTTCAGATTCGTCGCGAACACGGCTGTCCCATCCGTCTTCGTCGACGGGACGTACAGGAACCGCATTGAGTGCGACCCGGCCTCCACGTCAACCGATGCCCGTTCGACGGCCACATCACGGCCGTCTGCCTTCATCGTCTCAATAGCGTCCCGTTCAGAACTTGTGACACGCTTCGGGATCAGGTAGTTCACATCGAGATTTGAGAGCGTCTGAAAGACAGCCATCGAGTCGAACTCCCGGTCGCAGAGTACCGTCTCGATGGGGATGTGTTCGTTCGCGCGGCGGACCAACCGCCGGACCACGCGGTGAACCTGATTAGACTGGTTGTTGTCCCAGGGCGAACTCTCTCGGATGGGTTCGACGGCCAGGACCAGTGGGATATTCTCGCCGACAATCGAGAGCGTCGCGAACTTGAACACCCGTTCTTCCTCAGCCTGAACCCCACTGACCATCGGCATCTCCTGAACGTCTCCGTAGTAGGGGACAGTTGTGATGTCGATAGCAGCGGTGACTGGCCGTCGAAACGACGCATCCCCGGCGAGTACTGAGCGCAACTGGTGACTAGCGCAGTCGAACCCCTCGATCAGGTCTTCGGGCTCGAACTGCTTGACCGCCCGCAGGTGCGTGTCCCCGTGGGGACCGTATTCCTCACCGCGTCGGAATTGAAAGCGAGCCGCGCCTTGGGGTGTGCCACAGCCGACCATTCCCATGAACGTCTGCAGTTCGAAAAACTGCGTGTCGTCGTAGGAGGCGTTCTCTGCCCGCTTAGATTCGAACCCGTCAAAGCCGTGGTCACGAGCCAAGCGTGTCGTCCGCTGGATCTGTTCGTCAGTGAAGCCATCCTCTGACTCGTCTTCGTCCGGTTCGTCCGGAAAGGCATCCGGATCTCGACTTGGTGTTACAACCTCATCTTTCGGCCGAACCTCGGGCACATTCAGACCGCGGTCGTGGGTTTCTTTGACGACGTAGTGGGCAGCTGTGGTGACGAACTCCCGGGTCGCCTCGTCAAACCGATTACGCCAAGTCCGCGAGAGCACCGATTCATCGGGGATTTTCTCCAACCCGAAGACTGGGGCGAGTTCAGGATAGTGAGCGAGCGCACGATAGCTCTCACCGGTGATCTCGCGGTAGAGAAACAGGCGTACCATCCCCTCGAACGAATGCGGTGCTGGATGCCACTCAGGGTAGCCGTCATCGAGCGAATCGAACGGTCCCTCCAGAGTTCGAAGAACCGTGCAGAGTGACTGATTGGCTTTGAGTGCCTCTGTGAGTGTCACCCCGACGAGGTAAGCGTCGGTCGATCGGTGCTTCTGACGAGCCATGTGAGCTATCCACTCTGCCAGTCTCACAAGCGGCGCGATTTACGCCCTTTTTATCACATGAATTGCTGCTTTCGAACCGTTCAGTACAGACCATCTTATTGCCGTTCGGGTGAGCTCTCCGCGCTCACCACTCACGGCAAAAACATGGGTGAAAAAGGCCGGCGCTCGCTCCGCTCGCATACTTATCACACTATGTCCTATGAACAGTTCGACGACCTATTCCGGTATCTCGTACCGAGAGAACGCGCTTTCCCCACAGTCCGGACATTCCTCGGTCCCCGCCGATACGCTCGTTCCACAGTTGCGACACTCGACGACTACTTTCAACCCCTCACCGAGAAGGAACTGAGTAAGAACTGTCCGGACTCCCATCGTCCGTCAGTCTACAGGTGACCGCGGATTAACCTTGACGGACGACTCGTTTCAGTGGAAACCAGGTGTGCTTGAACGATAATCCCGCCGAAAGCTTACCTTCTATAGTAACCATTAGAAACAGTTGCTCACTTTTGGAATCGAAAGTTGGTCAAGAGCTGTATCAATTGCTGTTGTTAACTCATTCAGAGAGTCGAAGAACCGGTTGCTGAGATCTGATTGCAACTGTCTCCAGCACTCTTCGACTGGATTAAGTTCCGGCGAATACGCTGGTAACGTCACGAAGGCGAGGTCGTCACGGGCCGCCAGGTCCGTGACAGTCGACGCCTGGAAGTACGGCGCTCCATCTAGCACCACGATCAAATCATCCTCAAATTCGTTGCATAACGCGAGAATGAAATGTTTCGCGTGGTCGGCGGTGACATACTCTTTGAATCGGGAGAAAAAGCGATCACCGTCCTCAATAATCGCGCCCAATAGACACGTCCAGTCCCGTTGACCGGAGAGTTCGATGGAGATCCGCGTGCCGCGCGGAAACCACGCGGCACGCGGCTCGATTTGCACGGATTTCTTGGTTTGGTCGATATAGACTACTGTGGCGTCCATCTCCCGCCGCTTTTTTTGAGTTCGTCGCGGAACTCCTCTTGCTCATCTTCGTCGGCTTCGGCGGCTGAACGGTGTGGTTTTTGATAACTCAATCCCGCTTCTTTGAGCAACCGCCGATAGCTCGGGATTGAGTATTCGACGTCGTACGTCTCCTGAAGATATTTCTGTGCGAGCGCCGGCGTCCACGCCGGTGCGTCGATTCCGACTTCTTCGGGCGGATCGTGAACTGTTTCTTCGAATTTTTCTTGCTGTGATTTTGAGATTTTACGCTTTCTTCCAGTTCGTTTATTATCAGAAACAGCCTGCTCAAGCGACTCGTCGGTGTCGAGTCACTTGAGCCAGCTATAGATTGTGCGTCACTGGACATCGTACCACCCGGATAACTCGGTTTGCGAGACTCCATTTTTGTACGCGATTGCCGCTAGGAGCCGTTGTGTCGGCTTCTTTCCCTCTACATTGTCGAGAGTTGTTTGCAACTCTTCGAAAGAGATCTCGTCGGGACGATCCACTAACTACTGCAACACACTTCGAGTGAAAAATTCTATCAGATACTATAGTCACAGGTTTTTCGAGAGTTGATTCAATCCAATCGCAAGACTGGCACCAACGACAATGAGCACTGCGGCACCGATCATCACCGTCGAGACGACGCTGACGACTGGATCGAGTATCTCGCGGAGCGAAATGTACGCGAGAACTGGCACAGTCCGTGTTTCGAAGCCAGACAAGAACAGTGCCATAACGAATTCCTGAAGACTAATGATGAAGGCAATTAGCATCGATGCAAAGATGCCATTTCGGACGCCAGGGAGGACAACTTCCCAGAAGGCGCGGATCGGTGATGCGCCGAGGTCGAGTCCCGCGTCGCGAAGGTTCCAATTGAAGCGTGCGAAGACCGATTGCATGATGAAGAACACCAGCGGCGTGGCCCACAGCGAGTGCGCTAGAATTATGCCGATATAGCTTTGCTGGATACCCAGTTCGCTGTAGAAGGTCAGGAGTGTGACCGCTGTTACGACGGCTGGGATGAGAAGTGGAAGCAAGACGAGTGGTACGACGTAGGCCGACCACTTGCTCTTTGAGCCTTCGATACCAAGGGCCGCTAGCACACCAAGAGTCGTCGAGAGCAGCATCGTTCCGGTTGAGGTGATGAGACTGTTTTGCATCGCAGACATCCACCGGTCGCTGGCGAGGAATTCGTAGTACCAGCGGAGGGAGATATCCTTCGGAGGAAACGACAGATAACTTGATTCAGTAATCGACGTACCGACAATAATGAGCAACGGGAGCAGCAGCAGTGCTGCGATTGTTAAGTATCCGATGCGAAACGCTGCAGTCTCAATTTGCTCACGTTTAAACATACCCAGCGTCACCTCCTCGGCTATTTAGGAGTCGGAACAGCACGAGAATGCTGATGAAGACGGCGAAGAGCATGATTAACGAGAGTGCGGCTGCCGCCGGCCAATTGAAGTCACTGAGCACCAGCGTCTCGACTTCGATAGCGAACGTCGTCTGCCGAGCGGTACCGAGAATGGACGGTGCGGAGTACGCACCGACCCCCCAGGCAAAGGAGATGACGGTCGCAACGGCAATTCCGGGAACGATCTCCGGCAGGATAACTTCGTAGAATGACCGAATACGGCCTGCACCCAAGTCACGGGAGGCTTCGACGATTTCCCAGTCCATCGTCGACATGACGCTGTAAATTGCGAGGACAGCATACGGAACCGTGATGTACAGCTGTCCAACGAGCACGCCGAAGAAATTATTCATCAACTGGAGTGGTTCAGACTGAACCCCTGTGCTCAATAATACCTCGTTGATCGTCCCGCCGGGTGAGAGGAGTAACACCCCAGCATAGAGTTTGACAACCAGAGTTGTAAGGAGTGGCAAGACAACGCCAAACAGGAGTAGTAGCCGGATTTTCCGTCCTGCCCGCCAGATTGCGTACGCGTAGAAGACGCCGATAACGACGGACACGACGGTAGAGATGACTGCAAATTTTAATGTGAACCACATCAATTCTTGAATGTAGCTCGACGTAAGAACCTCAGCGTACGTGCCGAGCGTCCACGTCCCGGCCTCGAACGCTCCCCGAGTCGTTTGCTCATAGAGACTGATACGAATGAGATACATGATTGGGACGACAAAGAAAATCAGTTCGAAGATAGTGACCGGAATCAGGAGAAGTTTTGAGCGATTCGAGCCGTCTTTGATGTACTCGCCGACCCAATCGAAGAGATTCGTCGAGTACTGAATGTTCATGATTCTACCTGGATTTTCTCGCCAGTCTGATCGAAACAGACCAGATCTGTGGCTTTCCACTGCAGTTCGACGTTACTTCCTTCGTCGACAGAAGATCCCCTGACGGTTTGCTCGACGAACAGTGAGATATCGCCAACATCGATATAATAGCGAACCGCCGAGCCACGGTATAACAAGTTCTCTACAGTGCCTGTGACTGAGAAGCTATGAGAGCCATCGGCTCGGACGGAGTCTACCTCTGCGGTAGCTGCGTTGAAGGCGATTATTTCGGGCCGAATCGAGACGTGAATCGTATCACCAGTAGCCAAATTGTGATCCTGGAGAGGTATTCGGATCGACTCTTGCATATCGATATCCGCGACGACTCCGTCAGAAACGACTTGGGTAACGGAGCCCTCAACCAAGTTGGTTTCGCCGAGGAATTCTTCTATGAATTTGTTTTTTGGGTTATTGTACACCTCACGGGGCGGCCCGACCTGTACGAGCCGACCTTCGTTCATAATGCCGATTTTATCTCCAATGGTGAACGCCTCATCTTGATCGTGGGTGACATGAATCGTGGTTCGCTGGAATTGACTGTGTATCTCCTTAAGTTCTATCTGCATTTGTTCTTTAAGCCGCTTATCTAGATTTGAAAGCGGCTCATCGAGTAGTAGTACAGGTGATTCGGTTGCAAGTGACCGCGCAAGGGCAACGCGCTGTTGCTGTCCGCCGCTCAGGTCGGGGGGACTGGAATTTTCAAACTCAGACATCTCCATCACTTCGAGCATCTCACGCGCCTTTTCGTGTCGTTTCGCTTTGTCCAGCCCTTGCATCTTCAAACCGAACGCGACGTTCTCAAGCACCGACTTGTGCGGGAACAGTGCCCACTCTTGAAACACCATCGAACTGTTTCGACGGTAGGGGGGCTGGCCGGTCACTTGCTCGTCGTTGATGTAGACGTCACCGTCAGTTGGCGACTCCAAGCCTGCGAGCATGCGCAGGGTTGTTGACTTTCCACAGCCGCTCGGCCCGAGTAAGCAGAGTAACTCGCCTGCTTCGACCGAGAGCGATACGTCATCGACCGCGACGAGGTCACCAAAGTGTTTTGTCAGATTTTCAGTGTGTAACCCAGGCATTGTCCTCCCCTTAGTTCCCGGTCTGCTGTGATTTGAGTGTTTTCATGCGCTCGGAGAAGTCGGAACTGTAGTCCGAGAGGTAGCCCCAGTCAGGGAGCTGCAGTCCTTTGAGTTCCTCGTTCGTGGTCGGAATCGTCTCTGAGACGAAGTCCGGATATTCTGCGTTCTTGTTGGACTTAATTTCCCAGCTCGTCTTTGACCATTCAGTTTGGACGTCTGCGCGAAGCAAGAAATTCAGGAACTCTTCTGTCTGTTCTTTCTTGTCTGAACCTCGAACGAGACAATAATCGTCGAAGTACCCCCCGGTTACTTCCGGGACGACGACGTTCAGATTGAGGTCGTCATTTGTTCGCGACTGGTAAGCTGCCGTCGCCCAGTAGTACTGGGCCGTATTGATGATGTCGTTCCGGAAGAGTTCCCAGATCTGTGCCCCAGAAGTAAACCATTTCGTGATGTTCATCTCTTTGATCGCGTTAAAGGGTGCGTCGTGATACTGTTCGTCGTATAGTTCACCAGTGCCCTCGGCCTCGTCTGCGACGATCGCACCCGTCTGCAGCGGGTAGATGTAGAAGCCGTCACTGAGACTGATATCGAGTCCACGGTCATCCTCAACAAAGTGCGAGAACTTTTTCGGTGGCGACTCCAGATTTTCACTGTAGGCAATCGCGTTTGGATTTCCTTCCACCGGGACACCGTATTTGTGATCATCAGTTCTGATGTCTTTCAGCACAGGGAAGACCTCCTCATAATTTGGAATATTGTCGTGATTGATTTCCTGGAAGAGTCCCGACTGCTTCCCCTGGAAGTAAAAGTAGTCGTCCGCGACTGTGACATCGTACGGCGGTTTATCCTTCGGTGCGGCCTCAATTTTCGAAAGGATCTCGCTGTACCCAGGGATACACTTCAACGTATTCCCAGTCTCCTCTTCGTACGGTTTTTTTATCTTGTTTCGGAACCGCTCCGTATACGGGCCACTCCAGGTTGCGACACGGAGTGTCCCATCGGAGCCGGAACTGCTACCACCGCCTATACAACCGGCAACACCAGCTGTTACTGACGTAACGCCCAGTGTTTTAATGAATGATCGACGATCGACACACCCAGACCGTTGACTTCCGTTACGATTTTCCGACATGGTTTGTATGAATGTTGCTATGTTTGCCGTCTATTTGTCAGTGTTTACAGGGCACAACGTACTGATATATAACGTGCCATGCAGTCACATATATGAGCCTCTCCCCCAGGCATAAATAACTATGGGCTAATATAACAACAATCATTCCACGAACCGAGATCCGTCTGAAGTTGTGTCGGCAACACGGTTAGCCCGCTAGTAGTGCCACTGCAGCGCCCGCGAACAGAAAGCCAACGATTTCCTGTAGACCGAGCGAATCTCCGAACATCACGATTCCAATGAACGCAGCGACGACGAAATAGAGGGCCGAGATCGTGGTCACAGTCCCAACCTGCCCGTTCGCGATGCCGGAGTAGAATGCGATGGCACCGACGCCGGCAAAGATTCCGCTGACGAGCGACCATCCAGCGCCTGCCCCGGACAAGACCACGCTCTCAGAATTGAACCAGACGTAAGTGACAGCTACGAAGATGCTGGTAACATATGAGAGTATCATCGCCACGGTTGGATCGGCCGTCTCGGTCGCCACTTTGACCATCGCAGTCCAGACTCCCCACGATACCATCGCAATGAGAGCAAGTACAAGCGGTGAAACAGGCATGCGAGGTAATACCACGAAGCCAATTATGAATGTGGTGGTCTCGAGGCTAGGTTTATGTGTCTGCTTTCCACCATTGATAGTATGTCACGAAGCGAGTTCCAGGATATAGAGTGGTCTTTAGATGACGAAACTGGTATCGGCCGCGTCATGATCAACCGCCCAGAGCGCCTCAATGCGCTCTCTTGGAGAACCCGGCGTGAGATAGCAGAAGCATTTGAACGGTTTCAGCGACTAGACGACGAGGCACAAGGGGTCGTGGTCAAGGCAGTTATTCTTGAAGGTAGTGAAGAGCATTTCTCTGCCGGCGCGAACACCAATGAATTCGGCGAGGACGCGAATCATCCACTCGTGCCAGTCCGGATGTACGACGCGATTGAACAGTACGGCGCCCCTGTTATCGCGAAAATATCGGGCTACTGTCTGGGTGGCGGTCTAGAACTTGCGCTTGCCTGTGACTTCATTTTCGCCGCGACGGACAGCGAATTTGGCTTCCCCGAGATCGAGCATGGGCTTTGTCCCGGGGCTGGCGGTACTGTACGTCTCGTCAAGAAAATCGGTGCTACCCGAACCAAACAACTGGGCATGACCGGTGAGCGACTGTCCGGTCGAGAAGCTAAAGAGGAAGGGATTATCTATCGGGCTTGCCCAAGCGAGACCTTAGACGATACAGTTGATGAGTTTGCGACTGAACTGGCCGATCGTCCGCCACTCGGCGTCCGTGGTGTCAAACACACCGCGAACTTCGCCAAAGATGCCGATATCGAAGAGGGAACAAAATACGAGTGGGCACAATTCTATGCACTGATGGCAACGCGCGATTACGCTGAGGCTAGATCAGCCCGCAGAGAAGAGCGTCCGCCCGATTGGGAAGGACGATAACTTCCTCGTACGGACACGATCAAGTCGACTTCTCGGTTGTTTTTTGTCCACAGGTGTGTGCCGTAGCGTCCTGGGTCAAGTTCTGAATTGCTCAGTTCAGTGAAAATGGCACTCACTGGTACATATCCCAAACATTTTTATCGGCTAAGAGTGGTGCTTTTCTAAAGGGCGACCAGCTAGAGTAGCCTACACGGAGTAATACAAGTATGAATTTTACCGATTACCTGGTTCTCAATGAGCGTAGTAATCCGGCACAGACGGCGGTTCGGTCGGCGACGGAACAGTGGTCGTACGCGGAGTTGGTAGACGATGTTCGAAGCTTCGCTAACGTGCTGCGAGCCGACGGAATCTCTCCTGAAAGCCGAGTGGCCGTGATGCTTCCGAACACCTACGAATTCGCTGTCGCAATGTTTGGAATGCTGGCTCGAAAGCACGTGACCGGGCTGATCGATCCCCGGATGAAACAAGGTGAACTGGAGTCGCTCGTCTCGAATATGGAGCCATCTACGGTCGTCACAACGGCCGACAACGTGGAGTCGATTACCCAGATCGACCAATCGATAACGGTCTATTGTTCCGATGAGGTTACAGCCGCAAGCAACGATTTCTGGAGCATGGTCGACTCAGCGAGTAGTGAGTATCGCATCCCCGAGACTCACGGAGACGAGCGAGCGCTCATATTACACACCAGTGGCTCAACGGGGCAGCCAAAAGCAGTGATCCACACTCACGAGAATTTCATCAAGGTCAGCGACTTGGCGATAATCTCCTACGAACTTCGGGGAGACACCACGTATCTCGCTGCGCTCCCCCTGTATCATTGTTGGGGTCTGATGAACCTCGGAGCGACGCTCAAGCTTGGCGGTGAGGTGGTGCTCCTAGAACAGTGGGATCCAGAGGAGGCGATCGAATGTATCGACACGCACGAGATCGAGTTCTTTGCCGGCGTTCCGACAATGTACAAGGATTTGATGGCCTCGCCAGCGGCCGATACCTGGACACCAGAGTCACTGGAAGTTGCGATCACCGGTGGGGCTGGCGTCCCGACAGAGCTCATTCCCAATGCTCAGGCACTCCTTGAGTGCCCCGTACTGAACGGGTGGGGAATGACAGAAACGTTTGCAGCGGGTGTCTGGGAAGAACCATCGACTGACCGGCGGATTCCAAGCGTCGGAACGGCAGACGACCGGTTGTTCGACGTGAAGGTTGTCGACCAGGACGATGGTAGCGACCTGCCTCGAGGGGAAACGGGGGAACTGCTGATCCGAGGGGATGCAGTGATGGAACGCTACCTCGGAAAGCCGGAGGTGACAGCAGAGGTATTCACTGACGACTGGTTTCACACCGGAGACCTCGCACGGATCGATCAAGACGGGTATGTATATCTGCAGGAGCGAGCGAAGTACATGATCATTACAGGAGGTGAGAATATCTATCCCCAAGAAGTCGAAGACGTAATCGAAGAACTGGACGGCGTTCAACACGCCGTCATCGTCGGAAAGCCCGACGAGCGGAAAGGCGAGAAACCAGTCGCTTTCGTCGACCGGTGTGAAGGTGCGGAGATTTCGAAAGAGGAGATTAAAAGCCACTGTTTGGAGCGCCTCGCTGCTTTCAAACACCCACGCGAAGTCACGTTCATCGACGACCCACCCAGAAATTCCGTCGGCAAGATCCAACGAACTGTGCTTGAGGAGCAGTTTGCGGAGTAGCCGATCATAATCCTGCTTCTGGTGACGTTTGCGAGCAAATACTGAGTTGCAAACGCTGCTCAATGTGACGTTAGCGCCACCTGGCCACTCAGGAAGCAGTCAATTCGGCTTTCGCAAATTTATTTAAACTCCGTTTCCCCACATTGTCCGAGTCAGCAACCTCATCACATGGATTCTCTCTCTGCCGAGAGAATCCAGCAGCCTCAAGACGAGATATACAATTCTCGCGCTTCTGTCTCGAAGTCGGTCTTCTCTTCGGAGAGGATCGGGAGTAGTTCTGTCTCGATCATGTCGTCACTCATCTTGTAGCTCGGTCCGCTGATTCCGAAGGCACCGAACACTGTTCCATCTGGGGCAATTATCGGAACTGCGACCGCATTCAGTCCCTCGATGCACTCCTGATGGCTTACTGCGTATCCCTGCGATTGAATCGCTTCGAGTTCCTCGAACAGCGCAGCTTCTGAGGTGATTGTGTTCTCGGTTCGCTGGGGTAGCCCCCACTGGTCAATAATCTCTTCAATGCGCTCCTGCGGAAGGTTTGCGAGGATCGCTTTCCCTTGAGCGGTGGTCGTCATGTGGTAGTACTCAGCAACCTTAAATTGCGGATTCTGGATGCCGTTAACAGAGAGATGAACCGTAAGCAATCGACCGTCTTGTTCGACACAGAAGTCGACATATTCGTCACACTCGCCTGCCATCTCTTTGACGTATAAATCCGCCAGTTCATACGCATCGTCGCGCCGTTTGGTATACTCTCCGAGAAACAAGAATTTAAAATCCAAGTGGTACGTCTCACCACGTTTCGTGATATAGCCATTCTCTTGGAGGGTGTTCAAATGACTGAAAACTGTACTGCGAGCAATATCCAGACTATCTACTAGTTCCGCCATCGTTGCTCCATCGAGTTCTTGTATCTGCTCGATGACCTGAAGCGAGGTTTCGGTCGCGTGCACCATGTTTTGATTGTTTGAGGCCATTGGGTTATATCACTCCCCATCATTTATAAAAATTCCCCAGAGCCAAATCCAAGAGATTCTATGAGATCTCATCACCAGTCATGTGTACAGAACACATACTTGATGCATGTTACCAATATCCTCATCCCTTGGTAGCTCCTCTCGCATATCTGAATAACCAACTTCCAGTCTAAACACCTGCCAGAAATTCCTTGTGGCCAGAGAGGGAATTACTTACAAACATATGTGTGTAATTCGTAAAACTCAGAATCACACGTATAGTATTGTAATCTCTGAGACTGAACAAGAATATAAAAATTCGGTAGAGAGAAACAGCAAATCGGTGTCCTTACTGGCACGATTTGCTTGGGGATCGGCTCACCCGAAGGAATCGAGTGGGTCGAGCTCAAACTACAACGTGGGTCTTGGTTGGGGGATGGTTTGCTCCGCGCCAAAAGATATAATTACGACTAGTACGACTCAGTAGGCATGCGTCAGCAAGTTACAGTCAAGGATAGACGTAGCTGTGTCAATGTCTTCGACGTTGCAGGTGGTACCACATGAAAATCGGCATCAACGTCAGTGACCTCGAGTATGACCTCATGCGGGACTATGCGATGCGAGCCGAAGACCAGAATCTCGACTCCGTCTGGGTCGGAGAAACCTGGGGATGGGAGGCCTTTACACTGCTCGGAGAACTGTCCCAACTCACAGAGAAGATTACACTTGGAACCGGAATCGTGCCGGTCTACACACGCTCGCCTGCGCTACTCGGCCAAGCAGCCGCAACTGTAGCCGAGTCAACAGAGGGTCGTTTTGCGATGGGGCTCGGAACTAGCGGTCCCGCGGTGATCGAGAATTGGCACGGCGAGGACTTCGAACGACCGATCGGATACACCGCTGAGACGATTGACGTTATCAGACAAGTGCTCTCCGGAGACACCGTCTCTCACGACGGGAAATCGTTCGAGCTGGACGGATTCCGATTTCGTGCCCAACGCCAAACGCGAGACGTCCCGATCTACGTCGGAGCACTGGGGAAATCGAATGTCCGAATGAGCGGTGCTGTCGCCGACGGGTGGATGCCGATTTTCGTTCCACAGACTCGTATCGAAGAACTGTACGACGAATTCGTAGATAGCGCAGAACAACGCGAGAGAAACCCAGATGCGCTGTCAGTTGCGCCCAACACCGTGGCAGCAATCAGTGAGGACGGAGAAAAAGCGCGACAAGCAGTGCGGCATCACATTGCATTCTACATCGGCGCGATGGGCGAGTTTTATCATCGCACTCTCTCTGATGCCGGCTTTGGAGAGAATGCCAATGCGATCCGCGATGCCTGGCACGAAGAGGGACCGGAAGCAGCGGCAGACACGATCAGCGATGAGGTTCTCGAGCAAACGACCGTTGCTGGAACCCCACAGCAGGCCCACGAGCAACTCGAAGCATTCGAAAACACCCCTGCCGACGAGATCCATCTCTTCTTCCCACGATCTGCGGAGGCGGAACTCATGGAATCAACCATCGACCACCTCGGCACGTACTGAATCGTCGGATTCAGGATCGCTCGCCTGATTTCTTCTCCGCGCACACGATACGCCAGAGTGCGTGAGTTGTCAGATTACAAGAGAGTAAGCGTTTCCGTCCGTGTCGACTGCAGCGTTAGCTGCCGCCGGTCACGACGACGGGGAGATCGCTGTTGAGCAGTACAGACTGGGTTACACTTCCAAACAGTACCTTACCTGCGGGACTCTGTTTCCGTCCGCCCATAACGATTTCATCGGCATCGAGTTCTGCTGCCTTCGATTTAATCGCTTCCGTCGGTGACTGAGCGGCCCTCTCGACTCGGACGTCGAAGCCGGAGTCTTCGAGCAGATCGCGCACACGCCGGACCGAATTGACGCGCCCCGGTTTACGCATCGCGTCGGGAACGTCTTGCTTGACGTTTTCCAAGATGTGCATGAGAACGACTTCGACGCTCTCTGCATCTACAGGGAGTCCAATGAGATACTCCGCTTGGGTTAATCCACGGTCTACACTTTCATCAAGGGGTATCAGTACCCGATACATAACAGGATACTAAAGAGAGATTGTATTAAAACTATTCCAAGTCTTCGTCGTCAGCTGACTGACGAATCGGCAAATCCAGAGATGTGAAAAAGCGCAGCGAAACCAGATACCCGGGGTGAAGGTTACGAGTTACTCGAACGTCGCATCAGCGATGACCTCCCGCAATACTTCGTTTGTCCCTTCGTATATCTGTGGAATCTTAGAGAAGCGAAAGTACGTTTCGACGCGATACTCGTCGAAACAGCCGTAGCCGCCGTGGAGTTGCACGGCTTCGCTGGCAACATCTTCGAGTAACGTCGTCGCGATGAGTTTTGCCATCGCTGTCTGCTCGGTATCGAACTCGTCTGCCGCTTCGAACTCCCTAGCCGTTTCGTAGACGAACGAACGAGCAGCCGTCACGCGAGCGCGGAGATCTGCAACGCGGTGCCGCACTGCTTGCTTTTCCGAAATCGATTCTTTGAACTGCTGGCGCTCGGAAACGTACTCTATGAGGAGTTCCAGAGCACCGCGAGCAGCGCCGATAGCCGATGCAGCGACGTTGAGACGTCCTTCGTCAAGGAATTCCATCGCCTGATAGAATCCTTCCCCTTCGGCACCGAGCCGATTCTCTTCGCTGACTTGGACGTCGTTCAAAAAGACCTGTGCGATGTCCGTTGTCGCCGGCCCGAGATGACCTTCCATCTGTGTGGCTTTGAGACCCGGTGTATCGGTGTCGACGAGAAATGCCGTAATCCCTCGGTGTGCACTATCTGGCGAACTCGTGCGGGCGTAGACGACGAGTACGTCTGCAACGCTGCCATTGCTAATGAATACTTTGTCTCCGTTGAGCACGTATTCCCCGCCGTCTTTCTCTGCTGTCGTCTGGATGTTACCGAAATCGGAGCCCGCTTCCGGCTCTGTCATCGCGACCCCGCTGATTTTCTCACCTCTGATCGCTGGCTGAACGTACTCTTCTATCTGCTCGTCCGTTCCGTGTTCAACGATCGATTCACAGCCGAATGTGACGGACGTAACTGTCTCTGCGATGCCCGGGTCGGCCCTATGGAGTTCTTCGTTGACGAGCAGTTCCGTCACCAGATCCATTCCCGCTCCACCGTGTTCCTCATCAAATCGGGGGGCGAGAAGGTCGAGCTCAGCCGCCCGTTCGATGATATCTCTGGGGAACGTCCCGTTGCGTTCGTACTCTACAGCTGCTGGTTCGATTTCTTCCTCCGCAAACCGATGTACCTCTTGCTGGATAAACGCTTGTTCGTCACTCAATCGCATACCTCTGATACACCACCGCATTCAATTATAACTGTCGGTGAGTGATTTTACGATAAGTTATCAATCGGTGTGTTCTTTCATCCGGTTATTCGTGATTTGAGCGAGGATTTTCAAATCTCCATGCATCGCCCAGCAGTTCTCTCGCCCCCCGTTAGTGGAACGAAACGCCAACATTGTGCATGTCTTCGTTGTACCGGGCAATGTTGATCACGAGCGGTGTCACGCCTTCGGCTTCGCCAGCGTTTGCCACTGGCCCAGCACTTAGTGCTCGAACTCCGGTAATTTCGTTCGCGAGGCCAAGTACTCTCCGTCGGGTTTCAGGTTCGTCGGCAACCACCAGCGTATCGACGTTAAGTTCGTTATTCAGGTCGGCGAGTCTGTCAGCGGCGAGATCGTGGAACAAGTCCGCGACGGGGACCTATCTGGTGCGCGATCACCGAGGACGGTGATCGCTTTTTCTCTCGATTCGAAGAGTACGTCACCGCCGAACATACAAAATTCTCATTTTAGTATCATGAAAAGAGTTCAAAGGGCCTTATTTAGACGCGTAATTTGACGGTCATGAGTGGCTGACGCTGAGTCCGATGTTTCTGACAGCGCATTTGAGAACGAGTTCGCGGAACTGACCGGACGAGGTTCGAGCACGAACGACTTCACCATATTTGCGGCGGAACGCGAAAAACGTGGAGTCGACGTTCGAGAGTTGATGGTAGATCGTATCATCCTGCAATACATTCTTGGCGATGCCATGCCAACCGAATTCGCGGTGCTTGATAACCGGTTTAACGCCTTCTGCACGCAATCTTTGGCGAAAGAGCCACCAGTCGTAGCCTTTGTCAGCAGTGAGAATGTCCAGTTTGTCGAGGTTGCGTGTGACCATCTGCCAGCCAATCTTGGGAATCATGCGGTTGTTTCATCTAGCAATGTATATCTAGAATCAAACTAGTCCTGCAGTCAATCAGAGTAGTGGTTTTCACCGCCTCGAAGGTGTAGTTTGTCCGTTTAGCGTAGTGTTGGCTGGCAGCGCTCCGATCCATGCCGGTTGAGCCGATCGCCTGCACATCACCGGTGTTGTACAACTCCGCCGACAACCGCAGCAGGACGCCCCAGATCCGCATTTCTAGATCCTGCTTGCGCGTACACACGTGGTAAAATCGGGTAGCTCAGACACCGTTAGATCGAGTTTAGCGACAATTCCGTGTATATCGTGGAGCACGTCCAGTAACCGTCGATACGTGTGATCAAAATATTCACGGAGGCCGTAGATTGCCACGGTTATCCAGTAAGCGTAGCCGCCATCACCCGCTTCGAACGCTGGATCTGGCTCTCCGACGACGGCTTTTTGAGCAAGCGACACGACCCGATCAGTGAAGCGGGCGAGCTTGGATGACACAACCGGCTTTTCCCCCTTCTCCTCCTAATAAGTTAGACATTTAGCCGATCTTACTAGTTTACAAATACTTCGGAGTGAGAGTAAATTGGAACCACAAGCCAATCCCTATTTTACGGTTATAGTGAATGAATAGAAGGCACGCATCAAATCTATCCTCCGAGGTTGTGGTTCCCTCGACTTTCGGAGTTTAGGTTTTGATGTGTGCCGTATTTCCACACTGAATAAGGATGAATAGGTCCACATCTGCTGATTCTCGGATGAGTACTAGAAATGCATGCTAGAAAAGTTTCCTGGGTGAGAGTAAAATGGAACCACAAGATGTCACCCATTTCAAGGTAATTATGAATGAATAAAAGGCACGCATCAAATCTCTCCTCCGAGGTTGTGGTCACCTATTGCCACCTGAATGCTACTCGATGAGCGTACCGGTTCGCTGAATGTACTCTCGGAGGCGAGCATAGAGATCGCTTCCCTCCACTAGTGTTTCCCAGTCCCCGAACATCGCGCAGTGGTGTTTTGCTCTCGTCATAGCTACGTTGAGTCGTCGCTCTCCTGTTTCGCCACCAAGGAATCCAATGTCTCCGTAGGAATTTGATCGAACGAACGAGAGAACCATCACCCCACGCTCACTCCCTTGAAATGCGTCGAAGGTCTGGACAAGAATAGGTTTATTGTTGAAGTCACGTTGTTCTATCGCTGTTTGGAGAACCGGGACCTGATCACGATATGCGGTGGCGACACCGATGTTGTCTGGCGAGACTCCAGTAACGCCAACCAGCCTCAAAAGATACTCGGAAATGGCCTCCGCTTCGGTTTGATTGCACTCGGTATCTTTCGAGTCTCTGTTTTCTATATGTTGGGCGAGAATCGGTTGGAGATTATTGAGGGGCGTCCGATCAACTGCTGTGGTAAGGTCGCCGTCATAGAATTCTTCGGAAGAAAAGCCAGCGATATCAGAGTGCATCCGATACTGTTGGTCGAACTTGACACCAATTTCGTTTCCGTAAACCCCAGCTTCTCCCCCATACAGATGAGTAAATAACGATTCTTCGGCATCGAAATCCAACTCCGGCGGCTCACCGGCATCATCTGGAGTGAACGGACGCTCTGGACCGAGTTGTTTGTGATCTCCAACCAGAATTGTCTTTTCAGACCGTGAAATCGGGATGCACGTTGATGATTGACGTGATTGGGTAGCTTCGTCGACAATTGCCACGTCGAACGGGTTACTGCTGGGATTACCTAACCGAGCAGCACTGTTGTTCGTCGAGACATAGACGACTCCCGCCTCAGACTGTGGAGCCGAGATCGAGGGTTGGTCTGATCCGTAATGTTTCTGCTCAAACGCGCTCATCTTGTCATGCTTCGGATTAACCCGCACAAGAGGGAAGCCGTGAATCCGTTTGTGGTAGTGGAGACAGTGTTCATCGATATCCCCGTCACTACTATCTCCAACAAGAATATTCCCGACTGCTTGATGAGACTCAGCGGTGACTAGTACTGTCAGGCCAGCTTCAACACATCGGCGAACCAACTCAACAATCACCCTTGTTTTCCCAGTCCCAGGTGGCCCTTGAATGCAGGTTAGACCCTCCGCAGTGAGTGCCCGACTGATCGCCTCAGATTGGTTCCTGTTCTCGTACAGCTCGTCGTCTTTGCGTTCGCTTTCTCGAAGGGCACGCGAGTTCTCCGCGAACTCCACGTCACGGTTCCCGCTAAAGTAAGCCAGGACCTCCTCATTTATTCCCTTAACTGCATTTTCCTCTCTGTTGAAAACAGTTGGGTTAAGTAATTCACCGATATGGACGAAGTCACACTCAGAAACGGTCTTGTTAGCCTCATCAATTCGGTCCTGAGAAACGGCTAATTCAGGGAATCCAACAGTGATGTACCCGTTGTTAATCCGCCCTATTGTCCCTGTGAGAGTTTCGACGACTTCGTATTCATCGTTTTGCTCACCTTCTTCGTATTGGCAACACTGGACGAGAATCTCGTAGTCCTCAAACAGCCCATAGTCATCACGTATGTCTAGGTCATCAGGATTTTCGACAGCAGGCTGTACGCGCATCTGTACCCTCCGGATGCCGCCAAGCGGTTGTGCATATGGCAGGAATCCAATGTCCATCCGTCGGAGAGTCTGTGAGCTGTTTGAAGTGAGCGTCTCTCGGTTGTTTTCCCTCTCAACATCAGCCTCGTGGTCGATAAAATCGCGTAGCTGGTTCCCATATTCACTTGGTGAGATTGAAAGAGGGTTTTCAGGAGATATCGATGTCATCTACCAGAATGTATGTCCAAATCTGTTTATCTTTTCTCATTTCACATATGATAGTGTTTAGTTTGTATCATTGTGCCAACGAGCGAAAGCTTGGAACCATGATTTGGCTGTTTCTGGTTCGACGTAGCTAAAGCAGTTTGAAAACGAGGAGGGGCGGCGCTGGTGAAATCGTGCGATCTCATTCGAGTTTGTTTGTAGTTGATCCTACCCTCCGAATCTAGGCGTCGAATTTGCACCCCGAGGACCTCGCTAACCTCATCAACCTATTCATCAGTCCGGAAGGGTCATGCGTGAAGTTACTCGTCACCAAGTTCTGAAAGCCGAGTTTGAATTTCCTCAGCATCTGCATTAGAGAGCGCCTCAATACCGAACTGCACGAGAAGCGGGTAGAAGTGACGATTCTTCTTGAACTCGTCTTGGCCTGCCTTTCGGAGCTTCAACTGGGATTCGAGATAGATATCTTCCATCTCATTAAGAATGTCGTCCGGAATGTAAATCGTCCTCCCATTCCACTCATCCTTGATATTTGTCTTCGTTTTGCTCGTTTTGTTCGTTTCATTCGTTGAAGTCGATTCGGTCGGTTCGGTCGCTGAACTGGTTTCCACAGTTTCACTCACTCCACTTGTTTCGCTGGTATCGGTCTCTTCGTCCTCTTCTTCGTAGTTGCCCTCGATGCCGGAAGCATCACCCCAGCCGTCACTCATGCTTCCACCTCCTCAGGGGCAGTCTTCTCAAACGTCTCGTCGAACAGGTCGGCAATCTCGTTGAACAGGTCGCGTGCATCCTCGACGCGCTTGTTCTCCTTACCGAAGTCGAAGATAGACACACCTTCGCCGATTGATTGGGAGAGATCAGTGCGCTTCGGGATCTCAAAAATAGGAAGTGAGTACGCCGATTTAATCTCCTCGATAGTATCACGGTGTTCGGCGTTCTGTTCGACACGGTTGCAGACAATCGCGAGCCGATTGATATCTCCATACGCCTGTTCGAGGGAGCTCAGCTGCTTCGCGAAAATTTGGAGGCTGTTGGCGTTGAGTTTCTCAGGAATGACAGGGATGACGACGTTGCCGGTCGCCACCAGTGCGTTATCAGTAAGGACGTTCAGGGATGGGGGCGTGTCAACGACAATGTAGTCGTAGTCTCTGTCTAGCTCGTCAAGTGTCATCCCCAACCGCTCTCGACTCTTTGGCGCTTCAAGGAGCGTCTGGATGTTTTTGTTGTTCGCGAGCTTCTCACTTGCGGGGAGGATGTCGAATTCCTCGTGCTCAACGATGATGTCGTTGACTGCGTCCATCTGGTCGAAATCGAGCACATCGAACAACGTCGTGCGGTCAGTGTCATAGTACAAATCGTTGTATCCGAGTGAGCAGGTGAGACCCCCGTGGTAGTCGATGTCGACGAGAAGGACATCGTGTCCTCTGGCGGCAAGTGCGCCACCAGTGTGAATAACATCGGTCGTCTTCCCTGCCCCGCCCTTCTGATTCGCTACTGTGATTCGTGAGGTATCAGTCATCTCTTTCGTTCCTCTCAATTAGTTCGTTTTGTTCGTTTTTCTCGTTATGTTCGTTTGGCTCGTTCTATTCAGTGAGGGTGTTTCGTTCGGTGAAAGGAGTACTATAATAATAAAACCAACTGTTCGTTTCGCTCGTTGAAGAGATTTTGTTCGTTTTCTTCGTTCTATTCAATGAAGGAAGTGCGATTCAGCACCAAGCACTTCGTATCAACAAATCAGTTCGTTACATTCATTACTCTCATTTTGTTCGTTTCACTCGTTTTCAAAATCAGCAAAAGAATTGTCCTGTTCACAGTATCGAACGAAATGGACGCGTCGGGATTATACTCAGTGAGTCTAAACGGAACAGCACTCAACCAGTTTCGGAGGTGGATTTTAATCGACCTTCAACTTCTGTAGTGTGTAAAACCACACACTGAGATAGACAAGAGGTCTCGGTAATTTTCAAGAGGAACCCGCGGCTGTCCCCGTATTCAACAGGGAGACCCTAGCTGAGATTGAGTAAGGAATGGTTTAGATGACACCGCCAACGGCGAGTAGACCAATTATGAGGAGGAGCATTGCGACTACACTAACCCCAACTAACAACTTGTTCTCCATCGCCTTCTTGTGGAGGGGCATCTCGGCGTACTCTTCACGGAACGTCGAGAGGTTGTCCTCATCGTAGAAATACTTCGTTTTCAACGCGAACCGCTCGGTGACCGCACAGCCTGTACAGACCGGCTCCCCCTCCAGACGCTCGGTCTTGGTATGACTAGTGCAGGCGATTGCGCCACAGTTCGGACAGTAAGTATAGATTCTGTCGACGCCACTCGTGTCACAGTGGACGCAGCGATGGATCCCGTTCTCAGTGGTCACTCTAGATGGTCCCGCTGCATAGTATTCGTAGGGGTAGGTATACTCCTGCAACTCAATTGTGTGGCAGATCTCCGGAAGATACACAGGTTCGATTGACTGGACCGAGATGTCCGAGCGGTTCGGCTCGCAAGTCTTGGTGTACGTGACGTTATTGTCACCGGTGTAGCTCACTGTCGTCGTATGATACTCTTGCAGCCGGTCAACGGCCCATTCCTTGTATTCGGTTTGTGTCTGTCCGAATCGTCGCTCGTCGATCTCATTGAACACGTTTCCAAACTGCTCGGTGTCGAGGTCAATCGTCGCATTGAGGTTCTCAGTAACCAGCGTCGCGACATTGTCGTCGGCTACCTGTGGATGACCGCGTTCGGCGTGGACAACGACTTGTGTCCGGTCGTTGATGCGGTGAATTACACCGACCGACGTCTCAAAGACTGCGTTCGTGTCAGTCGTAACCGCGACCACCGGGCGAAACGTGGCAACCGAGTACGGTGCTGGGAGGTCGGCAACTTCGAGGTTCTCAATGTCCCGGATCGCTTCTTGGACAGGTGCATCGACATCAGCTGTCGGGTCAAACGGCCGGAGTGTCTCGTCACAGAGAATCTCGATACGGCCGTTGTAGAGGTCAAGGCCAATTTCGTCGGCAATTTCGCGGAGATCCTCCCCATCAAGTAAATCGATTGGATAGGGGTCATCATTCTCCTGGAGTCGTTCAGCATACTCTTCGGCTGGATTCGTGAAGCGACCTGTTGTGACAACCATCCCACTCTTCGGGCCATCAAAATCAAACGTCGCAATGGCCGAGTGCAACTTCTGGACAACAGGACGGCCGACCGTACCAGTATGCTTGCACTCAACGATAATAGCCCGACGGGTACCGTCGACGACCTCTTCCATAATCACATCGCGACCCTCGTCAGCCGTCTTCTCAGCTTGACGAACATTCTCATAGCCGAGATTCCGAAAGACATCCTCAATTAGATCCTCAAATTCAAACCCGGAGAGATCGTCTAGAACAGCCATTCGATGTATCCGGATGCTATCTCTCGACAACCAAATATGTTGGTGGAAAGTGAATGTAAGCCCTTGACTTTCGTACCCTCAGTGAACACTACGAATAGCGGTGATGTATGAGCAGACATATTTTTGGTATTTGGCTTGGTGCTTCCCAATATGCCGGAATTCGCTTCTCTTGAATCTCAGGAGGTGCGCGAGTATTGGGAGCATGAAGCACAAGAATTCACACCTTGGGTCGCAGATGAAATCCGTGCTGAAGGTGTATCCGAATTGGAGGACTCGCTAGGCTTAGATCTGGAGATCATTGAGGAGGAAAAAAGCGTTGGCAGGTACAACGTGGATATTCTAGCGAGAGTCGTTGACGACAATCGAAATGTTGTCATCGAGAACCAACTCAACCCCTCAGACCACGACCATTTGGGGAAGTCTATTGCCTATGCTTCTGGGGTTGATGCAGACATCATCGTATGGCTAGCTCCGCGATTCTACGACGAACATCGAGACGCGATCCAATGGCTTAACGAGAATAGCAGGGAAGGTGTCGACTTATTCGCAATTCGCCTCGAGGTTTGGAAGATAGGTGATTCAGAGCCTGCAGCCCGTCTAAATCCTGTCGCAGAACCAAGCGAGTGGAAAGAGAAAGCCAAGCGATCAAAGGGCGAATTAACCCAGACAGAGCAATTACAAGAAGAGTTTTGGACCGAGTTCCGTGATCGAATTGAGGATCGTGAGACTCCACTCAGTGCTCGAAAGCCATACCCGGAGTACTATTACAACAACCCAATTGGCAAGGCAGGTTTTGAGCTACAGTTCACGGTCAACTCGCAGGACGACAAACTCGGGGTTGGGATCGTAATTCGTGACGATGCAGAGGCATACTGGCAACTTAACGAAGAAGCTCAGCAAATCGAAGCAGAGTTCGACCACGAGTTAACATGGCATGAGCCGGAGGAAACACGCTCCGGCAAAGATCGGAGTCGAATCAATATCACAAAATCGGCTGATTTGGCCGATCAAGATCAGTGGGACGAATATCTGGAGTGGATGTTGAACCACGGCGAGCAATTTCATGAAGTGTTCCACGATCGAGTGCAGAAATTATAATCCGGTGGCCATTGGACGGACAATGCTGTTTGTGCCAAACCAGCTCCACAGGTAACGATCATTGTTCCACCATCTCAGAGTCAGGAGCGAGTGCCGGTAAGTTTCCTACTCGCTGATCATTAAGTCACCACCATAGATGGTTTCGAGGATGAGCGTATCGACTAGGCTCTCGTTGTCATTCGGGGAGAGTTCTGATGGGAGTAGTTGGCGGAGGTCACGTGGACAGGTAATGATGATTATATCATATGGATCGACTTTGTATCTCGGCTCATCATCCGGCCCAGACAGACTGACATCAACGAGACACAGCACGTAGGGAACCGACCCATACTCACCGGCGGGCGTCACGAATTGGTATGCCCTTTGGTACTGATTGAGACTGAATTTGAAACTAGGACGGTCGGGGTCGACAGATTTCACTTCTACAGGAACCGGGGTCAACGTATCGGATTCTTGGTACGGAGTTAACTCAACGCCCTCGGATGGAGCTGAGACATCACTGGCTTGTCGGATTGCCCAGCCCGTAAGGTCCAAGATATCATACCCAGCATCTCCCTCGTCAGTGATATCAAAGGCCCTCGTTGGAAACTCCGTTCCAGATTGACCTAGTTCGTCAGGGGCGGGTAAGGCATCAACTGCGAATAGATCATAGTCTGTCCACCCATCCACTGGTCGCCAATAATTATGGGAGTCTCGGCGCATCGCAGCAAGTTGGGCCTGAATCGTTTCGAGTGGCAGGTCAGTCTCATACAGGGCCTCATAAGATCGCTGCAGGACATCAAGCTCTGCAACCCGTGGCTGGTCCCCGGTCTGATTGATGGGTCCATCTCCACTCCCTCCTCCACCGCTACTACCATCGACATCCAGAGAGCTGATTGATGCTGAAAAATCGCTGTCAAGCCCATCGCCACGGGTTTTCCAGTCAGTATCAGACGCCATCTGATTGAATAACGTAGTGTTATCTGTTTCCGTATACCCGTCACTCGATGACGAACTCCCTGTTTGTCGTCCAGAGGTGTTCGAATAGTCCTGCCTAGTCATTTCGAGTATCTTGTTTCGGAACTCATCAGGGGAGCCACCGAGGTATTCAGCAATGGCTTCCACGAGCGCTTCTGCGGATGGTGTCTCTAGAGGGGGCTCTTCAGCAATAGCCAGCCACCACGCGAGGTGGAACCACGTGGAATCATTGTGAAGCCGAGTAGTGAGTGGCTCCACACTAGACTCGAAGCCGATCAACTCGCCCGATTCTTCACTTGGGAATATACGATCAGCCCATGCTAATGATGCACCGTGTGCTTGGAGATCTGTAAGCTCGCGGGGATTAGAGATTTGCCGGTGGGTAGTCTGTTGGATTCCAGTGACCAGTTCGTGGAGGATCTCGGCTATTCGACGAGGGTGTCCGTTCGGAAGAAGTTCGTTGAATGCGGGTAATCGATTTGTGGATCGATATGCTGGGAGTGTCTCTTCCAATCGCTGCAAGGCGGTGAGCTGCTGTTTCGAAGGGGATTCATGGGGAGTGTCGATACCGAGAATAGATTTGAGTATGCCAATCCGTGTATTTGACGTCCTAATGAGTTTCCCGGCCCAAATTCGGAAGGTGGTCGATTCAGTTGTACACATTCCATCGATCGCCGTTGCCACTGACTCGTCCATCACACGTTCTGTCTCCTGTGCGAAGGGGGTGCCTTCTTCCAAGCAGCGTGCAATTTTCTCCCGAAGGTCGGGGACAGCTATCCCGTCTGGAAGAGTTAGCATCCCCCGTTCAATTGTGATTGTGCTGTCGAATAGAATCGCAGCAAGCCGGAGATCCGTTTCGAGCTCCTGTACGTCGGTCGCGCGGAGTTCTTCCCGGACCGTGTCTTTACCTTCGACATCTCGGCCAAGAAGCGCGAGCTTGTAGGAGTCTTTGTTCCCTCCCCCATAGAGAGCCATAAAGAGGTCAGCAAGAGAAACTGGTTCCGTTGGATCATCAACGACCCTGTCGTCATAGGCAACCGTGTAGTTCGATGCTGCTGTTACATTATCCAGATCTAACCCTGTCTCACTATCAACGGGGGTAACTCGCCATGCAGTTTCTCGGTCGCTGCTGTCAGTCTTGCTATGATCGATACGTCGGAGTGTCTCGGTGATCGTCTCGTATTGGTTTCGGTGGTCTGTCTGTGCTTCATTACCCGGTGCAGCCGCCAAGACTCCGTATTTGATTTCGGGATCTTCAAGGGCGTTCTGTAGCCGATCACCGTCCGCGTCGGTTGTCTTGGATCGGTCAATCTCTGGGTATTGAGATGGCTGCTGAGTGGCTTCCGTCGCCTCCCAGAGGGCTTCAAATTCGTCTTCACTGATGTAGCGGCTTGGCGGCCGAGGGAGCAGATACCGGTTAGGCCTGGACTCCACGTCCGCTTTTTCATCCGCGTCGGTTGTATCGATCTCATCAGTATCGGCTTCGAGTTGGGCAAGTCGATTCTCCCAGTCGCTCTCGGTGGAGTCGTAGTAGACAGCGGTATCGAGTGTATCACACGAGAGACCGACCCAAGTGCCATCGCTGGTTTGCGCTGGCACCCGGTCGAGAAACTGCAGTTTCCCGAGCGTCATCTCGTCGCTGCGGTCGTTTACCTCTGCTCCGATTGTGCCAAGTAGTGTCCCACAGAGAGTTTGCCACGCATCGATTGCTGCAATACCTGGAAGTTCTATTGCAGGATTGGCATGTTCGACATATCCTTCCCCAACGGCAGTATCTGAGTCGGCGGCAGGAGCGCTTGCTGCATCAATGAGCGCGTTGAGCCGAAATGCGGCTTCGGTTGCGTTCAATTCTCCGAGTGCTTTCACCCCGAGGGTTCTCCAAACCGATTCGGGGACAGGTGATGCCGCTGGATCAATACGTGGGAATGCAGAGGCAGCAGTGCTGCGGTTGTCGATATCTTCTTCCAGTACAGCATACTGCAATCCCCACTCGTCATGGTCGGTCCACAACCCATCGATGGTCGGGCTGTAGAACCACTCAACCTCATCCCAGTCGGTTACCGCCCGCAACTGCCAATTGAGGAGAGAAGGTACGAAGTTCGCAATATTCTGTGTGTTCCCTTTTCCATAGTCACACGACCATCCTGTTTGGAGAACTGAGTCCGCGAGTGCATCGCCATACAACTCTAATAAATTCGCGAGTTCCGACGCAGTGATCTCCGCAGTACGTTCGGGGGAGAGCCACAACCAGGATGTGAGCATAACATCATAATTAGCAAGCTCATGAGTTAGCGTGTCATCCCCGCTCTGTGGGTAGTGTTTAACGTCACAGTTAGGTGTATGATCAGAACTCTCTCCTGGACCAAACGGTGGTGTCACTAAGAGGTCGAGATAGGTCTGTCCGATCGTGGAGTCCAAAACATCGGTAAGTTCCGAAAGACGACCGTCGCTCTCGGCTGTCCACGTCGTTGGGTTCCACGACGAAACTGTTTGCCGATCCGGGTGGATATCATCGCCTCGAAGGAAAAGCGTCCGAACATCGGGCAACACGGATACACCAAGCATCCCAAGTTGCGTGGCGATCTCGGCCGAAGAGTGCTCAGTCAATCCATCCAGTTCGTCGGTCGAGGGAAGCGTTGCAACGGGTCCCTCAGTCTGAATAGGTGGCTGGGTTAGTTGGTCTCCGTCAGCCTCAGTTAGATCTTCGAGCGGAGTCGCCCCCTCATCTTCCGTCTCGAAGTGATTCGAAAGCCAATCCCGAATGAACTCTCCCCCAAATCGGATAGTGTAACCAGGTTTCGGTTCCTCACCGTCCAGTAGTGTCGCTGGAATCGAGATCTGTCTCGCGTTGACTCTGGGTTTCAGATTGTCGACAGCGGTCGTACTGCTCGCTAGTTTTTTGATCTGCTCCTGGGGATGATAACCACCTTCCACAGCATCAAGCGCAATGGTCTGTGAGTCAAAGTCGATTGCATTATAGACCGTTATCAGGAAGCTGAGGTCGGCTATCGAGATTCCAGCGGACTCATCTCGGACGTCTCTGAGGAGAGTCCGATACAAGTCTGCTGCACCTGCATACTCCCGTGTTCCCCAATTGGCATCTTTGATTACCTGCTGACTCTTTGGAGATGTCGTCCTGCTGAGAAGGTAGAGTGCAAACCCAGTATCTTCCGGTGGTACAATTTCGTCGTTAGTCTCATTCTGTGGCCGGAGGATCTGTCGCTGATGCTCTCCACGTGTTTCGTGAGATTCGACTCGGACTAGCTGGACGTGGCTCTCAGTACGTTCGGACACCGAGAGGTCCGACTCCTGGTTCTGGATAAAGGGATCACATGGGAGGAGGTAGGGGCCCTCGGTGGCTGGGGTAAACTCAGTCTCATCTGGGAATGTATCGTCCTCTTCACCGAGTGTCACTGTCGCTTCAAGAACTGCTCGGCCAGTTTCGGGGGGAACCTCTGAAATAGCACATCCAACGTCGGTCTGAGTATTGATAATCTCGCCCCATGTTTGCAAGACGGACCACCAAGGAGTGATCAGCTGCGTTTTGAGGTCGGTATCAGGATCGTCTCTGCTCACCAGTTGCTCAAGACGAGAGTCCCGATTGGTAGACACCCCGCTTTGTAGATGTCCCAGAAGACCTGTTGAGAGAGAATCCTGATGATTGTCGGGGTTATCCGAGGTGGTACTACTGTCGATTGCCTCCGGTCGGACCTGTCCATCAACGAGCCAGCGCAAGAGGGTGTCTAAGGTCGTCTCGGTTGGAAGCGACATATCGACAGCAGAATCGGCACGCTGGAGCACACGGGCAGGATCCAGTTCCGAGTCCGCATAGTTTACCAGCGGATAGAGTGCGCTGATCCCTGCCAGAACAGACCTATCATAGTGGAGTAGCACATTTTGTGTAGTATCCGCAGTGGCGATGAGCGACGCCTGAGGGGTATCCTCCGAGACAACCTGGATATTATTGTGATGCCGAAGTCGGCGGTAGATGGCTGCTCTCAGAACTCGCAGAGGTTCATTATCGGCGACTTCACCCATACTTTTCGCGGCAACCTCTTCAGCAACGGGCCAGTCGGTATACTCCTCGTTGTCTTCCAGCGGTTTCGGAAGCAAGCGCCAGGGGATTGCTGCGCGCTCTATCTTGGGCAGCTCTTCTGCAGTTGCGAGTGTTTCACTCAAGTATCCGATTAGTCTTGCAGCTTCTGCTGCCACGACGCAGTTCCGCTCTAGGCCACTTCCAGCCAAGCTTTGTCGATTCTGTTGGACGACAAAATCTCCGTGGATACAGTATGGGAACTGATTCTCGGCACCACTGATAGGATAGTACAAGTGGGGCGCATAAAGCTCGCTGTCACCATCACTCGTAACCGTCTGGAGAAGCACTGAGATTTCGATGTCCTGTTTTGCTATCTGTGCATTTTCAGTATCAACTCCTCCCGCATCGTCGCTAGTCTCCCCTTCGATGTCGGGGTGGTCATACCAGTCATAGTCACCATACTTTTGACGGTCGGTGAATTCGGCATCCCAGAACGTGTAGGTTGATGTATCTGTATTAGCAGGTGTTTCGAGGTGGTTGTGAGTGCTGACTGTTTCGAGTTGGACAGCTACTTCTCTGACAGCAACCTCCTCGGTTCCGGACCCATGTCTAATCTCCTGGCCAGCGATCGGAAGATCGGTTGCATCGTCTTCTTCGACACGCTGCCGGCCAAACACCTCCCAGCTCTGGAGACTACTTGGATCATCTATACTGTCACCGAATCGCTCGACTACCAAACGATCGATGTGCCCCAGATTGAGGAGGAGTTCTGGTGTGACTCGGTCCGTATCGCTATTGTCAAACCAAGCCTGATCCTCCAGTCGCTCTGCTGGGTCCTGGTCTGGTGACGACGGCTGCGTCCCCGTGATGGCTTCAAATAATGCTCGCCAATCTTCATCCTCAAAGTCGACAAAGACGGCCGTTGTTAATGGCCCAACGTCCGATAGTAATGACTGTATCTCGGATGGGCATGAATCCAAGTCCGAGCCGTTCTTTTCACCGTATGTTAAGAGATCTGTGGCTCGGTCTCGAAGTGGACGGTCGGCGGCCCCGTTGGTAGGTGTTTCGAGGACTTGGTCCCAACTTTGCATCGCAACCGGATAGGTGAAGTAAGGGATCTGGTCGGCCGAAAGCGGGACTGACTCCAGTTGATTAGTATCAATCGAGGTATCAAGGACTTCAGAACCACCAATTGCAGTCTCACAGAATCGCTCGTACGCCTTGTCTCCTAGTCCGATTCCTCTTGCGTCGGGGACCGCACTCGCGATGGCTGCGAGTGTCGTCCGGGGACCACAGAAGACACGCCAGCAGTCCCGTGGTTCCAGTGTTCCGACTTGGCCGGGAGCCTTTGTCCAGACTTCATAGGCCTCGCCCATACTTCGGATCGATGTAAGTCCGACACCGAATTGACCGATCGTTTCCTCACTGGTTTCAGAGTGGCCTAGGATGCGGAGTGACTTGCGTCGTTCCGGGTCGCTAAAATCGAACGTGTCGCCCGTGTTTGCGACGACGAGGCCATCATCACTGATGCCAATATAGACGCCCCGTGTTCCGATAGCTGGGTCAGACTCTGCTTCATAAAGGCCACCGGCTGCGTCTTGAGCATTTTGTAGCAACTCGAGAATTTCTCGCCCGCGGTGGTCTTCCGCGGTGAAGGATTCGCCCCCACTGATACTCAGCGGTTCCAGCAACATCTCCTCAAAGTCGGAGGTGTCATCATCCGAGTCGTACGCTGCGACCCTCTCGACGATTTTTTCGAGTGGCCGAATCAATTGCTCGCCCCAGTCCCACTGGGCGGCTGGCCTGGTCTGCCGTGTCATATCTATTGCTACCCGTCGCGGCCGACTTGCATCGCGCCGCACGTAGCACCAGTTGACGGAATACCGACATAGTAGTTTGCATACGCCTACGTTTGGAGGCCGGTTTAGCAGCACTCGATAAGGCGAAGAACCGACAGGCCGCTCTTAACCAACAAAGTTATGAAATGGAGAACCTATGTTGGTTAACGCAGAACGCTCTTATGTATACACGCGGAACGAGCGTATTTCTACAGTGTAGTGGCGTGAATCAGGGGAGATGTCTCTGTCAAAGCTGACGTTCGGACGGATGCTTGAGCCGATCTTCACATAGTGCACCATTTCACGAGAAGCACCTCTCCTGCGAAAAGGTGTTTAACCAACAAGATTCGTATATTGTTGTCTGTTGGTTAATTCATACACGTTCCATCACGAATCGACGAGTGAGATCGACGTGGTCGCTTCGACAGAGTGCGTCAGCAGATGAGCAGAAAGAGCCAGTACGGGAGGTAGCAGATGGAGGTGCCATTTCGCTCGGCGACGAGAGAGCCCTCGCCAACTGACTCCGCCGAAAGGTTATCCGTGATAACGAACCGGTATGGCGCTTCGTAGTCTAAATCCCGTAACTCCTCGCTGCCAGATTTTGAGTGCTGGCCGACGCTGGGGTCAAACTCGGCAGCGACCTGGGCTGCCGTGTCGTTGTATGGTTGGTACGAGAGAACAAATGGTACAACGAGTCCGTCGCGGTGCAGAATGTAATCGACAAGCCCAGAGTCTGTCTCACAATACTCTACATCGTAAGCATTAACCTGGAATGCAAGCCTCTTCGCGTGGTCAAACGCGACCATTCGAGCGAGTTTGTACTCGAACTCGTGATTGAGGACATTTTGTTGCTCATATTCTTCGAAACCATAGTGCTCCTGTCGTTGTGAGAGGAGTACCGCGTGTCGGGGGTTCCGAGGATAGAGGCGTGTACGACGATGCCGACGCAGTGAGAAATCCTGCGACTCCGTAACGACGATTCCCTCCTCATCAAGCAGGTTGAGATACTGGTCAACCGTCCGACGGTCAACACCAATTCTATCACTGATGTCGGTATACTGAACTTCTTCGCCAGCGTGACTGGCCGCGAACGAACAAAGTCGGTGGAGGTTCTCAGGATGCTGCACCGATCCGTGCTTCGCTAGTTCCTTGTAGAGGAACAGCAGGAACTGTGACCGAACGAGGTCGTTTCGGACCGACGCATTCTTCGCTCGGTGAAGAATTCCCCCCTTCCGAAGATAATCGCGTGCAGCGTCGTGTAGGCCATCTCGCTTGTCCGGATCGATATACTCGAAATAAAGTTCCTCAAGGCCCTGTACTGCTTCCTCAAGATTACCACCAGTTAGGTCGAGATCGAGACGAATCTGCTTGATCGGAGATGATCCAGAGAGCCCTTTAGTACGATAAGAGCGGAGCTGCTCGGAAAAATCCGCTCCAAATTCCACCTGGAGCCCGCCCTCGTCTTCATGATAGCCAATAGTGTCGACGAACTTCATAGGGAGGACTGGGAGGGGATAGCAAATCTTGTCGATTCGGTCTGTATCACCCTCTCCGCTGAGATCGACCTGATCCTCTACTACTCCAGAGAGAATTAAGTAGGTGTCTTTGTCGACTAGATCGCGGAGGACGCTGGTTCTGCGGTCTCCGAGATCGAGTACGTTCACGTCATCCAGGAGGATATATTTTCGACCGCGGCGAGGCGCAACGTGCGAACGGAAGTACTCTACTACCTGGGTCAGTTTTTGTGCTTGATCTTCTGGGCGTTCCAGATGGTACAGCGAGGCTTCGAGAGGAAGATAGAGTACCTGTCGAGGAGTGACCGAAGAGAGGAGCTCATGCTCTCGACCGTTCTCTGGGAAATCCGCCGTGTCGATTAGTGCCGCAACGAGTTGCTTGAGCATCGTCGTCTTCCCGATACCCGTCTGTCCGAATATCGGGTAGACAAGCGACTCTACCCCTTCTTTGTCATACTCATCGATGCCGCGTAGAATCCTATGAAAATCCGACCGAGGAGAGCGCTCCATAACCTCCTCAAGATCAACAGAAGGGCCTTCATCCCACCATTCGTTGTGTTGCTCTACGTCAGCGATGTAATCTTTCCCTGACTCTACATCCGGCATATACCCGTATTTATACGCCGCAAAGGAAAAGGCTTCGCACATCGAGATGTGCCTATCTATTGAGATAGTTTGTAGAGAGTTGTATCTCTACGTGACGTATCGGTGCCTGTGCGGAACAGGCGCTACGATCAGTGCGGTATGAAACAAAATTGCAACAGCGACGAATGGTTTTAGAGACGGAGGTGGATGATTCTGGGTCTGCGGGGGAGCTACACCAGGTTCCGAATACACCACCAATGGGAGGGTTACTCCTTCTCCACTTCACCTTTGGCGAATTTACTGTATTTGTAATTCGTCTAGTCGCAAAACTTTTGACATTGGGTAGTCAATGTTTGGATAGATGTCAACCCAGCCCGACATTGAGGACAATGAGCGAATCGACATGCGGGTGCAGGTTATGGCGGAGTTAGATTGTCCCTCTGAGAAGATGGCACAGCGCTTCGAGGTCCGTGACACTGCCGGGAACAAGTTCCCACTCACGATTTGGAAGAATAACGCACTGAGTGATTTCGACTGGGAGTTGGAACAGTGGTACAAACTCGACAACGCGCGTGGTAACGTCTTCCAGGGAGAGAAGAGCTTGAATGGTTCCTCGAGACTGCGGGCCACCCCAATCGATCCCCCCAGAGAGATCGCTCAAAACAAACAGTTGTTCGAAACCGTTGAGGACGGTCTCCCGTATCTGTCGCTGTATCCCCTAGACAGCGATTTCGCGGAGTTGTCAGTCTACAAGTACCAGATACAAGCGGAGGGCACCTTCGACAACTCGCCAATGGATGCCACATACGACTTAGCGTCGTACCTTCGAAAGTGTACTGACTCGCTTGTAACCCATGCGGGGGCCTTGAACATCGTCTCAACAGGTCGTCTGAATTTTGAATTACCAGACCCCTTCGTACTCGCAGAGGAACAGCAGACGACGCTTCGAGCCAGTGAGCGAACAGAGAACAATCAGATCGAACGGCTGCTCAAGCACGCACTCAAGCGGGCTGTGGACGGGGACTCCTACGAAGCACAGCAGATCAACCGAATTCTGGAACGAGATCCCGATATCGTCGGCTCAGATTCACTGTTTGAAGCATGTCTCGCGTATGAGGCGCGAATCGAACTATTCCCGTCGGGCGATGCGTTCGTTGGAGTCGAAGTTCGGTACCACACTCGGAGCCAGGTTACTGTCGACGAGTACGTGGATCAGGTGGATGCCGACATCGAAGATTTCGTCGATACCTCTGTCGAGCACGATCCAGAAACCTATGATGTCCCGGGAAGTGGAACACTGAAAGGATTCGCCGACGCACACTTCACCGATCCGCTTCAAGAACTCGGGAACCAATCACTCGCCGACTGGTACGAGCAGAGGGGTCGCATCTCCGAGGATCTTGCTAACGAACTCCGCGACGTGGATCCAAAACTCGTCGAGGTGTGCTATGATCCAGATGACGACGAGACAGATGTCCACGTTCCCCACTTACTCCGGGTCGCTCCACGGAAGGAGGTCGTCAAGGCCGTCTCACCGCGGTTCCACCAAGAATGGGACCGATCAGCAAAGATGCTTCCCAACGAGCGGTTCCGGAAGGCAACCGCGTTCGTTCAGGAACTCGATGCACTACCGGAAGTTGACGCCCGGGTAGAACCGAATCCAGCCGGCCCAAGCCTCTCGTTCATGTCGGCGGAAGTCAGCCAATCCGACAACCTCCAGTTTGGGGACGGTCGGATGGCCGGTGTGCCAAGGAGGGGTCTCCAGCGCCACGGCGTCTACGAACGTCCGTCCTCCTTCCACATTCACTACCTCGTCCCAGAAAGCGTCGCAGACGAATTCGAGACCCTCCGTGACCGACTCGAAAGGAAATTACGAGACATCGACTGCCCACCAGACAAGAAGAGCTACACCGAATACGAGCTAGGGAAGGCGATCGAGTACAACGAAGCAGCCGCTGCAATCCACGATGCGGACGCGGCACTGATCGTCGTTCCATCCCCTGATGCCGACTCCATTACTGAAGGTACGATAGACGATCCATATCCAGAGTTCAAGAAAGCGTTCGGAAAACAGCGTATTCCGACGCAGATGGTTCGGATGACCAACCTCGATAACAAGTGGGTAACAGACAATACCGCACTCGGGCTCGTCGCAGGTGCTGGTGGTGTCCCGTGGCGCGTCGGCGAGATGCCTGGCGACGTTGATTGCTTCGTCGGATTGGACGCGACTCGAGACCCAGCATCTGGACAGTTCCTGGGTGCCAGTGCGAATGTCGTGCTCGCCGACGGGACGGTATTCGTGTCAAAGACGCAGTCGCTACAGTCCGGCGAGACGTTCGACGAAGACGCTATCGTCGACGTACTCAAAGACATTCACCGGGAGTTCGTTCGGTCGGAGGGGAGATCGCCGGAGAGTATCGTTATCCACCGGGACGGAAGGCTATTCGAAGACGTCGGTAAGATCCTCGAACCGTTCGCGGAGACCGAGATTGATATCGACATCCTCGACATCCGAAAGAGTGGCGCTCCCCGTGCCGCAGTCCGCGAGGACGGCGATTTCAAGATCGACAACAAGGGACGTCTCTTCGTCGCTAAGCACGGCGATTACGGATTCCTCACAACGACCGGGCGTCCAGAGTTCGACGAGAGCGACGGGCTGGGGACTCCCCGAGCTCTTCGTGTAGTTCGCCGAGCTGGAGACACACCCATGCCGACGCTACTGAAGCAGGTGTACTGGCTGAGCGAGAGTCACATCGGAAGTGCACAACGGAGTACTCGGCTCCCAGTGACGACCTACTACGCCGACCGGTGTGCCGACCACGCACGGAGGGGATTCCTCCTGAACGGAGAACTCATCCGCGGAGTTCCGTACGTATGATCAATAATAGAGTTACTCACCAATCCATGATTCCCAAAACCCATCCCAGAACTGCACTGTGGTATCGGCCCCAACCGGACTGTGACAGCACTCAGTCTGTCGGAGGTGGGGGCAATGACTGATAGGTGGACCTTCCAGACGGCTTTCGACGACGATGATGTCGAGACGGAGATCCGAGTCCTCCGATCGTGGGGGTCGTTTACCGACGTGTTCGAAGACGCAGCAGAGATCCAGACGATAACGTACTGCGACTCCCCCCAGCTCATCCTTCGTCTCCTGGAAACAGACGAGAACATCGAGATAGACTCCCTCGAGGTTGTCGTAGGTGATCGGACACCTGAGCAATACCGCGACAAGCTCACGAATCACGTCGACGAGGCGTATCGGATGAAGGAGCTCATCGAGGACGGTCGACTCAGGATATACAATCTCGACTCATCGCGATCCATTCTTCACACCAAGCTGTACCGGATAACCAAGCACGATGGCAGCCACACCCTCATTCTGGGATCGGCAAATCTCTCGAAGCAGGCCTGGGAGAACACGAAACAGACCAACACGGTCGTTCTCTTTCACACCGACGGGACATCCAGTCTCGACGAGGCGTTTAAGCAGGCGTACGAGACCCAGAAAGAGGACTACACGACCGAGTTCATGTCCGGTCTCATCGACGAACTTGAAGAAATCGAGACCAAGGACGACGAACGCGAGCGCATCTCGGCGTGGGTAGACGGGCGCGTAGGCGACCATGACGAGGTGACTGAACTCAACAAGAAGGTAACTCAAGAGCTCGACGACGTCGATGTCGAGATCCACGCGCTCACGGACGATCCAGAAGAGGCTGACACCACAGTCTCGTTTGCCAACGATGCCGAAGAGGCAGACGAGGTCATCGAGGAGCGAATATCACTCTCTCGACGGGGATTCGATAATGGATCGACCGCGTTCGAGGGGCTCCGAGACTACGACAACACAACAATCAAAGACGACGTCATAAGGACGACTCCCCAGGCCTACACAGAATACCTCCAAGAGGAGTACGGAATTCCGAAGATGTGGTTCAGGGAAGACGACGGCAGACTGGTAATGGAAGGGCCTTCCCGCCGACACGGGCTGATGGCTGACGGTCTTCCCGATGATCCGTCTCGGATTGACGCGGCACTCGCTGACCTCGAGGCCTACTTCGAGACGGTCGAGCGGTACGGAGACTCCAACGACTACGACGCCGTCAAGGCCCACATGTTCGAGGCGCTCCTCTGGTTCTTCTGGGCGCCGTTCATCAACAAGTACGCCTCCCGGTTCCGGGATGCGAATCTCACACTTGACGACGCACTACCTTTCCTATACATCTACGGCGAGTCGAACGCAGGAAAGGGCACGTTTGCCCAGTTCGCACTCTCACTCATCTCCCACAGTGTTGTCGATGAACCCGCCGATGCTGATGAGATCGGTACCCGCCAGGTCCGTGGTCTACGAAAGGTCGACTCTGCGTTCCCGCTGGTCGTCGACGACGTGACCAAGAACAAGATCGACAACCAGATCGACGGGCCGCTTCGCAACTACTGGAAGAACTGGCCAGGTGACATCCAGTATCCGGGGATCGCCTTCATCTCGAACAACAAGCGGCCAAAGAAGTGGTTCCGGAATCGAGCGAAGATCCTCCACTTCGACGTGTTCTTCGAGGGAACCTTCAAATCACGCCACGAAGTCGGTGAAGTCATCGACCAAGACAGCCCCGTTTTCGAGTGGTTCACCTACGTACTCGGGGAACGTGACATTGAACTTCGCGAATCGAACGACACGCTATACGACGCTCGGCAAGCGTTTCTCACGCTATACGACACAGCAAATCGGGAAGTTCCAGAGTACTTCCCGCGTAAGCCTGCAGACGAACACCACGATACCGCGAAGGGGAAATGGCACCGGGCACACGACCGGGGACAGGTCGAATTCAGCGAGTACAACGGGAACCTCGTCGCAACGTTTAACGAAGAAATGTCGTTCGATGTACGGTCGTACTGCCGGTCGCTCCCAACACGGATGCGGCCCGAACCTAGCGGTCGCGAGATCGAGATCAAACACGTCGACAACTTCATCGAATGGTTCGGTGAGGATCCAGTCGGACTCCAACCCGATGAAGAAGCCAACACAGAGGAAGAGAACGCCAGCACCAACGGCGTTACCTCGCGGCTCAGGAGGGCGATTTTTGGATGAGCACAACCGATCCGGATGGGCTGTGGGAAAACAGCCGGCAGGGCAGAATGTCGGCTCTGCACAGCGTTCGGCTATCGCTGTTTAAGGTAGCTTCAGAGCCCGCTGAGCTCCTGCAACTGACCACGGGCGTTAATTTACAACTATGTGATGGAAACACACCCGGATTCGACCACAGTATCTCACACTCGACCGTCCCGTCCCACTATTTCGTGAACATTCAGCAATGACCTACCAATTCCTTCATACAGCCGACATCCACCTCGGTCACCGCCAGTATAATCGCGCACAGCGTGAACGCGACATGTACGCCACTTTCAAGAGAACGCTCAAAGATGCGGTCGGCGATCACAGTATTGACGCCGTCTTCATCCCGGGCGACCTCTTCCATTCCAGGGATCTACGTCCAAGTGTTCTCGAGACAGCCGAGCGAGCTCTTGATGTCGTTCCTGACGACGTTCCTGTGCTGGTCACGCCGGGTAACCACGATCAGAACCTCGATCGACGCGAGATGACCTGGCTAGAATATCTCCACCAGCGTGACGCTATCACGCTGCTTCAACCGGACTTTGCCAGCATTAGCCAGGATGAACGATCCGTCGAGAAACTGTTCCCCTCACCACAGGCGGCAAGTGAGGGAGAGGGGACAGGTGTCGAGGGAACGGTCCCCGGTTACGTCGATCTCGAAGTGTCTGGGTTCGAATCCCCTCTTCGTGTCTTTGGTCTGGAGTATCGAGGGGGATACATCGATACGGCACTCGAACAAACGAAGACTGCTATCAAGGCAATCAATGATCGCGCTGGTGAACCCAGTCACACTGTGCTGATGGGCCACTTTGGTGTAGCAGACGAGGTGCCTGATCTCGGGGCCGCAGCCCGATACTCAACACTCCAGCAGCTCGAAGACGTAGTCGACTATCTCGCACTTGGGCACATCCACAAGCCGTACGAGGGCCCCGGTGACGCTCCGTGGTTTTTCAATCCCGGCTCGCTCGAAGCCCACAGCACAGAGGAAGCCCGCTGGGAGTTAGGCTACTATGTAACCGAGATAGGTGCAGAAGGCTTCGATGCAAAACACCAGACGAGCAAACGTAGACCCTTCTACACCTTCGTCTGGGATGTCGACGGATACGAGAGATGGAGCGATCTCGTCGACGAGTTCGGCGAAGCGGTCAATAGCAAGCGTGGAGACATCGAAACCTGGTGCAGCCGTGACGAATACACCACAAAAGACGGCGATCCTCGAAGTCCAGTCATCGACCTCCAGATTCAGGGCCACCTCGATTTTGACCGTCGGGATCTCGATGTCGAAGCCCTGGAATCGAAGATTACAGAGGTGACCAACGCGGTCCACGTCCAGACTAAAGCGAGTGTCACCACAGCAGAGATCGTCGACCTCGTCGAGGATATGGATGAAGATGCGGTCTTCACAGACACCGGTACGCTCCGGACCGAGATCCTCGAAGATGAAGTGTTCACTACAGTAGCGGAGCAGACACCATACAGCGAGGATCCAGAAGCGACTGCAGAGGCACTTGCCCATGCAAAAGAATTAGTGATCGAAGAGCAGGCTAGCGGTGAGTCTATCGCCGACTACCTGCAGGAACGCCGGCAAGAAGCGTTTTCTGGAGGTGTCGGGTCAGTTGATCCGACGTTTGACGAGGTTGCCGATCGTGCTGACGACGGAGGGATTGATGACGAAATTTTCAACGCAGTATACGCTGGTGAAGAGGTCGATCCAGTAGAGGCTGCCATACGAACAACAGAAGCCGGATCTGAAGATAGTCCAGCTGTCGGCGAAGTACCTGAGGATGTGGATGACGATACATCAGTAGCTACGAAAGGAGGTGAGAACTGATGCGCGTGACTGAGGTTAGTTTAGAGAACGTCAAAAGCTACGACGACAAAACGACGATCTCCCTCGGAGAAGGAGTGACGGCGATCCTCGGCGAGAACGGCTCTGGGAAGTCAACAATCGCCGAAGCGATCGGGTTTGCGCTGTTCAACACCCTACCGTACAGTAACCAGGATGAATTCGTCCGGAAAGGGGAATCCTCAGGAACAGTTTGGGTGAGCTTCGAGATCGACGGAGAAGAGTTTACTGTCGAACGCGGTACCGACGGCACATACAACGTCAATCACGAGACCGATGATGCAGAATTGGAGCTCGATACTCACGACGAGGTAAAAGACTGGATCCGTCGCAAGTTCAGTCTCGATAAGGAGAGCGACGTCGACCTGTCCACCCTATGGGAGAAATGTCTGGGTGTAGAGCAGACGAAATTCCTCTCCGACTTCCGTGGTTCGAAGCGGACTCGAGAAGAACAGTTCGATCCGTTGCTGGGACTTGATGTCTACGAACAGGCGTGGAGTTCACAGAGCACCCACAACCTGAAACAACCAGTCGACGAGTTGGATCAGCGCAGGCAGACAGCCAGCGAGCGGATCAATAAACTCCAAGGGATGGTCGAGGACCTCCCCGAGCAGCAAGAAGCTCTCGAAGAACAACGGGAAGAGGTCAAAGAGCTGTCGGGGAAGCTCGACGATGTACGGTCGAAGCTCACCGATGCCAGGGAGGAATTCGACAATCTGGACGAGCTAAAGGAACGCCAAGATGAACTGAAACAGACAGTCGACAACAGCAAGAATCAGATCCAAGGTAAGCTCGAACAGCTCGATACAGCACGGTCTGACCTTGGAGAAGCTCGAACTGCTGCGAACGCTGTTGACGAGACGGCAGAAGAACACAACCAGTATTGCAAAGCGGACGAGCGCCTCGATAACTTGCGCGAGCAGAAGCGTGAACGGGACAAACTTGAGAGCAGGGTGAATGAGGCAACCACGGCGTACAGGGACGCAAAGCGCGAGTACGAGACCGTACAGGGTCGAGCTGAAGAGGCCCAGGCGGCTGAAGAGCAGATGGCCAAACTCGAAGAGGCCCATGAGCGTTACAAAGAGCTAAACGATGAGATAGAGGAGGCCGAAGAGGCTACCCAGCGGATCAAAAACAATGAGACCCTAGTCGAGCAGATCGACGATACCGAGCTTCCAGCAGCAGAAGAAAAAGTCGCAGACCAGAAAGAGAAAATCGCGAATCTAGAGTCAAAGGAATCGCTCGCTGAGGCAGCTGACGAACTCGACGAGATGCGCGCCGATCTCCAAGCGGAGATCGACCAGAAATCAGAAAAAATGGAGGATCTCCGTGAGCAACGTGAGAGGCTACTTGCCGTCAACATCGATAGCCAGGACCACAATCACTCGGAGGAGGCAACTTGTCCGACCTGTGATCGCTCGATGGATGCCGACCTCCGGGACAAAGTCATCAAGAACATCGAGAACCAGATCGAGAGCCAGCAAGCTGCGATCGAGGACGCGGAAGCACGCCTCCCCGCTGTCCGTACCGGGCTGGATCTTGCGAGAAGTGCCCAAGAGGCAGTCGCCAGTCTCGAGGCCGAGCGAGACCGGCTAAAAGAGTTCGAAAAAGAGGTCGAGGAGATAGAGAAGCGGCGCGAACTCCTCGTAGATGAGTGTGAAGAGCTCGAGCCAGTTGCCAAACAGCTGGATGATCTCAAGCAGGAGCAGTCAGAACTCGAAGACGACCACGATGCCTACGAAGAGGTGGAATTCGAGTACCAGCAGAAGTGCGATGCAATCGAGGCAGTCGACGAGGGTCGCGAGGAGATGTATGAAGCCGCCCGCGAGGTCGCCCAGCTGGAACATCGGCTGGAGAAGGAGTTCGATGGTCTAGACGAGCAAATTGCCGAGCAAGAGAAAATCAAGAAGGCGACCGAGGAGGCTCACAACCGGTATGTTCGGAACGAAGCCGACGCTGAACGGCTCGACGAACGTCGTGAGCGAGTGTATGGTCTGTACGAGGAGGTAGAAAAGCTCGAGCGCGACCGGCGAGAAGCGAAACAAGAACTAAAGCAAGTAGAAGCAGAGTTCAACGCCGACCGCCACGCCGAACTCAACGAGCAGATTGACGACCTGGACAGTAAGGAAACAAGACTCGATACTGAACTTAATAAAGCACAGGACGAGTTAGAGGAGATTCAGTCCAAGGTAGAACGACTCGAGACCATCGATTCGCAGCTCGAACGGTGGAAGGAGACCCACGTACAACTCGAGCGGGACATCAAATTCGCCGATACGGTTCGAGATGGCGTCCGAGACGCTGGACCAAAGATGCGGGAGCTAATCGCTAATCGTATCGGTGAGCGAGCAAACCAGATCTACCAGGCTCTCCGAGGAACCGGTCGGGAGAGTCTGACATGGGACGAAACATACCAGATCACCATCCAAGACGGTAGTCAACGCAAGTCCTTCGGTAATCTCTCGGGCGGGGAAAAGATGGCAGCCGCGCTGGCGGTGCGTCTGGCAATCATGGAACAGATCAGCCCGCTCGACATCGCGGTACTCGACGAACCCACGTCGAACCTCGACGATGAAAAAAAGAACAATCTGGTCCGGCAGCTCGAGAACCTCGATGCGTTCGAGCAGCTCTGTGTGATCTCTCACGACGACACGTTCGAGTCGATGACCGAGTACACGATAGCTCTCAAGAAACCAGATCGCGAGACGCACGTGGTCTCAGACGCAGAGTCTGAGGCGCAACCGACGGAGGCCGATTGATATGCTCCAAGATCCAGGAGCGGTGAGTAATCAACTTGAGGGGCTCCACGACGACCTCGCGGAGTTCGCTACGGGCGATCGATCCCTGGCTGACGTTTACCGTGACGCACTACTGGAAGAACAAGAAGCGTCGAGTGCCCAGGAAGTACGTGAGGTCGTTTCAGGGACGTACGCTGATGCCCTACCAACGACCGAATTCGACAGCATGGACGGTCTGACCGTTCCATTTGAGACCGCAACAGAGTGGACATCTCATGAGAGTGCTGGGCGATGGGCCAGTGATGTACTCGATGGCCTTCCAACAGTCGCAGTCGATGGCTCAGAACTTGAACCCACTACTGAGCTAAATATCCCAGTAGCACTGGTGCAGGTGGTTTCGTACGTCAACCATCACACAGCAGACGGCGAGTATAGCCTCGAAGCTGAGACGACTGTCGTGCCGCCTGACGAGATCGTTGTCGGGTCAGACGATCACTCATACTCGTACGTTGATGAGAGTCAGGCCCAACACGCTCGGTTCGAGCGGGAGACAGAAACAGTCAAAAACCAGATCAAGGAGTATGCGAGCCACCAGCCCCCGCCTGTGATTCTCTTTGACGGGTCCCTTTCCGTCTCGTATGCCAACCTGTTCGACGACAAGACCACCCAGCGCTACGTTGATGCGATGGCAGAGTTACTGGCTGCAAGTCGAGCACACGGTGTCCCACTCGTTGGATATATTGCTGGCTCGCAATCGTCAGATGTGGCGGACCTCATCCGGAAACTTCAGCCTGGGGCGCTCAATGAGACGGGACTTGCACGTGACGCCGCCATCTTCTCCCCACTCCTCGAAACGTGGGGGAGTCGGACCGCACTCTTCCAGAGTCAGCGCGACCGGTCTTTACAGCAGTTACAGACGACCTATCAGGGCGAAGAGTACAAGTTTGGGGACAGACTCCGGTTCACGTACGCCGATTTCGGTGAAGGCTCTAGTTTAGATCGGCTCGAAGTACCCCAGTGGATGATCGAAGAGGATGCACCAGTTGGTTGGCCTGGTGAAACGATGTTCGAGTATGCCTTCCGCGCAGTCCAGGCTGAAGCCGCTGTCGGGCAAGGCTATCCCGAAGCCATCCAAGTCGCCGATCGAGAAGCGGTCCTCACCGGGAGTGACCGGGATAAGCTCCTCCGGATGTTGCTTCGATTAGGAGAGGATGCTGAATTTCCGGTCGAGTGGAACCCAAAAGACCGTAGCAAGCGCCGCCGCCGATGACCACCACAGCACAACTGAAACACACCCAATATCACAATCACTGTCACCCAGAGAAAGTCATCATGAACGCTCGAAACACCTTCGCCGACGCCAAGCCGCTCGGAAGCATCGCACAGTCGAAATCGACTATCGACTATACTACGACGATCCTGACAGAACGTGACGCAGACAACCCACCTGACGCCACCGACTATGGATTCGGTCAACCGGTGGTACTCCCGATGGGTCGGAGCGAAACCGAAGAGGTAGCGATCGGGGTGATCCACGGAACTCAAGTAATCGATCCGGGGATGGGCGGCGTCGGACCGACACTTGGGACAGACGAAGCGACTAACCAGTTTCGACCGAGCCTAGTTGACGAGCCGTCAACGCTCGTTGGTATCGCGCTACTCGGCAGTGCGAGTTGTACTGGCGACTCGAAGACGGACAAACGAATCGAAAATCCGGATCATTCGATCCCAGCATACGCTATCAGCCACGGGACGACCGTCTACAAGTGTCCAAACCAGACGTTCCGACGATTCCATCTCGTCGATGATGATCTTTCGCTTGCGTACTATCCGCGCTTGACGGAAGTGGCTGGGGCATTCGGAGCAGAATTGGTCGGTGAGATTACGAGTCAACTACGCGAGTCCACCGACGAGTATAGCGACCTTCTGGAGGTGATCGAGAGGAAAGTAGCTCACGAGGCTAACGTCGAACGGGGTGTTCTGCAGTGAGTAGCGATGGTGCGGCTATCCTCGCTGCGGATCGCCTGTCCGACGAACCAGTCGTGGGTACAGTCGTCGAACCAGATGATGAAGTAGGCGAATTTGTGTTCGCAACTCGCGATGAACAAGCAGTCTCAACCGGAGAGTTTGTTGCCTACAGCCAGTGCGTAGCTGGTAGTGAAGACGACGAGATCATCCTTGCTCGAGTGAATAATCGGGAACGCGAATCGGGACTCCCTACATCCTTCATGGCTGATCCGACCGTCGATGCAGGTCAAGTCGCAACGACCCTCGGCGCAGAAGCAGACGGATGTGAACTGTATCGGATCACTGCTAGCGTAATCGGATACTACGATCCAGGGTTCGAGTCGTTTAGAAATCCACGACAACTCCCGAGTTCGGGAACCCGCCTCTATCGTGCCCCGGGCGAGATGCTCGAAGTAGTTATTCCGAACGTCAAGCCGCCCTCACATCGGGACAATGACGAACCCGATCCTGGGATGGCGCGAATGGGCCGATTGCTGAATCGGACTGATGAAAAAGTATCTGTCGAGCTACCAGTCAACGAAATAGCGGCGACTCATCTCGCTATCCTAGCCTCCACAGGAAGCGGGAAGTCCTACACTGCCAGCGTTTTGCTTGAGGAGATGCTCAAGCCCGACACGCGAGCTTCGGTGCTGGTCTTCGATCCACACGGCGAGTACAAGAGCCTTGATCAGATGTGCGATCACGAAGCCTTCCAAAGTTCGGATGGCTACCGGCCCGCCGTCGAACTCCGCCGCTCCGACCAGTTATCGGTGAAGCTGGCCGATCTGACCTTCGATGATTTCTACTCAATTCTCGAACCGACCCAACGAATGTCGTCAGTGCTGAATGATGCCCTCGACGACCTGCAGAATGAAGAGGCGTTTACCGCATCTCAGCTCATAACAGCGTGCCACTCGAACCATCCAGACGGCCAAGCGGACGGTCTGAAATGGCGAATTAATCGCCACATTATGCAATCTGACTTTTTCGATGCGTACGATCGCCTCGATCTTGACGACCTCGTGAATCCAGGCCAGGTGACGGTCTTCCAGATGGGGGGCCTCACCCGTCGCGATCAGCAAGTGATGGCCGCTGTCTTGCTCCGCAAACTGTACGCGGCCAGGGAGGCAGCGGTCGTGGGGAACCCAGACGACGTCCGATCAAAGATCGATCATCCCGTTTTTACGCTCTTTGAGGAGGCGCATCGGTTCGCACCCGACGGGGACTCACAGGCGTTGCAAATCATCCGACAAGTAAATAGCGAAGGCCGGAAGTTCGGCCTCGGCACTGGCCTAATCAGCCAGCGACCGTCGAAGGTCGATGAAACCGTCCTCTCACAGTGCGGAACGCAGATCACGATGAACATCACCAACCCGAACGATCAGCAAGCGATCCGCGACTCTATAGAAAACGCCGGAGAGGCGGTTTTAGAAGAATTACCTGGATTGACGAAGGGACAAGCCATCATCTCAGGCGACGCAGTGAATACTCCAGTACTTGCGAAAATTCGAAACCGGCACACAGACCACAAGGCCGACAGTTTGAGTGCAGATCAGCTATGGCGCGAGGCATACGACGACGCGAAGCGAGCACCGTCGACTAGTAAACCGGCACGCTCTGACGAAGGTGGCGTGTTAGACGGTGAGGAGGAAATATAGATCGTCTCTCCATTGTACGACAGCACTTCCTCCGCGAATAGCGTCAACGGAGTCAGGCGACCGAAGATTCGAAACGTTGCCGAGTCCTTTTTGACGGGCGCCAGCAGTAACGGTATAGCGATGATCTTCACGGCTGAAACGGTATTGGCGGATTGAGAGAGATGTATCTCACACTCGATGTCCCACCAAGCCAGTTCAAATATATCCTCCAAATCCCCTTAAGCATCTGTACCAGTCTCTCTAAGCGGCTACTATCGTTCCTCAGGGCGTTTGTAGCTGAATAGCCGTTCACCGAGACGGCGTCCGTAGGAGAGCGCTTCAAACCCATACTCCCCCACTTGCTTTTGAAGGCCGTCTTCGTCGACAACGCCGGGATGGAACACACTTTGAGTAAGGTCGGAGACCGGACTACTCCACTGGACTGACTGTGTGGTCTTCTTGGCGAACCCGGTCGAATTCCGCAAGATACGCGACTCTGTCCTGGACTTCATCGATATCCTGTCCAAGCTCGGCGGCCAGTTCATCGACGGTCATCGGTTCATCGAGTGCATGGAGGACTTCGAGCCCACGGTAGTACCTATTCGTCAGCTTCTGGACGCGGCCCTCGATCGGCGTGGTCACCCCGTACCGCTCCTCAAGTTCGACCAGGGCCTCGTTCGCGAACGTGGCGAACTGATCGTCCCCCAGGCGTTCGATCTGGGCTTCGAGTTCATCCCGAACGACGTCGTAGTCGAGGCCGGCCTGCACGAGCATATTCATATCCTCGATGTCGTCGTCGCGGCCTGCAATCGCCTTGAACAGGAAGATATCCTCGTTGCTGACCAGCCGAACCGTCAGCCGATCCGTGTCGTGGAACAGTTCGCTGCGCTCTTGCATCCCGTCGGTGAGCACGAGCTTGTTCGCGACCTGTTGGTTGAAGATGTCGAGGCGACACCCATCGTCGTTCTCGACGCAGCTCGTCGCCCCCAGCGCCCGGTAATCTGGATCCAGCGATTGGACCTCTGCATACTCGAGATCCATCAGGACGGCCCACAGCTGGCCGTACGCGTCGCCATCCGGGACGACCAAGTCGATGTCTTTCGTCGCTCCTTTGAGGTCGCGCAGCGACATCGCGCCACCACCGATCAGGTATACCGTGAGCGGGGCTGAGAGGCCATCCGCGATTCGCTGAAATTCGTTCTCGATGTACTCGCGTCCGAATGTTGGTCTCATTGTGGTAGTGGCACCTCATAGTCAGCCGCCAGCTCCTGGAACTCGTCCCACTCCGGGAGCCGGTCGTCGTCCACCTCGCCGTGCGTGTCGAGGTAGCGCAGCAAGGCGTCGATTTCGTCTTCGAGGTCATACTTCGCCGCCTGCTCTCGGAGGACCTCTTCGGCGACGTCAACGTGGCTGAGCAGGAGGAGACAGTACGAGCGGTGGCGGCTGCCGTCGTCGATTAACAGCGTGTGACAGCAGAGCTCCGCCGGTGAGACTGCGTCGAATTCCTCGGAATAGAAGTAGTATCGATGGCCGGTGAGCAGAAACTGGAGGTCGAAGGCCGCGAACCGACCGAGGCCGGTTTGGTGGAACGCCTCCGCGTCGATATCCGTCTCGGCCTGGGCGAGGAATTCATCGTAGTCCTCCCAGAGAATCGTGCCCTTCGGGGCGACGGCTTCGAGGCGTTGGCGATGCAGATGGTGTGCGAGTTCACGGGCGAACTCATGAAGACGGGCGAAGTCGGCGTTGAAGTCATAGCGGCCGTCGTCCGTTCCGACGAGACCACGGTCGCGAAACCGCTTGAGCACGCGGTTGACCGTGTTGCGGTAGTTGTCGCTCCGATCGGCGATCTCGGAGACGGTTCGCGGCTGGTCGAGGTAGTACAGTACCTCGATTGCCTTCCCAGTCAGCAGCTCGGGGAACTCAATGTGGGAGTACTGGAGGACGAGATCCCGATAGAGTTCGACGGCGCGAGCATCCGACGGGACGACTCGTTTTCGCCGCCCGTCGCGTTCCGTGTAGACGAGTCCCTTTTCGACGAGGTCGCCGACGGCACGAGAGAGGTAGCTCTCGCTGTGGTCGAGCTTCGTCGCGATCTCGGAGATCGTGTCGCCGCGGTCGACCGTGGCGAGGACCTCGAGTTCGATACGCCGGAGCACGGTGTAACATAATACGAAACTTGTTTATAAATAAGTTTCGAGTAGTGTTACAGTGTTCAATCACGAGAACCGCCCCCATCGTCTTAACCAACAAAACTATGGGTTCGTGGGTCTTGTTGGTTAACACGAGAGTAGCCGATGTCCTACGAACCCCCAACCCCACCGGCGAACCTCCCGACGGAGATCGTCAACACGCTCAACGAGTCGAACCCGGAGCAGCTTCGAGACGTTGCGACGTACGCTGAAGCGCTCGCCGAGCACAAGGAACGAGAGGCCCGTCTCGAGGAGTCGGCAGATCAAGAAGAAGTCGAAGAGCGACCAGACGATCTCCCGGATGACGTTCCTGCCAAAGCGACGATCACGATCAAGGAAATCAACGACAATCGCTACTACTACTGGCAGTGGCGAGAAGGAGAGAAGATCCGTTCTCAGTATAAAGGCCCTGTCAGTCCCGACGAATAGAGGGGACCAAACCGTAGCCGGTTGTTTGGGCCAGCGCAATTAGGTGCGTAGCAGATGACACCCCCAAGAGTGTGAATGGCAACACTCCATCGAACACTCCTCAGTGTGAATGGGTCCAGTCCGCCCGGTCGGGTAAAATTGGGGAGTAAAGATACCCACTCTACGTTTCCGACGTGTCGAGAGATACACTCGTGATCAGGGGTGTGGTCAGCGACCGAAACGGGAGCTAGGCCAGGTCTTCCAGCCGGCTGTCCCGGAGGACAGATTTCAGCACGATGCCGGTATCCTGAACCAGCCGGTGCTCGAGATAACTGCCTTCACCCCGGCCACCTCCGGTTCGAGTTGATTCAACGACACCGAGGAACGCCTGCTCTTTCAACAGCTCATAGACGCGGTGCTCGCTGAGAGTCTTCGCGTCAGCCTTCTCTGTCGTCGCCTGATACCGTTCATAAATCCGGTTGGTAGAGAATCCATCCTCGTTCGGATTCTCTTCGGTGAGCAGCGCGAGCGAATAGAGGATGAATTTGACCTGGGTCGTCGATCCACGGAGAAGCTCCTCGAACCGATCGATTTCAGCCCACTCCTGAGCATCGCGAACGTGTTCCTCGACGACCGTCTCGACGTTTTCTCGTTCGGCTAGTTCGCCGGCGTGACGAAGAATTTCGATTGCCTTTCTGGCGTCACCGTGTTCTTGAGCAGCTAGTGCCGCCGTCAGCGGAATCACATCATCAGAGAGAACGCCATCGTGGAACGCGTCCCGTCGGTGCTTCATAATTTCGCGCAGCTGATTCGCGTCGTAGGGTTGGAAGACGAACTCTTCCTCGCGAAGACTTGATTTGACGCGCTCGTTCAACTGGTCGCGATACTCGATCTTGTTGCTGACTGCGATGACGCCTAGGTGGCAATCCGCTTTCCCTGATTCCCGAGCCCGCGATAGCTGCATGAGTATATCGTCGTCATCGAGTCGATCCACCTCGTCGAGAATGATGATGACTGACTCGTAGGCAGTATCCAGAATCTCCCAGAGATAGTCGTAGTATTCACCACTGCCAATCCCCGCGCGTGGAATATCGTAGTCTGTCCCGTCCGGCTCGTTGAGCGATCGCGTCACCGTCCGGGCAACACGCGTCTGTGTGTTGTGCTGCGCGCAGTCGACGTAAACCGTGCCGACGGACACACCGTTCGACTCGGCGGCTCGCCGAGCTCGTTCGGTGACGTGACGGGCAACCAGAGACTTCCCCGTACCTGTTTTGCCGTAAATAATCACGTTGTTGGGCGGATCGCCACGAACGATCGGCCTGAGTTCAGCAGCAACAGCCTTGATCTCGCCATCTCGGCCGACGATGCGTCCACTTTCAGGGACGTGCCCTACCTTCAGCAGCTCCTTTCGAGCGAAAATGTTGGCTCGGTCGGGGTCGTCTTCATCAAAATCGAAGAGGGGATCGTCGGCGGGATCCTCATAACGGCCGTCGAAGTCAGAGAGTTGGGAGGGTTCTTCAGCCATCAATAACAGACATACCGGAAGGGACCTACTTAATAATTTGGCTACCTCGACCAGAGTGTAAATCGGAGTATAGTCGTCTGCTGATGTTTTGTCTCTGCCGTATCATCCTCACAAAGGATCGAGTTGGTCCCGAGTGAAATCGGATTCGGAGCGATAGTTACCGACGCAAACTGGCACCCCTAATCCAGAGTGAAAACGCTGGACTGAAGCGGGTTAGTCACACCCCTGATCAAGAGTGAAGAGTCCTCCATCCGGTGGACAGAGTCCTTGGTTGAGACGACACCCCCAATCCAGAGTGTATCTCCCGAACGGGGTAATCAATCATATCTATGAGAGAACACAACAGCACTGGGCGTCTGACGCACGGCAGACACCCCTCGTCCAGAGTGAAACGCCGGTGTGACGAGCTAGGGTAGAGAGTGAACCTCGAGTGGTGATGACGAGTGTTCGTCGGCACCCCCAGTCAAGAGTGAAGACACAAGTCAGATCTCCAGCCGAAGCAAAGTAGGGTACAATCGGAACTGTCGGGATTTGGTGTCTTGATTCCGGTTGACGAAGAAGATCGGGAGATACCAATTCCGATACCGACTTTGATGACGCTTTGATGGTTGGGGAATGGTCAAAACAACGACTGGTTCTTCAACGTTTCACATTACACTGACGACGGAATCGAACCCCCACACCCCTCGTCCAGAGTGAAACGCTATGAGAGTCCCCCGATTGAACAGGCAGAAACCACACGAGTAGTCGGCCGAGAAGTATCGAAACCACAAGATGTGGGACGAGTGTACCCCTAATACCAGTCGTCGCACAGCCGGAGATCCTCTAAACATGACCATATTCATAGTATTACCTAGAGGTTTTATTACCACCTACTCCTTACCACTCCTCAAGTGCATTCAACATACAAAGAAGGACGAAGGCGGCATTCGTCCGGGTAGTTTCGAACCGCTGCTCGTGTTCGCTGTTCCATTTCCTCCGTGTTCTCCCGTTTCAGACAGTCTCTCCGCGATTCCCGTTGCTTTCTCCCCACGAGAACCCCCGTTTCCCGTGGACCTCATCCCCCTCTCCTGATTGGTTTTCACTCTGGACGAGGGGTGTGTGGGCGGGGTATTCTCTCCAGATCCTTTCCGTGTCTCCACTCACCATTAACCAACAAATCTCCCGATACCTCGATAATGTTGGTTAACCTCTCTCAATCTCGGTGAAGGCGGCCAAGTCCGTTTCTCGAGTTTCCGCGATCTCGCGTTGAATCACCGTCCGATCCCAGCCAAGCGGTGACAGCACACTCTCGACAGCTCTGACGAGTTGCGTCTCGTAGTACGACGCATCGTACGACTCGATCTCCTCGTTGGCTAACGCGACCCGCTCTCGCGATCTCTTCTCGTCGTCGACGACTACGTACTCGATGTCTTGTCCCGGGTGGATGGCGAGGTCTTGATCCCGAACCCGCTTCAGCGCCGCCACGTTCTGTGTATTCTGCGGATATCCTTCCAGCGGCTTGGAGACACGATTCCGTTCGACGAGCCGCTCGACCGGCACCGTTCCAGCGTGGAGGCGCTTGATAGCATCCTGAAGACAGTTGAGTACGGCGTCCGGAGATCGAGTCGCGTCGAACCGTTCGAGACAGTTCCGCTGGACATCCTCGATGAACGGTGGGGTAGAGCGCTGCCGAGCTTCAATGCCTCTGATCTTGAAGTCGTCGTCGCCGGAGACTTTCCCGAAGTACTTCGTTAGCGCGCCGGCGTCGCTCTCTCGTTGGGGCACGAATGCCACCCAGTCGTAGTGGGCTTCATGTTCAAGCCGGATCTCGACGCGTTCCGTGATTTCTGTCGCGAGCGTCTCGCGGTCCTCGCGGTCATCGTCGTCGACGTCGGGATCCGGAGTGGCCCAGATGGAGTCGACGATCCCGTGGGCGACGCGCCAGCCGCCAGCTTCCAACCGCTGTTTCGCCGTCAATAGAATCTCGCGAGCGAATGCGTTAATCGCCTCGTGGCACTCGATACGGCCGAACTTCGCGTTGCTGAACCCTTGATAGCCGAAGCAGGCGACGAGGATCCACTTCAGCGCTCCAGACTGCCCCTCGAGTTCCGCCAGGCGGTCCTCGTCGGGGTCGTCCCGTTCCTTCTCTCGACGGATGGCCGCCTTGATCTCGTCGCGAGCGTCGATGATCGGCCGTAGCACGTCGACGAGGTAGCCCCGGTCGTCGCAGATCGAGTACCCGAGCCCGGGGACGTCGTCGCGGTCGCTGTGGCAGTCACACCGGATGACGTCCGGCGAGACGTTCCGGGTACAGATGATGTTCGGATACAACGAGGAGAAGTCAAGTTCGTGGACGTTCTCGTGGAGGCCGACCTCGGGCGCGAAGATGAAGCCGCCACGGTCGGCGTCGTGGAGCATCCCCATCGGCTTGTAGAACTCGTGGCGCCAGGAGTTCCATGGAACGAGGACGCCGCGGTCGTGGGCCTCGCAGATCTGGATCGCCGTGAGCACGTTCCCGATCGACGCCCACGCGAGCTCCTGGACGGGCTTTTTCGAGCGCGACACGAGGTCGAGGACACCGTCGAGGTTCGTTTCCCCGTAGAAGAACGTGTTCGACTCGTCGATGATCGCCCGGCCGGGCACGTTGTACCGCGCCGGGGAGTGACCGACGCGACCGTAGCTCGAGTATGTCGACCGGCTCGCAAGCTGCTGGTAGTCGACGTCCGGCCACCGACTCAGCGAGAAGTCGTCGATGCCGGCGTCCGTCGCCATCTCGTACAGGGTCGGGACGATCTCGCTCGTCGAGCAGACCAGGACGTCCGGATCGCGTACGTCAAGCGCCCCCTGGACGGCGGTCAGGATATCCGTCGGCGAGCCAGTGACAGTGTCGCCGGCGACAGACAGTTCCCCATAGACGTCATTGCTCGTTTCGGTTACCGGGACGCTGAGCCGGAGCGTAGACAGCTCGCTCGCTGGCGTCGGATCGGCGCCGGTCTCTAGACAGTATCGGAACTCTCGCGAGAAGTCGACATTGAAACAGGCGAGATCCCCGACTGGATAGGCCGACAGCTGGCGTGCCTGCCGGGCGAGTGGGGTGACGCGGTCGAGGTGGTCGACGTCGATGGCGAGGACTGGTTCCTCGGCCCGTCGAAAGCCCGGTCGTCGCGCAACCATCTCGGTCGCGACGACGTCCGGGTGCTGGTCGTACACCGACTGGAGTGTCGTGAGGTCGAGGTCGGTCTCTGTGTCACGAGGGGCGACGTAGAAGCGTGGGGTGTAGTCATCGCGCTCGGTCGCGACGGCGCCGTCGGCGGTTGCCTCCCACTCCAGGACGCGGCCGTCGTCCAGAAAGTCGATACTGAACGGCATCTGTGGCTATTTCGCCTCTGCCGATTTGGACGATTGCGTTTCTAATAAGCTGAGGCGTGTCGTTTCCGAGTCTCAACCGAACGGCGCAAAACCCCCTCTAATATCCGATCTTGTCTTGTTTTGCGCGTACTCTTTCTTTTCCGGGATGCTTTCCGGGAACACAGCCAAGTATTAACCAATAGATTCGGATGCTGGTGTCATCCGTTGGTTAAGCACCGAATCTGATCGTCGTATATCTGATTTATATGCTATCAGAGCCTTTTGCCGTCATCTCTATCCGCCCAATCATACCTTGGGTATATTCAGACCCAAGGCTTATATGGTATTTGGAGTATGGTATTGGTATATGAGACCGAATGTTGATATTCCGTGGTCTATCCATGGGAGAATCAAGGAGCACGCAGAGCAGACCGACCGAACAATCGAGGAAGCGTATATCGAGACCCTTGAGAACGGAGTCCGCGATCTTCCCGAACAGCGGGGAGAAGTCACTCTTCCAAGTCCCGGTTACAACGATTTTGGGCCACGACTTATCCGAACGCAAGGAACAGACTCACCGGATATCAATGACTCAGTGACGTTCCATCCGTTTTTCCACCTCGGAGAGAACTCAATGGAAATCCGAACACGGACGGATGATATGGATGCTGATGAGTTCACAGACCGATTGGCAAGGCTCCACAACGTAGGAAGACTTAGCACGTCTTGGTTCACAGTTCACCAGCTGGGTGGAGCACTCGTCGGTCGGGGGCCTGCTAACCTTGCCACGGCAGTCAGAGAAGCCCACGCCACGTTTGCTGATGAGGACATTCCGACGTACAAGAATGGACACCTCATCTTTATTGCCAACCTCGCCTACGAAGACGAATACTTGCTTATCAGGGCGGAACTTCCCCGATCATCCCGTGACAAACAAGTCCTTTCAAATGTCGAACTCCGGTTCATCACGGAAGGCGTTCCCGTCACTGGAGCACTCTATCAACGACTGGCTCGCGCTTTTGGCTTTAATGAACTATTCAATGCCACGGCGTTTGATCTTCCGCGAACCGGATTCAACGCACCAGAAGGTAGCACACCAGTTGTTACCGAACAAATCACCACGGAAGAGGAGAACTACGACGACCCAAGTGTTAACGGGATTATCATTGAGAACCCATTACAGAATAACGATGATCTCCTTTCTCATCTCAAATCGGAACTTAGCGGACCTGATCGGTCCAAATCAGAAGCAGAACACCATATTGAGGTGTTAGCAAATTACGACGAGTTGTACTGTGATCTCACTCACAACCACGGACTGTCTGAGGACCGGGAGTATGAATTCAAGGGATTATCTGCGACATACATCAAGCCCCTTTTCAACCGAAACAGTACGTGGAATCTTACAGTTAGTGTCAGCTGGTGATTTCAGTACGAAAATCGGTTTTGACGTGTTTCTTCAACTGGGACGATCAATGTCTATGAGTAGAAATTCTGACTCTCAATCTAAAGACCTAGTCTTAGCAAAACTCCGGAATCGTGGAGATATAGCTCTCACTTGATGAGATCGAGCGACTGTACTATGAAGTGGGACTTCAAGTATCGTTATTGCCCTTCCTATTCGTGATCGTCGCAGCGAGACTGCCTCTCGTGGTCCTCTCCGCTCTTTTCGACCGCGGCTTCAAGCTTATCAAGACGTTCCTCGTGGTCATCTAGGCGGACTTCTTGTTCGAGATCGATGCTGAACAGCGCCGGCAACAACGGATTTTGGTGGCTCAACAGCCCGCTCGCGTCGGCGTGCTCGCGGGCGTACTCGAACAGTCGGTCGAAGCGCGGCTGGTCGCGACGCCGCAATGCCCGCCGGAACTCCGCCCAGCGCTCTTCGATGGCCCGCAACGCATCTCGGTACGTCGGGTTCGTGCGTCCCATCGCTATCGCCCTCCGCCGGTTGCCGTCCACGCATCGAGCAGGGGGTCCGCTGTGGCCGACACCGTCTCACCGTCAGCTGTGACGCCCGTTCCGACGCCCTCCGGAGTCGGCGTCGACGGCGCCGGCGTCGTCGGTTCCACGCCGACTTGCGTGGCGCGTGCCGCGAGCAGCTGCCGCCAATACGCGAACGTCGTCTGGTAGTACGCGCCGTCGTCGACGGGATAGACGAGCGTCTCGAAGTCCTCACCGACGACCCGTGGGCCCATCCGCGTCTGCTCGCACTCCAGGTAGTGGTCGGCGACCGTCGCGACTGGCTCGGTGAATTCGTTTCGTTCGTTTCGCGTAACGAGCACTGGGATGTCGTACCCCTCGGCGTAGGTCGCTAACCGGGCAAGGGTGCGGGCCTGGAGGGTTTTCGCGTGGGTTTCGCCGAGGGTATCGTCGGCACGGTACTGTGCATCGATGGCTGGGGCGACGATGAGGGAGGGCGTATACGGGGATGTATCCTCGTCGTGACCCGTGGACTGTCGCCCTCCCAGGCTGTCCCCTGTCGTCGATTTCTGAATACAGTGGTTCACTGCCGCCGGGAGATTACAGACGGCGCCGTAGTGTTGGTAGGCGGTGAATCCGCGTGCAACGTGGATCCGGTCGAGCAACCGTTGGCTGGGAGCGATCCGTGAGATCGTGGTGGTCGTTGCGTGTCCGTTGGCGTCGACCCAGAAAGCGGGCCCGTTGTGCATGAGGAGATGATCGAGGACTATCGACTGCAGAATAGGCACGCCCCGACTGCCGTCGATGTCCAACAGCGTGATGCCGTCCTCAAGGGAGGGAAGCAGGATGCCGTCGCTCGTTGTATCGGGTTGGCTGGCTATGGACCGATTCCGATCAGCTCTTCGCGTTGGTTGCTCGACTTCCAAGCGATTCGAGGATGGGTGGTCTGACATACAAGAGTAGAGGTCCACGAATCCGATAACCTGCGGCGTGTCGCTTCCGTGTTTCAGGAAACCGACCGGAGCAATCTGGAATAGACCGTTGTGCCCGGGATTTTGAGTGTCTCGCCCGCTTCCGCGAAACTTTCCGGAATCGGCTGTGAGTGTATTAACCAACAGAATGGGTCAAACCAGCCCAACTGTTGGTTAATAGAACAACTGTAGCGTCGAATCGCTGCGTGGGACTCAGTTAGCCGGCGAACTGACTGGTTCGGTGACTATGGAATACTGCCGGTCTCGGCTCGTCCCCTCAACTTCTAGGAGGTTGTACTGGACCATCTTCGAGAGGTACGTCCGAATCGTCCGTTTCGTTCGCGGGTCGTCGACGGCGTTGCGATAGCGTTCGTGAATATCTCCTGGTCCGAGCGGACCATCCTCGTGAACGATCTCGTAGACGGTTTGCTGGTGTGGTGTGAGCGAATCGAGGCTCGTCTGTCTGATTTGTGCCCGGGCGTCATCCGCAGCGTCCAACAGCATTTCGTTAGTAATTCGCTCTTCATCTTCTCTATCAGCCTCGCTAGCGGCGGTCCGAAGAATCCCTATCGCGAGACGGGCATCGCCGGCGGCCGCGTCGGCGATGCGATAGAGCTGGTCGTCGGTGATAACATCCTCGTCGAGACCCCATTTCGCACGGGCACTTAGGATATCGTACAGCTGCTTGTCGTGGTACTTGTCCATCCGGACGTGTTCGCTGGAGCGGAGTCGGCTTACGAGCCGGTCGTCGACGCGGCTGAACAGTTCCTCTTCTTTGTTAGCGATACAGACCAACGCGAACTGCTCCAGACTGTGCAGGTCGTAGAGGATGCCCGGGTCTTCCAGCTGGTCGACCTCGTCGAGGATGATTACCGTTCGCGGCCCATTGTACTGCTGGATTCGGTCGACTAGTTCGTCGTGCGGTGTCGACTGCCGGTGGATATCGATGGTCTGGCCAAGGTCGTCGAGAATCTGATACAGCGTTCGGAATCGGGTGTAGTTGCGCCAGCAGTTGACGTAGGTTGTCTCGATGCCCAGTACCTCTTCGCGGAGTCTCTCAGTGACAAACTTCGAGATGCACGTCTTCCCGGCGCCGCTGGGGCCTGTGACGATAGCGGTGTCGGCCGGTTCCCCGTTCGTAATCGGTTCCAGAACGCTGGAGAGGTGGTTCAACTCGGCGTCGCGATGCTCAATTTCCTTCGGTATGAACCCCGCCCGAAGCACACGAGCATCGCGAATCATGGATTAATCAGTAGATTGGTTTTCTAGCGCGGTATATAATGGTGGCTGGGTAGTTTCCGGAAACTGGGAGGCTACAGTTTGTTCTTATCACCAACTCCGCCGTTGTCACGCGATTCTGTTTCCGGTAAACCGTCGCTTCCAGGATTTCCGGAAAGGCTGCGAAACGTCTAGAGGTTCAGCCCAGAGTGCTGTCCCGATTACGGCGATAATCACGACCAGTTTTTCTGGAGGGACCTGCTACCGCGAGTTAGCGCAAGAGACACGAGCACAAATCGAATACAAAGATTCAGAGTCAACGGACAGTCCTCACAGAGTTCATTCCAGAATTACTGGGACGAGTCAGCTGCTCCGTGTGCGTGCGTAGTGAACGGATAGATCATCGCGGTTTCGACGAAAGAAATGCCGTGCGGATTGTTCTGTGACATCCTCTCCGGGAAAGGTTTATCTGGATTTCCTGAGTTCCCGATTACATATCAAATGGTGGACCCCGGTGCCAGCTCCGATGAGATTCGTGGAGAGATATTCGAGTCGTTCACCTCGAGAATTGAAGAGAGCGATATTGACGAGGAAATAGCCGAGACAGTACTTACGGAAGTACTAGCTGATGATCCACCTCGCGAATTCTCAGATGAGCTTATAGCGACGATTGGTGACAACGATGAAGCTTGAGAAGCTCGACATCGAAAATTTTCGAGGAGTAAAAGGAAGCTACACATTCGAGCCTGAAGGAAATAATGCGATCATTGTCGGACCCAATGGCTCTGGGAAAAGTTCGATATTAGAGGCGATCAACTTTCTCCTTACAAATGATATTCGTCAGCTGGACAGAGATGGAATGAAGAGCGTCAGGAAGCAAGATGTCATACCCAACGTCGACGCAAACGGTGATTGTGTAGTCTCTGGAGTTTTCACAGATACCGGACAGGATACACAGGTGTCTGTAGAGCGATCGACTGACTCGACCGATCTCGAACCGCCAATAGAAGAACTACCAGTCTCGCTACAGCGAACGATCGATACCGCACTTCAAGGACAACACATCCTCACACGGGATGATCTGCTGGATCTAATCATCGCCCAACCGAGCTCTCGGAGAGAGGTTCTCAGCGAATTATTGGATCTCCCCGACATCGACGAACGACGTCTTGCACTCCAACGGACCCGAAAAGCTCTCGAAGATGAACTCGAAAAAGCGAAAGCTTCGCGTCAAACAGCGAATGAACGATTACAAGAACTCGCTGAATCGGACGCGTCTGATTCAATACCGCTTCGAACAGACACTATTGAGACGATCAACCGTATCAGAACCTCGTTCGATGGCGAGCCCGTTGACGAAATCTATCCTGGAACTGTGCGAGAGGGTATCGAATCCCCTGTAGAGGCGGTGTCCACACAGGCACTCCAACGGGAACGACCACGGAAGGAATTAAACCAATTTGCAGATTGGCTAGGCGATTTCTGTGATAACCTGCCTGAACAAATCGACCAGTTGGATGACTTGATTAAAGAATACAGGGTGAGAGATACCTCCAAAATATCCGCTTCGAAGCTTGAACTGCTGGAACTGGGGGAAGAGGTTATCGATGCCGACGCAGACGTGTGCCCGCTCTGTGCTCAGGACTGGCGGGGGGACGGCTCCTTATTAGAAGAGGTACGTCATCGGCGCGAGCAACTTCACGAATTTCAGCAGACTGTAGACAAGATCGATCAGCTACAAGCCGATCTGCGGAAGGAGCTCGAACGTGGATTAGATTATGTGGAGTATCTGACAAAAGAGTTGAAGGAAGATCAATACCCAGAGGTAGAGACACTATCTGAATTCAATACGGCACTAAGAAAATCAACAGAGATGATATCCGGTGATTTGCTCGGAAACACCGATTTCAAACCTCTCAATCTCCCTATTGCCGGGTCAGATGATACGGATATCAGTGCCCAAATCGAGGAAGCCATTCAGACAACGAATTACTTGAAATCGATGGCCGAAGATCTCGATGATATCAGTGACACTGAACAGCGATACGAGCGTCTCAAGTCCGTTGCTGAACGGTGGGAAGAATACGAGAACCTGGATGCTAAGGTTGACCGTTTGGACTCACTGGTATCCGATACGGAGACCGCTGAGTCGGCGTTCATAGCTGCCCGTAGTGAGGTGATCGGAGAGATTTACGACGACATCACAGATCGTGTCGAAACGTATTATAATTCGATTCATCCGGACGAGTCCGATACCTCAACCTCAATTGTCGTTACAGAAACTGGTGCGAACTTGCAAAAAGAGTTCTATAATGCCGGTGAGTACCCTCCCCACTCCGTATTTAGTGAGGGCCATGTGGATTCGTTGGGCCTCTGTCTCCATCTCGCCCTTGCCGACTATCTACAACAGGACGAGAAGTCCCTCCTCCTTCTTGACGACGTGGTCATGTCCGTTGACCAGAGCCATCGGCTCGAAATTGCACAGATGATAGCTAAAGAGTTCGCAGAGGACTATCAAGTAATCATTACAACCCATGATGAACTGTGGGCCGAACAATTATCCAGCCAAGGGGCCTTACAAGGTGGACCGCAGATACGGCTACGAGAGTGGTCATTCGACGACGGTGTGAAGGAAAGTCGCGGGTATATTGACGTCTATGAGCAGTGGGAAACCGTTGAAGAGGCGATGGAAGATGATGAAATGGAACGGGCGGCCCATGAACTTCGATATGCTACAGAGCGTATGTTCCAACAGTGTGCAGTATCGCTAGGGGGCAAAGTCGAATATGATCCTCGGCTCCGACATACGCTCAGTGACTTCAAAAACTCAGTTTGTCGCCGATTAGACACACTCACTGGAAGAGCGAAAGACAATCTCGATCAATCTGATGAAATGTTTTCCGAAGCAAACGACCTTGACAATGATTATGGATCAGTCCTAAACGAAGTGGGACAACAACTGAATAAAGTAAATCGTCGCGTTCACTGGACTCCTGGACGATGGTTGACGCTAAGTCCGTCTGAATTCGAGGAAGTTTTTGAAGCACATAAGGCTGCTTACGAACTCCTATACTGCGATGAATGTGGTTCGTGTATCCGCTACGAGGAGTTCGGTGGAGATTATCACGAGCTTAGATGCAATTGCCGGTCCCACTATGATATTCAATGGAGCTGATTTTGAGATAAGTAGCGGAATTACAGCGTGTCATAGAATACGTCTCACACCCTTTGTATGACGATTATACAGTCCCAACTTCGCGCTTAAGCCCGTAATCTCGACATCCGATAGTTCTATTCAAAACCGAGGCTTCGGATTATGCCTGTTGGGAACTATTGTATGACCGGCCCCCTAAGACAGGAGTACTCCCAGTACCTCCAGAAGCTGTACTGATCGTTAGATAGCTTGGTCGAGAACGCTGGGATAATTACGACCAGAAATCCTATAGCATATTGTGAAGTGGGGCTCTTTACACTCCTGATCAGGAGCACCAGATCACCACCAACCTTAGGGAGACTGTTGGCAACTCACAATGCGAGGAGTCCAGTGCAATGGAATGTCAAAAAACCTGCTGACCTCTCGAGGTTTATAATATTTAAGTAACTGGCGTTGCACTGCTTTTGCAATGAAAGGCTTCGTGGAGACCCCCACAACAGTCACTCAGCAAATGGTCTCACGACTCTTTGACGGTCATCCACCAGCCGCTGATGATCGAATTCTCTTTCCTGGATGTGGTGAGACAGCTCCATTCATTCAGGCTGTTGCGGACTATTGCGCGAAACATAGCACTCCGATGCCTGAGGGAGTCGCGTTCGAAACTCACCCGGATCGGTGTGTGGCCGCCAGCCAAGTCCATTCTGAGAAACCAGTCACATTCCGGAACGAGGATTTTCTCCAAAACCACAGTGACCTCGGCGAGTTTGAATACATTGTCGGGAATCCTCCCTACGTCCCTATAGAAAATATCGAACAGAAAGATACGTATCGGGATCGATTTCAAACGGCGGAGGGCCGTTTTGACCTCTACATCCTGTTTTATGAACAGGCTATTGAACTCCTCGCGGATGGTGGTCGGTTATGTTTCATTACACCAGAAAAGTTCGAGTATACCGAAACTGCTGGTTCCCTCCGACAGCTACTAACAACCCATCATGTCGAATCAATCGAGCACTTGTCTGAGGATGCTTTTCCGGGGTATATTACCTATCCGACCGTTAGTACCATTGCGGCTACAGAGCCTGGCCCAACGAAAGTAATACGACGCGATGGGTCGACAGAGACAGTCACACTCCCCACTGATGGATCAAGCTGGGCCGCTACCATTCGTGACGTAGAGGGGGCGACCCTCGACAGCGGGGTCACACTGGGTGATGTGACTGAGCGTGTCTCTTGTGGAATCGCAACCGGGCGTGATGGGATCTTCGTCAAGCCAGATATCGATCAAGACGGCCAATATACCGTGCCGCCCCAGCTGGTTGAGGACGGCTGGACGTATCCAACGATTTCGGGAAAACAGCTGCGTGCCAATGGTGGGCCACATCCAGAGGATGTCATCATCTGTCCGTACGATGACCGCGGAAATCTGATTGCAGCTTCGGAACTCGGAGCATTCGGTGACTGGGCTAGCCTGCACCGAGATGAGCTAGAATCCAGATCGTGCGTCAAAACAGATGGCAAGCCCTGGTATAGTTGGCATGAAACCCCGCCAATGGAGGATATTATTGGCCAAGACAAAATCCTCTGTAGTGATGTCGCAAAGGAGCCGGAATTCTGGCTCGACGACGGGGGCGAGATTCTGCCCCGGCACAGTGTGTACTACATCGTCCCCGATCCAGCTGTTGACCAGACGCGCTTACTCTCGTATCTCAATGGCGCACAGGCACGCGCCTGGCTCGAAGCCAACTGTCAGCGTGCCTCCAGCGGGTACCTCCGACTCCAGAGTACGGTTCTCAAAGAGCTTCCTGTCCCAGAAGAACTTGGGCAAACAAAGCAAACGACCATTACTTAGTCTACCGCCTCACCGGCTTCAGACGACTACAGACCGAAGTTACTCTCGCGGGAAGGTCTGAAGCAGTTCGTGACCGTTCATGCGATGTTTGCTTGTCCCCTGCCTTAGATAGAACGTCCCATTGTATGATGCGGGCACGTTCGTGGCGCGGAGAATATTGATAATGAGCACGTCTTTTCCTTCGTATGTCGCTTTCTCGAGATCCTTTACGATCCCGGGCTCGACATTATCCAAGATGCCAGCTACACGCTCTTCAGCGGTCTCAACATCGTCCAGCCCAACTACGTTCGCACTGTCATCGACGCCAATGAGTATCGACCCGCCATCATGATTCGCGAACGCCACTGCTTCTTTGGCAATATCACTCACGTCGTCGAGTTTTTCTTTGAATTCTAGCACCTCGGTCTCTGTTTCAGCCAATACAGACTCGAGGCTCTCCGCAGACACCTCAAAATCGCCCTCGATTCGACGGGCGAGCCCCTCCGTCATGACCGAAATAAAATTCGTATAGTGCAGTGGGTGGTCCGTTGGAACGAGACCATCCGCCAGAGTAGTCTCCGCTGGCTCAGCGTCATCGTATTCTAACGGAATGACCGCCATACTGTCCAGCGTCTGAGCAATCGAGCCGTCAGCGAATTCAAACTCTTCGAAGGCATCAATAATATTGGTCGCCATGCCGTCCTCCAGCCCAGCTACATTGAGCAGGAGGATACTGCCGGTCACGGACAGATTATAGCTATCATACACCGTGAGATAGAAGACATAGATATCCTCACCACGGTTCTTCCAATTTTTGCCAACACTCGAAATGAGCGATTCGATATTGAGTGAGAGCCAGACTGTCTCAATTTCACCAGTTTGGACGGTCGTCTCTGCTGTCGGGAGTTGCCCTTGCTGTCCAGGCGAGTCCCCAGCAGCCGGCTCCCCAACGGCCAAATCAATGTCTCGTGAGAATTGGTGGGCAGTAGTATTGAAATTCCGCTGTTTTACGAGTTCGCCATCAGTTGCGGCACGTTGGATGCGCTCGTCAGCTGCAACAATATCGGAGAGAAAGGCCTCGGATATTGTGTCGATGTGTCCGCGGCCATGGCCGCTGTACTCACCCGAGCGGAAAAAATCCAGAATGGCCTCGAGACCGTCCTGTTGGGTCGTCATTGTACAGTGATAATTATAGCTTGTAACAATAGACCTTCGGATGCCCGAACTCACCCGGAAGGCTGTGACCGCACAGAGACAGACTAGATCGTGGCCCAGGTGGACGGCACATCCTCCGGCGACTCGACTGAAACCACACGGTAGCCCAGCTCTCGGAGTCGCCGTCGTTTCCGCTTGTCATCTTTCTCTACGTGTTCTTTCTCGTGATCTGGCCCATCAACGAACACAATCACGGATCGACTCTCGCGCTCATAGAAGAAATCCGCTTCAGCGACTGGCTCATCGCCGTCATAGATCGTTTTTTGGACAGCACTGGGGAGTTCATACCCGCCTTCGAACACAGCCGTCAAGACAGCCTCCTCGAGGCTCGACTCACACTGTGCAACCAACGCTTGATACTGGCTATCATCTTGTTCCTCCACACCAGCAGATACCTGCCCATCGACCGCCCGCTCTAACCACGGAATCACCAGCGTTCGATCTAGAAGCTCGTGCTCGCGCTGATTATAGAAGGACATCAGACACTCGTAACAAGCTCGCTCACAGCCGTCGGGATCGGTCGCATGCAACACGTCGAGGGCCTCCCGGAGTGCCTGTGTGAAGCGCACATCGTCCATGAGTGCGTTCAGGGCACCGGCGCCGCCTTCACTGGTCTCATGGATCACGATACTCAGCAGATCGTTATCAGTTGTCGACGGCTTCGTGAACGTCTCCAACTCTTCCTCATCAAGATCGAAGGCTACGAGGATTCCCTGATACAGCGCTTCCTTGAGCGTCGCGTAGAATGAAGGAGCCTCCTCCGGGTCCACACTGATCGGGAGCGGCGTCGTGATCGTGATCGTATCGTGGCCACCCTCGGTGAACAGCTCGATCCCACGTCGGATGTGCTCGGGGTCGGCGTTGGCATAGCAGTTCCCGTCGAGATGCTTGTCGATCTGGGATTCGCTGGTCAGCCATCGATTGCATTGTGTACACAGTGCGAACCCGGACAGTTCATCATCGTCTCGGCCACGGATTCCGCTGTTGACCGTTACAATCCGTGCATTAGGCTCGTACGTCAACTCGGCGAGCTCGCCATTGTCGTCGGTGAGTGTGTAGGCTTGGGTAGCGTTGGTCTGTTCGTAGAAGTGATTGATATCATACCCTTCACGACGTCGCTCTTCGTCGTCACTGGTAATATTCTCATCCGGGTACGCCCGCTGGTCTGGTAGTTCGATTGTGTCTGGATTCGGATGGACGCCATCGAAGGAGGTGCCACAGGCCGGACAGGCCGCTGCTGTTTCAGCGTCGTCACCCATAAGAATCGACTCACACGACGGACAGACGATTTTCTGGCGTGTCAGCAGCTCTGCATCCTGGGTTTTCGGCCTAGCATAGCGGATCGTATGGCGCTGGCCCATGTAGTAGATATAGTTCCCAGGGGCAAACTCCCGGATGGCACGGGACTGATCACGCTGGATGTCATCCTCACGGGTGGTAAACCGGAGTGTACAACTCGATCGCGGGAAGCCGTAATTCGGGAGAAAGCTCTGTGACCGGAGATACTGGTAGGTATAGAACCGCTGGCCACCTTGACGCATATCGTCACGGCGTTTCTCGATAGCTTCACGCTCACGGCGTTCAAGATAGTTGCCGCCCTCGCTACTGAGTTTCTTATTGAGGCGTCTGAGCTCTCGTGTGAGGCGGCTGTATTCGTTCCGCCACGGGTCGAACGCCGTATCGAGATTCTCGACGAAGTTGTCGACGACGTCCTCGATGAACGCCTCTGTTAGCCAGTCAAATTTTTCCTTACTACGATCTTGGTCGAACGCACTCTTCACAGCGTCAATAATCGTTGCCCGATCGCGCTTGATCGCACTCTCTAGATCCTGCTTGTAACTTGGGATTATCTGGTAATCGTTCTTCTCGGGCTCAATACGTAGGATCTGCTCGATTTTGCCATAGAACTTGACGTCGATGACCTCCAATACGAGCGCGTTGATGTGGGCTCTGATGAGATCCGTGTTGTTCAACAGGAAAGTTGGCGGTGAGATTTCACCGGCGATGATTCGCTCTGGCCGCTGGTAGAAATACTGATCGTGTGACCCGCGACCAAACCCACTCCCACAGAACGTCGTCACCAGCGAGGGCTGGTTTTGGCGACCCGCTCGCCCGGAGCGTTGGGCATAGTTACTAGGATTTGGAGGCACGTTGCGCATCAGGACGTTCGACAGGTCCCCGATGTCGATCCCCAGCTCCATCGTCGGCGTACTCACAATCGTGTTGAGTTCATCGCCTTCCCGGAACCGAGTCTCGATGTCTTTCCGGATATCGCCCTCAATCTGGCCACTATGTTCGGCGGCCAGGATATCAACCGTGTCTTCGAAACTTGTGACATATAGATTATGGAAGTACGAATCCGTCAGATCGCCTGACTCAGGACTGACGTTCCCACAACTGTAGTTGATACACGTCTTGAGGCGCTCCCGGTCGACAACGGTCTTGCATTTCGGACACACCGAGACAGTGGTCGGGTCCTGGAGTGAGAGCTGAATCGAGCTACTCCGGAGGACGTAGGCTCGTCGCCCACGATAGACATCTTCCTCGACGAGATACCGGAGCTGGTCATCAGCGAACATTTCCTTGACTGCATCGATCACGTCGATCGCCGTCTTGGTCTCAACGTCAAGGGCTCGCTGGGTCCATTTGACGTGTCGGGATCGGGGATGGGTCAGGCGGCGAATCTTCTCTGTCCCACTGGTGTTGGCTGTATCACTGAACCCCTGGGGGAACCTGAACCGTTGTTGTTTGTGGAAGAGGACTTCATCATCCAGCTTATACAGCGTTTTCTGCTGGAAATCGCGGAAATCCGTGACAAAGTCGTGATCGATGGCCGTCGCCCGGCGGAATAGATCCAGGAAGCCTTCAGCATACTCGAGGCGGACCTGTGGATCGGCATCCGCCAACTCTGGGATAGCCTCCCATTGCTCGTCCATCTCAGCAAGCCGATCGAGATTGTTGTACCTTATATCCACCAACCCAACCTCTTCAAGCCCTTGCTGGCCCCGCTGTTGGCCCTTCCGGAGTTCAAGAATCGTATGGAAAAGCAGGTAGTCACTGAACCGGCGCTCTTCGTCCGGCTCGACGCCGAACATCGTTTGTTCCAACCCTTGCGGTAAGGAGCCGGCGTCTTCGAGAACCTCAAATGTCTTATCGCCCAATGTGGAGAGCCCGACTGACCCGACATCCTGCTCGAGGGCATGATACAGCGCCCGGCGGAATTTGATCCGCTGGTAAAGGTTGTTCACGTGGGCAGCCTGCAAGGCAGTATCCTGCCGGTTGTCGGAGAAAGCAATCGTTTTGGCTTGCTCCTCTGGCAACTCCTGCATGGTACTGCCGATGAGGATGTCGACCGCCGTCGACCGACCAACAGTCCCGAACGTGAACAGCTTCGAAAGCTCCATCGCCCGTCCCATGCGAGTGTGGTGGACCCCACACTCCCCACAGAAGAGGAAGGGCGCCTCGGTCCACATGACCTCGATTCCCTGCCCAGCGAAACAGCCACATTGGAGCTGTCCCTCCGTGCGATGGCCATCAGTCAGTCGATTGTGTTCCGAGCAGTAGGTTGCTGGCCTGGGTTCCGCATCTGCGTAAGTCTCCCGGAGCCGGCCCTCATCGTCGAGCCACTCATCCGGCAATGACGCCTGGGATCGATCCCAGTCACCACGCATCACATACCCGGCTGTTTCCTCATCTTCAACGCTCATATCACTGACTTCGCGGGGACGGAGATGGCCATCCTCGGTCCGGATGACTGTGTAGTACTCTTGGCCACAGGAACGACAGAACGACAGCCCAAACGCCCTGCGCTGACGGTTGTGCTGGTCGGCACAGTGCGGGCACTCGAGGTCGCCGGCATCACTGAGATGTGGCTCATTGTCAGTCAGTGTCTCTTCGGTGAGACACGCCACGAGCCCCGAGCCTTGGCTAAAAAACGAATGCAGCTTGGGAATAAAGATCGGTTGCTGGGCGCCCTGGATATTCGTTGTGCCGATCGTTCCGGCCAACAACGCCGCCTGCAGTTCCCGTTGGGCGGCCTCGATCGTTGTGTTGGGGCGATGTTCAGCTTGGTATGTCTCGACGAGATTATGCTCGGTGTCAGTCTCGGTCGCGTGAATCTGCTGACTCCGTGTGCTGAGGTGATCTTCCAAGAACTCCACTGTCGGATGCCCAAGCAGGATACTCCCCAAGTCGGCTGGGGACTCAATTTCCTTGTCATCGAGTGACCGGGCTACCAGCTGATTGGTCAGATCCACGGCATCGGAAAGATCCCCTTCAAAGAATTGGATATCAGTCTCGGTGACAGCGACCGCGTCTGGCAGTGTCTCGCCTGCGCCAAAAGCCAATGAGTAGTGGGTTTCGTTGACGACGTTATCCCCATCAACTGGCTGGCCAAAGATCCGCTCGGCAAAGGCTGCGATCTCATCGTCAGCATCCATGCCGCCCTCGTTTTGGACCGTTGCAGACGTTCCGATGCAGGTTAGCTCCTGTGCGCCAGCGTGTTCACGGAGCCGTCGGACCAGTGCCGCGACGTCAGCCCCCTGCTGGCCGGTGTAGGTGTGAATCTCGTCCAGTACGAGGTATTGCAAGGCGCCGTCATGTGCCTCCGGGAAGAGTTCCTTGTCTTCGTGACGGGTCAACAGGAGATCCAGCATGACGTAGTTCGTCATGAGGATATCCGGCGGATTCTCCCGCATCCCCTCCCGAGAAATCACCTCCGAATCGAAGGCTTTTGACCGGCCGAATTGCTGGAGGAACTCCGCTTCGTCATCCGGGCTGGTTGGTGAGTCGCCGGTGTACAGTCCCAACGAGAGGCCAGTCCCAGCCAGCCGCTCTGAGAAGTCCTCATACTGAGAGTTCGCCAGTGCGTTCATCGGATAGACGATGACTGCCTTGATCCCATCTTCGCCCCGGTCCCGTGCCTCCAGGCAGTGACTGACGATCGGGATCCCAAAGGCGAAGCTCTTCCCGGAACCTGTCCCGGTCGAGACGATCGTATTGGTCCCGTTTTGGATCGATGCTATCGCTTCAGTCTGGTGTTTGTACGGCTCGATGGGTTTGCCGTCGCCGCCAGTGAAGACGTCAAGCACGCCCTCATGGAGTGTGCCCTCGTCGACGAAGTCCCGAAGTGTCTCCCCATACTCGAAGCGGTGGTTCAGCTGGACGAACGGCTCCTTCCAGAGTACTTTCCCTGTCTTGATCCGGTCCTCGATCCAGGTGTTGATTGTCTCGTCGTCAACGTTCTGGAATGTCTCAACGTAGTTACGGTACGAGGATTGGACGTTATCTAGGGCATCAAAGGGGTTGAGACGGGAAGCCATATTATCAATTATCGGCCATATTGGCTAGCATTTTAATTTTGTTCTTAATTTCAGTATTGTTATAGTTTGTCTCAAGATAGATATCGTCCGCTATTTGTTTTGGACGTGCCATTGGATTGCTCTCTTTATGTTTATCCTCAGAATTGAGAAGATATCTTTTATACCCACTCTCAATTGGCAACTGGGATTTTGTAATGTAACCACTTTCAACCAAGAGTTCTACTACTTCAATAAGGCACTTGGTTGCTGGTTTTTCTGTGGGTAAAACTACCGAATTGTCTTCAAATCTCACTCCAACTTCCTCAGATATAAGATCTGATGCATCCCTGGCTTCAGTCATGCGTTTAGATAGCACGGAGCTCCCTGATAACTTCTTCGTGTCCCTATTATTCGGAATTTCCTTTGGTCAACTTAGCATGCATTTGTGAAAACTTTTCTTTGACTTTTCTTTTTGTTCTATAGAATCCATGCTCTTCTACATCTTGATCTCGAATTTGAGGAAACGCCTGAAAGATTCTATCTATATCGTCCTCCTCAATACCATATATATGGGCGATAACAGCTTCCAGTTCATATCGAATATTATCTCTGGAGAACTGATCTCCTCCATCAAATTGATATGGGCCATCAGTAAACCTGGTCTCATCGCTGAATTTATTAAGATCCTTAGCAGTATATGTGAGCTGGTAAGCTAATTTCTGTATATG
>NZ_JBBENW010000010.1:0-2305 GCF_037645885.1 Salinibaculum salinum | reverse complement strand
TCGTGGCATGGTCTACTTCAGAAGATTTCTGAACACTCTCTAGAGGCGCTCTACGTAGATAAAGCTAGCAGTTCAGGACTGAAGCCGCACTAGTAGATTCTCGCCCGGTAGTGTTCCGGGCGTACATCTCGAATTCTCGTAGATACGTCTCTATCCTATTGAAGAGATATAGATTCCGACAAATAAGGTCGAATTGAACAACGCGTGCACCAGTGATGGCACTATCAGATTGTCTGTCAGTTCGTACACCGATCCAAAAACGAGGCTCGGCACAGAGATGATGATGATCGTTAGGAGTGCTGCGGTCGGACTCCCGACCAGGGCAATGATGTGTACTGGTGCAAATGCTGCCGTTGCGAGGGTTATCGCCACCCACGGGCTGAACCGCTCTGCGAGCAGCCCCTGAATGACACCTCTAAATAACAACTCCTCGCCCGGTGCGTTGAGCAGGAACACAAGGGGAATGAGAAGGGGGATAATCTCGGGATTCTGCTGTGCTGTCTCGCCTGCAGCGTTACTCGCGGGCAGCTGGTCTGTTAGTGCGATAACAATCGTCGCAACGACAGGCGTAACTACAATCGCCACAATCCACGCGCCGATAGAGATGCCGAGTTCACGGATAGAGGGGACTGAAACCGGAATAAATGCGCGGAGTGATCTGTCCGTATACCTGAAATACAGGGTCGCGACAAGGGGAAATCCGAATCCTTGGATAGCGACCAGACTCAGCGCTAACTGATTAATCGGGGTAACCGACACATTGGAGGGTGTCATAGAAGAGTTCTCACACCGTGATCACGGTGCTACCCGGATTGTCTCCGCGTTCGTAGTTGGTGATTGCGATGACGAGGCGAAGACACAGCGCAAGAAACACCTGCGCTCGTGCATGGACGCGGCCTCGGGCGTGAGTGCGCCCGAGGCCGCAGTCCTTCACTGATTCATTGGTTCGTTCAACTCCTGTGCGGCGATTATACGTCTCGTCTAGCGTCGATTGCTTCAGCTGAACATCCTCACTGTGTTGTTCGATGCGGTCTTCGACCCTGTACTCGATGTCTTTCGGATCATCAGCGTTCCGTGCGTTGTACGGAGCGACTGGCACGACCCCTGCGGTCAGCAGGTGGTCGTGCCAGTCGAGCGTGTCGTAGGCGCTGTCTCCAAGCATCCAGATCGGTGTGGCGACGGCGAGCGCGTCACGCGTGACGCGCATCGCCGTCTCCTCAGGTGCTTGCTTACTCTCGGTGAACTCCGCTGCAATTGGGATCTTTGACCCGGTCGAGACGATTGTACAGCCGTAGCCGTAGTAGTACTCGTCGTCGGTTGGATCATAGCACTTCGACGCGTCTTCATCGGCAGGCATCGCCCTCACGTCAGTTGAATCGATGCAGTATGTCAAGTCGAGCAGGCCGCGCCGGGCGGCCTGCTCGACGAGTCGGTCAAAGACCTCGTCGACGACGTGTTCGAGGTCGGTGAGAAAGCGATCGACCGCGTCTCTCGACGGCGGTCGATCGAAGCCACAGCTCAGCCAAACAACCGTGTTCCGAAGCTCTCGCTCAACCGGACGAATCCCGTAGATGTCCTTGTAGTAGCAGTGGAGGAAGCCACGCATCATCTCTGGTGGCTCGTGCTCTCGTGTTCGCCCCGTCTCCGCCGGGGCGAACACGTCGAACTCTTCGAGAAACTCGAAGGATAGATGCTCAAACAACGCTAACGTCTCGGTCTCCGCGACATTGAAGAACGTCTCTACCGAAGGATCATCTTGCAGGGTCGCTGAGGCCATACCATCTCAGCATTCACCCTGCTCTTTGGTGTGGTAATCGTTCTATGACACCCTCGACACATTGAGTAGAACAAAGAGAATGAATCCGAAAACGAATAATGCCATCACACCTACTAGAATTCCGGCTAGAGCCAACCCAAAGCACGTCGCGACAAGCCAGATTCGGCTTGTCCGAAACGACATCTGTCGCATAATTGCTAATGAAGTTCCAGAATCAAAAATAGTACGCACCGGTACCGTTACTTCTCAATCGATGTGAGCACTACTGACGCTGTTTCCACTCTCAAAGAGTCTACTAGTGAATGCTCGCCCGGTAGTGTTCCGGGCATACATTTTAAATATGCTACTAGAAATACCTATAAATAATATCTGTTGCTTCAGCTACGGTATACCGTTGAGATTGGTTCTTCCGTAGTAACCGCTCTTGCTGGCGAATTTTTGGAAACAGTCGATGCTGACGAGCCTGCAATGAGGTCCGCCGGGAGTATTGACATCTGTCAGCTTTGGATGACCGTGGTGAATACAGGG
>NZ_JBBENW010000009.1:0-93299 GCF_037645885.1 Salinibaculum salinum | reverse complement strand
GTCTCTACCGAAGGATCATCTTGCAGGGTCGCTGAGGCCATACCATCTCAGCATTCACCCTGCTCTTTGGTGTGGTAATCGTTCTATGACACCCTCTATGTTGGTCTACAGGTTCCCCTTCCAATTTGAATTGTTTTATATGACCTGGTGATGGAATCGGGAGTTGCCATATCATGTAGTAATTTAGATTCGACCCACTGATTTTCTGTCTGGCTACATAATCTAAGACATAAGAATTCAACAAAGAGAGGAGAACAAGACTTTCTGAAGCATCAGGCCCATTAAAAACACTAAGACTATCAGCTGCTCCAACCCTCGGTAATATAGATCCTATCACTGTTCTCGAGTCAGTTGAGCGAGTTATAGTTCGAAGGGCTAGATGCCAATCTCCACGATGTTTCTCAGTAAATTCTTCTTCAGGTATCCAATACCGAGGAAGAGACACTTTTTGCTTATTATTGAGATCCTCTAAACTCAGCTCTTTAGCCTTCCCATCATCGATCTCTTCCTCTGTCACCCCCTCAAATGTTGCAAACCTGTGATTATATTGATGGAATAATTTTGATTCATAAAGGGGAATGTACCGTTCTTGGCTTTTCTCAAATGAGTTATTGTTTAACACCCACCCATTGTCTCTCAATTCGCTCTTAGTCCGGAATAGGCTTGCTGCATGACTCATATGAAACTCACCGCCACTCTCAATATCCCATGGATTCCCATCTTCCTGGTTTTTCACTTTGAGAGCTCCTGTCTCGGAATAAATTTTGTCTATTAGACGCACATCCGCTGGGTTTTCGATAGTGGGTAGATTGTTGGTGTTCGGATTAATTCGTTGAATGGTCTCTTGATCAAGTTTGAACAAGCGATTATCTTCCTCAAACTCCTCTATTTTGCTTAGTCCAAACCCTAGTTTGATATTGTCTTTCGCTTGACTGGCACCAACCATTGTCAATAGGCAGAACCTGTAGCTTTTGTGTACATCTGTGAAAATACCATGCTTATTTTCGAAATCAATTAATGAATTCAGACGCTTACTATCAACAAGATGACTGAAAAAGTACTGAGTTCTAGAATTGGTAGCTATCCCTGTAGGGACTATAATGCCAGCATGACCTTGACCATTAATTTCATCAAGTGACAGCTCTGAGAACAGAGCGTAAGTATTTAAATTCCCTCTGCCTGTAAGCGAATAGCGACCACTATTTTGTAGGAACTTAGTTCTCTGCTCAAGCCTAATTTTATCGTTTTGGTATTGAGTATATAATTCGGGATTGGCCTCCTCCAACTCCGAAATCAATTTTTTCCGTTCCGAAGCATTTCGTGCATTGGCAATCTGTGGCTGTGACACTGCAAAGTATTCTTTTTCTTTTAATTCAACGCGTTCCCAAGGTGGATTGCCTAGAATACAGTCGAACCCTCCCTGATTTGAATAGATGGCAGGGAATTCTAAAGGCCAGTGGAAGAAATCTTGCGAGGTTGCGATCTCACTGGCAAATGCTCGAACGGATTCCAACCCCTCAGTATCTTCGGCTGAAGCGTTGACAGCTTCTGGTGGATTGCGCCTGATTTTCTCTATTGTCTCGGGGGTTGGATACGGTGTGATTGATCCGTCCATTGGCCAATAAAAAGCGGCTGTCCATACGTCATGGACGAGTTGCTCACGTTGTAGCGCATCACTGTTCCTGAATTCATCGAATAACTGTTTCTTCTTTTGAACATCGTCAATCCTATCTTCCTCAATCTGATCTAATTCTTCAGCAATAGATACATACTCGTCACCTTCATCCCAGTCCCAATCTAATCCGCTTTGGACGCCACTATTCTGTTTACGAACTTCTTTCCGGACAGCATTCCCCTCGTGCCAATCACGGCCCCCAGACGTCTCAAAGGCATCCTCAGGCACCCCTTCTTTCACTAATTCCGATGTGGTACCAATCAGCGAATTTCCCTGTTTAATTCGGTGATCAAGGAAACTCAAGGGCTTATCCTCAACAGCAGAATTAATCCAGAGGCTGACTTTTGCTAGCTCTACAGCCATCGGGTTTAAATCGACCCCGTACAGGCAGTGCTGCGCAACTGTCCGACGTGCCCGACGTACTATTTTCTCATCAGGATAGGCTGACTCAGAGCGAATCTGAGCGAGTTCTTGACCCAAGTAATCATTGGCAGCGATAAGGAATGCCCCACTGCCGACAGCTGGGTCGCAGACGGAGATATTCAGCAATTGCTGCTCCTGTTTTTCAGTGTCGGCGTCGTAATCTACCCGTTCGTTTACGACTGGCTCTAATGCGCTCTCGATTAGCTCATTCACCAAGCCTGGATCAGTGTAGTAACTCCCAGTTTCTTTCCGCTCCATTCCGCGATTATCGAGGTAGAACCGACCTGGCGAGACTGTCCGATCTCCGAGTTCAACCACATCAACGGCGACTTGTGGGGTGAATTCTAGTAGACTCTCGTAGACCGCACCAATTTCCTCAACCCCTAAATCGGCATAGGAAATCCGCTGTTGAAACCCATCTTGCTCCACGTGGGTCAAGTTGTAGACTGCCCGCAGCAAGTTCTCGTTTGGGCAGTCCGCTTCTGTAATATACGATAATTTCTCGTCATCGAACAGCCCACCATTGTAGCCGGGTACATTGAGCGCTTCATCACCTTGCCCAACAAGTCGGAAAGTTGCCTGCAATCCTTCCCACAGATCTGCATTTCGCGCTCCTTCTTCCCGTCGCTCAGATCGCTCACGAAGCTTTGTGACACTGTACTCCTCGGTGTATAGACTGTCACGCTCGGCCATCATCCCACGCTGCTCGGCAAACAGTAAGAAGAGCAGCCGATAGACCACATAGAGGATATCTTGATAATATGCTTCTGCAGCATCCTGGTTGCTATCAGCGATAGCTGCCCGGATGTCCTCATTGAGGAACCCATTTCCAAGCGTTTCGATCGCGCTCACAACATTTGATTGCAGTCCTTGGCCGACCTTGACACCGGTAGACAGAGCGATTTGATAGAGTTCCTCTAAGGGTGATTCCGGTTCATCATCTTCAGGCCCGGCATCATCTGCCGGGATGAATCTCGAGGCATGACACAGCCGGAACAGTGCCCGAAAGTCCCGATAATTTCGGTTAGTGAAAATATTCTCAAGATCGAATTCTACGTAGCCACGGGTGTAGGTGTGATAATAATCACGCAGGACTCGAAGTTTCAGCCCATCAGTAACCACACCCCATTGCTGGTCGTCGCTGGCATTCAGGAATGTCTGCAGTTCATCATGCGGGCTCTTATGTCGCCCCTCAGCACCTGGGTGTGATCCATCTCCTAGCCCATGTTCGGATATATCAGCACCTTTTGAGCCCGGTTGAATTGTATGGATAACCGGTGGGATCTCCCCATCCATGGTACCGAAGGAGTCCACACTTTCTGGGTGGTCCCATCCGTAGTGTGATAGCGCCGCAGTGACACCGTCTGCTGCAAGATGACCCTGATTGTAGACCGGAGCAAAGTCCAACGCTTCGATAAGTGGGATAATCCACTTGTCTCGTGCGGCTGAGACGTCCATTCCAAACAGTTCGTTATCTTGGGTTACGCTGTCCCAGCGTTCCAGCAGGGCCTCCCAGTGTTTCGCGATCGTATCTTCAATAGCACCGTCTGTGGGCGGGTCTTCGCCAGGAAGTGCAAACGTCTGTGGATCGACTGCAGACTCATTGCAATCTCGCGCACGGAGTTTCTGCACCAACTGGTCAGTAAGCAACCCACCACTGGTCTCGATGAACGTAGTTGACTCAGTCTGTGGCCGGTACCGACTTGTCTGGTCTGCGGAATTGGATTCAGAACTCATGCGGTGTTCTCCTGGGGGTCCGTGATGTCGCCTGCGAGTGACTCAAACTGCGCTTTGATCTCATCACGAGTATGGTAGTAACCATATTCGTCCATGTCACGCCGGCGGATCTGATCGAACGAATCGAACAGTCTCTCGAAATCATCCGATTTGATGCCGTATACGTGGCACAGGAGTGCCTCCAGTTCAAATCGCATCGCTTCGCGCGACCGATCGTCACCCGAGAACTGGAACGGCGTCTGTTCGACGCCTAATTCGGCGGCAAACGGATCCAGATCGGTTGCTGTGTAGGATAACTGCAGCGCTAACTGATTGATCCGATTACGGATCGGCTCTCCATCCAATTTCACAGCTTCAAGCCGGTCTGGAGACGGCACAGGGAGCTGTCTAATAATAAAATGACTCAAGTGTGTCCCTCCGACTTTTTGTCGAGCAGCGAAATCTAATGGGAATGAGTTGAAGCAACTCAGCAGCAGAAGTGCTTCCTCAGGAGAGGCCCCATAGATGTGATTGAGCGTATCGCCAGTTGCAACTCGTGGGAGTAGTGCACAGATTGCTGTTCGCTCGTCATCATCCCGTGCAATATCCCTGAGTACAAGATGCCAGCCATCGTCCCGTTTCGAGATGTATTCTTCTTCATCGATCCAGTAGCGTGGGATTGCATACTCGGTCGGATCATCGAGCTCTTCCTCAGTGAACCGTCTGGCATCCCTATCACCAAAATCGGATTCTAAAACGTTGGCAAATGTCGCAAACCGATGTGTATACTGATGCATGAGCTTTGATTCATAGAGCGGAATAAAACGAGTTCCGTCATTTGATTTTTCAAACCAATTCCCATCTCGCACATACGATTCGTCGTCGTTGAAATCTTCCGCTGTCCAAAATAGCTGTGATGCATCGGCCATATTGTACATCCGGCTGATGTCTATCCCCCAAGGGTTCCCACCGTCTGCTTCTTCATTGACCAACGCTCCACTGGTCTCATACATTCTGAGGGCCAAATCAGCCTCTTCTGGGGTTTCAAACGTAGGACTGGTCCCGGTGTTTGGATTCACACGCCGGATATCCTCACGACTGAGTCGATAGCGCCGATTCTCGTTTTGGACCTGCTCGATTTCGTCCATTCCAAAGGCCACTTCGAACTCTTCGACTGGTGCGTCGGCTCCGGTGAGGGTGAACAAACAAAAGTGGTAGCTGTTGTGCACCCCTGGGAAGATATTCTTGTTATTATTGTAATCATACAGGGACACGAGACGCTGGTTCTCGACGATATGTCTAAAGAAATCAGCCGTCGTGTGATCGGTTGCAATCCCGGTTGGCACGACGACACCGACTCGGCCCGTCGGGTTGACATTGTTCGCGTACCATTCGCTGAATAGAGCATACGTATTGACGTGGCCTTGCCCAGAGAGCTCGTATTTCCCGCTGTTTCGCATGAAATTCATGAGGTTCGCAGCGCCTTCGGCTGCTTCTTGATACTCCGCATAGAGCTCTGGATACTCGGTTTCCAACGCATCGATCATATCCGACCGCTTGCTTGCCGTTGACGCATTGGCTATCTCCGGCGCTCTGACGGCGAAGAATTGCTCTTCCTCGAAATTGAGCTTCTCCCAGGGTGGATTGCCGAGCAGACAATCGAACCCACCGTCATCAGCATACACCGCGGGGAACTCCAATGGCCAGTGGAAGAAGTCATGTGACTCTGCAATTTCACCGGCGAACGCTCGAACAGCTTCAAGCCCCTCTAGATCCGCTGGTGTCCCCTCGACGGCTGCTGGTGGATCACGGCGAATTTTCTCGATCGTTTCGGGTGTGGGATAGGGTGTGATCGACCCGTCCATCGGCCAGTAGAAAGCGGCGGTCCACACATCGTGAACGAGTTGCCCACGTTGGAGCGCCTCACTGTGGCTTAATTCCTCGAACAGTCGCTCTTTTTCGTGGACATCATCGATCTTATTTTCTTCAACCCGATCCAGCTCTTCAGCCAGGCTGACGTACTCATCGCTCTCGTCCCACTCCCAATCTAGACCACTCTGGACGCCACTGTTCTGGCTGCGGACTTCTTTCCGGACAGCGTTTCCATCGTGCCACTCGCGACCGGCAGACGTCTCAAAGGCATCCTGGGGAACCCCACTGCTCACTAATTCCGGTGTAGTACCCAGAAGCGAGTTCCCCTGTTTGATCCGGTGATCAAGGAAGCTCAGGGGCTTGTCTTCAACGGCGGAGTTGATCCAGAGGCTGACTTTTGCCAGCTCGACGGCCATCGGATTAAGGTCGACACCATAGAGGCAATGTTGGGCGACCGAGCGTCGGGCCCGCCGGACGGTGTCTTCAGCTGGGTAGGCAGACTCAGATCGAATCTGGGCGAGCTCTTGCCCCAGATAATCATTGGCAGCAATCAGGAACGCCCCACTGCCAACTGCGGGGTCACAGACAGAGATACTGAGTAGTTGCTGTTCTTGTGTCTCGGCATCAGCATCGTCGTCAACTCGATCCTCTACCACGGGTGCCAGTGCACTTTCGATGAGCTCGTTGACCAGCCCCGGGTCAGTGTAGTAACTCCCGGTTTCTTTGCGTTCCATCCCCCGATCATCGAGGTAGAATTGCCCCGGCGGAATGGACCGGTCTTCGAGCGGGACCACTTCGTCGGCAATCTGTGGCGTAAACTCGAGCAGACTCTCATATACAGCGCCGATTTCTTCGACTCCCAAATCGGCATACGAGATTCGCTGTTGGTAGCCATCCTGCTCGATGTGTGTCAGATCATACACTGCCTGTAGCAGTTTCTCGTTGGGACAATCTGCCGTATCGATGTACGACAGATTGTCATCATCGAACAGCCCCCCATTGTAGCCGGGCACGTTGAGTGTCTCATCACCGTCGCCAACGAGTTTGAACGTAGCCTGAAGGCCTTTCCAGAGGTCGTTGTTGCGTGTCCCCTTTTCGCGGCGTTCGGAGCGCTCACGAAGCTTTGTGACGCTGTATTCCTCCGTATACAGACTGTCACGTTGGGCCATCATGCCGCGTTGCTCGGCAAACAGCAGGAAGAGCAGTCGATATACGACAAACAGAACGTCTTGATAGTACGCTTCAGCGTCGCCTTGGCTGCCCGCAGTCAGCGCCGCACGGATATCTTCGTTGAGGAACCCATTCCCCAGCGTTTCGATGGCGCTGACCACGTTCGATTGCAATCCTTTGCCAACTTTCACACCCGTCGAGAGGGCAATCTGATACAGCGACTCTAAGGGGGATTCGTGCTCATCGTCAGCTGATTCAGCCCCGGCCGTGGCGATGAAACGAGACGCATGACAAAGTCGATAGAGCGCCCGGAAATCCCCGTAATTCCGGTTGGTGAAGATATTCTCCAGGTCGAATTCGATATATCCGCGCGTGTAGGTGTGGTAGTAATCGCGCAGCACCCGTAGCTTTTGGCCGTCAGTTACGATTCCCCATTGCTGGGCATCACTGGCGTTCAGGAATGTCTGGAGTTCATCATGCGGACTTTTTGATCGTCCCTCGGCACCGGGATGGGTGCCATCGTCGAGGTCTAGGTCATCTGCACCGGTCGGTTGGGCACCTGGCTGGACGGTATGGAGTACTGGGGGGATTTCACCACCCATAGCGCCAAAGTCTTCCACGGATTCCGGGTGGCCCCACCCATAGTGGGACAACGGCGCCGAGATACCGTCGGCTTCGAGATGAGCGTTGTTATAGCTCGGTTCGAAATCGAGTGCTTCCAGCAAGACCATGATCCATCGCTCCCGAGCAGTCGAGACGTCCATCCCAAAGAGCTCGTTGTCCTGCGTGACGGTATCCCAGCGCTCCCGCAATTGCTCCCAAGCCCGTCCGATCTCATCCTCGAGTTCGGCTTCGGTAACTGTGTCCTCGCGGCCGAGTGTGAACGTTTCTGGGTCGACGGCAGTCTCACTACACTCTCGCTCGCGGAGCTTCCGAACGAGCTGCTCAGTTAGCAACCCACCACTCGTCTCGATGAATGTGGTCGAATCCGTCTGTGGTCGGTACCGGGCCGTGCGGTCCCCAGCGTCAGTATCCGTACTCATTGTTCAGATGGGTAGTAGAGGCTGACAGTCAGCAGATCATCACTGGCAAAGGAAATCGTATCAATTCCCTCGAGCGATTCGCCATAGCCGGACTCTTCAAGCCGTTCACGCATTTCACGCCGTTCCTCGGCGATCTCGTCCCGTCGCTGGTAGGCGTACTCACGAACCGTGTCCTCCAGTTGCTCATGTTCGATTGCACTCTCCAAGTCGAACGTGGCTTCATCTCGAGTCCGATTGGCCGGGCGACTCTCGGCCTGAATCAATTCCTCGACCCGTTCGTGGGAGAGTGGTTCATCGCCATAGATCGGCAGGCCAACCTGAATCAACTCCTCCATCACCGATGGTTGGTCGCCAGTGTGGGCAAAGTACCGCACCAGGGCCGTGTAGATTGCCATGGGATCTTCGACTTCGTCAGCTCCGCGCATTGCAGTTCGGCCATACCGGTCTTCATCCGTCAGGCCGACCTCTTTGACGGCCTCAATGAGTTGCTGTACCAGTGGGTGTGCGATGTCCAGCATCTCCACATCGGCATCTTGTGTCGCTCGCTCCGGATCGAAGGACACACGCGTATACTCGGCTTGAATATCGGGGCCACGTAACTGGGGATCGTTTACCTCGATGGAGAGTGTCGCATCAGCATTCCAATCGAGCTCACACTCAAACATATCCAGGCCGCTTTTGACGAACTCCTCGACTGCATCCGGGCCACCAATCAATTCATGGGCTTTCTCGCGTCGACGCCGCACGTCCGAGAGATCAACATCTGTGTGGCCGTAGAACGACTCCGACTGAATGCGTTGCAGCGTCTCATCATCGAACGCACTGTGGGTTGTGCTTGGCTGACTGTCGCTGCTGAACTCATCGAGACTCGTTTGTGGGATTCCTACATCTAACCCCTCGTTCTCGATGAGCTGCAACACACCTTCATCATCATCCAGATAGGGCGGTGAGAAGCCGTACTCCTCGCGGATGTCCTGGGCTTTCTGAATGAGGGTCTCCAGCACTGCCCGATCCATCTTGTCTTCGACCACCATCGTCCGGATGACGACTTCGTTTTCGGCCTGCCCATAGCGATCGATCCGGCCGTTTCGCTGTTCAAGCCGATTCGGATTCCAAGGGAGTTCGTAGTGAATGATCTGATTGGACGCGTGTTGCAGGTTCATCCCCTCGCTGATCACGTCTGTCGCGATCAGGACGGCAGGATTTGTCTCTGCGAACTCCTGAAATCGCTCCTGGCGCTGGGCCTCATTGAGATCGCCATAGAGTGTGAAGACCTCCAAATCCTCGCTCAGGTCGGAGGTGACGTTCGTTTTTGCGTTTTCGATCTCCGCTTCCAAATATTCCAGCGTGTCTACGTACTTGGTGAAAATGATGACACGTGGATATTGAGAGCGAGCCGGGAGTGTCTCCTCTAAGAGCCGCTGTAGTTTGCCGTCCTCCGAAAGTGTCACTTTCTCGGCAGCGGCTTTGGTCTCTTCTAAGGCCTCGAGTTCCATCTCGATCGCTGCTCGATCGCCGGCGACAATCCGCTCGACTCGCTCCCCGAGCTCGGCTTCGTCGTACTCTTCGCCCGGGTCATTGTCCAGGGCGTTAGCCTGGGCCATTTCTTCGGTCACGCCGGCGCTGTCATCGATTTGGGCAGCTGCCTCGTCGAGTTCCTCGAGTTGGGCGGTGAGTTTCTCCTCTCGGTTGGCCAGCGATTCCCGTAGTGCGGCTGGGCTCGAGAGTGCTCGTTTGAGAAAGTGGACCATTGTCCAGCGAGCCAGCGTCCGATTATCCGACTCTTTGGCGGCGTCCAACAGCGCATCACCATACGATCGGACAGAGTCATACATTGCCGACTCCGGACCCGTCGGCGAAACGGTGACAATGTCTTGATCGCGGTCCGGGAATGGGCTCTCTGTGTCGTCCTCCTGGAACCACTCTTCGACGTCGGATCGGCGGCGCTGGACGACGTGCTGGGTGGCGATCTCGCGGTTGATGTTCGGATTGGCTTGTGACCCCGAAACCATCTGTTCGTTTACCATCCGGAGCAGGCTGGCATAACAGTCCTTGTAGCCATTGTGTGGCGTCGCCGTCAACAGGAGGGCGTGGTCTGCATTGTCTGTGATATCTTGGGCAAATTCCCAGCGTTGTTTGCTCACCGACTGATGCTTAGATTGTTGGTGGGGTTTGGCCGCCTGGTGGGCCTCGTCCATAATGACCATATCCCAGTCTTGCTCCAGAATCTCATGTCGGATACTCGGCTGCTTGGCATAGTCAATACTGACGATTAGCTTCGAATAGTAATCCCACGGACTAGTCCCGGGTGGAATCTCCTTTTCCATTGCTCGCCGCTTCCGGCGGTCGATAATCGGAGCATCAATGTGGAAGAAATATTTTAGCGCTTGCCGCCACTGGTCCCGTAGATTAGCCGGCGTGACGATGAGAATATCCTCGGCTCGGTTCCGGGCAAGAAGCTCGCTGGTGATGAGACCAGCTTCAATGGTTTTCCCGAGCCCGACGTCATCAGCAAGCAGTAGCCGGACCTGTGGCATATCCAGTCCCATTACAACTGGCGTCAGCTGGTACTCCGTCGGAATGACACGCGATCGCTGCAGGCTCATCAGCGGTGCCGTGCCATGGAGCATCGAGAGGCGATTGGCCTGAATTAGCAGATCCTGAAACTGGGGATTTCCGAGCCGATCGATATCTGGGAGCGGGAGATCACCCCGTTCGATCTGTTCAATCGGATAGTAGAACCGGTGTTTCTCGCTGTTGTTCCCGTCAAGCGGTGTCGCAGTCACAACGGCATCATCGATCTTATCTACGCGCCACAATCGATTCCGGTTCCGGATTACCTGGCCAGGCATCAGGTTCTCCAACAGCTCTGAATCCGAACTCATGCCACGCCCTCAGAAGACACCCAAAATGTTTTCCGGTCCATGATGAATACTGTGTCACAGTACCCGGACTTAGGCTTTGTTACTATTCTACCGCTGATGGAGCATTACCTGGCTGCGGTCTGGCAAAAGCTGATCCAGAACTGTATCCCAGCGACAGTCCGGTACCCAGTCTGTCGTACTGGGCTCGATTAGAACTGCAATCATGACTAAGTTTTATTACATCTCGTCATTGGTTTACTACATCGAATGTCGTCAGAACTGATTTTAGCGCCTGCAGCAAACCCGACACAGCAAACTATTTTCAAGCAGCTCGCGCAAGCAGGCGTCCCTACCAATACATACTCAACACTCGACACCCCGTCGATAATCACGCATGTCTACCCGCTTCCCACCCGCGTCTCTGGGGACGATTTCGACGAAGCTAGTTTTGTATTGTTCTACGAAGGCAGAAATGAGTATACTTGGGCGGCCCCGATTCACCAAATTGAGGAGAACAATTCGCTGGTCCAGGATCTGTTAGGTGATGCCGGAATCGATGGACGGGATCGGGATAGTTATTCGGACTGCATCGCGATACTTGGGGTTCCCTTCCAGATTGACATTCCAAGTCACGAGCTCCATGCACCCCTCGATCTCGAGGGTGCTCTAACGGCCCCACTCCGGCTATCGTCTGAGCAACTTGCAGGCGTGCTTGAAGGCTATGACTCACTTACTGCCTATTTACAGACGCAAAGAACAGCGCCGACAGTCTGGTTTGATACTGGGCTGCAGACAACCAGTGATAATTCTCCAGAGACCGACCTTGTTATCTATTCAGAAAACCAGGATCAGACACCACTCCGGGAGGCCACAGTCGGTGATATCGTTCTCAACCTTTCGGAGGAGACAAACCGAGTGACGAGTGTTTCCGTCATTGGATCGACCACACGAGGAGATTATGAACAATTACCAGATGAACTCCGATTTAACGAGCACGAACCAGCTATCTACCGGACACTTACATATGTAACTCCACTCAACACCCCACTTGACCTGTATGATGACCTGCTGGGCGACGCAATCTATCAACCGCGGTTGCACCAGCTATTAGAGTCGGAGCAGGTGCTGTTCTATGATTCGGACCTTTCGCTTCGCCCCGAGCATTATCTCACGCCGGTGCCACTGGAGTTACTCTATCTCTTCCTTGCAGAACTACCCGAATTATACGGACACCTACAGGCCTTCCAGTACGAGCTGCCATTTCCAGACCCTGCTGAGACCTATGATACGGACAAGGAGGCGATCGTGGACATCCGTATCCGGATGGCGTTCGCTGACCTCTCAGCGGACTGGTTTCGGGATGCTCTCACCGCAAGGATACTCGAGACGGTGACAGAGACACTAGATAAAGTCAGTAGTGACACTGCACTCACACACCGTGAAGCCAGTCATTGTGAGCTCATTTCGACAGCATACGAGCAGATGGCGCCCCAATTAACAGACCTCGCTGGTGATTATGGTATCGGCCGGGTGGCCCAACTCGTGCCGGCAAAAGTCCTCTTTATGGTACGGTTTCGCGATCTCCAGGCGGCAGCGGGTCTAAACACGAACATGGACCCACTCGTATTGAAAACCGTTCTTACTGCGGACTATACCGTCGAGGCAACGGACCCACAGGTCATTGATACAGATGATGCAGAGCCACTCACAGGGCCGTCTAAACCAAACCAGGCGGATGAGATTGCACGCCAGCTTCAAACAGTGGGTCAGATGGTTTTCTATGGCCCGCCGGGCACAAGCAAAACGTACACCGCTGAGCGGTTTGCGAAGTGGTGGCTCCACCAACAGCCAGGTGTTGAGCCAACAACCCGGCACCTGACCACTGTCACGTTTCATCCCTCGTTCACCTACGAAGATTTTCTTGAGGGCCTCAGTGCCGAGGCCACCGATAACGGCGTGGCCTATGACCACAAACCAGGTGTTTTCAAAACAATTGCTGACCGTGCCCGACGGGAATACACGGCGACTCCGGATGATGAGTCTCCACCGAAGTTTGTACTCATCATCGACGAAATCAACCGTGGCAACCTCGCTCAGATTTTCGGTGAGACGATGACTGCTCTCGAATATAATAAGCGGACTGGGCAACCCGATGAGACGACCGTGACGCTCGCCCACACTGGCGAACCATTCAGTATTCCACCGAATTTGTATCTCATCGGGACGATGAACACGGCTGACCGCTCGATTGCACTCGTTGACACAGCGCTCAGGCGGCGGTTCCGGTTCCTCTCATTTCCCCCAGATTTTGAGGCGCTCTATGGATCTGACACCTTCGCCTTCGATTCTCAGGCAAATGTCGAAACCGCAGCTGGCAACGATACAGCAGACAACCATTTGTTAGCACAGTCCATCCTCACTGTCCAGCACTTCAACACACAAATTATCGGAACTGCTGACCTTGGAAAAGGCAAACAGATCGGCCATTCGTTCTTTTTTGGAGTTAATACTCGAGATGAGGTCGTTGATCTGTGGCGATTCGAACTGCTGCCGCTGCTTGAAGAGTACTTTTTCGGGCAGTTCGATCGAATACAGGATATTCTCTTTGCAGGTGGTGGCACCGAGCTGCTCGACTATGACCGCCAGGAGATCACAACCTTCGATGCCGACACATTGGAAACTGCCCTTACGACGCTACTGAGAACCACGGGGCGTGTTTCGGAATGAGCACCGACAGCGCGCCGTCGCTTTCGTTCACTGATGAGACAACTGTAGATATCACCACCTCGGAACACAACGAGCCCGAGGCTGATGGCTGTGCCGGGCTGGCACTGAGTGATACCGCTATCGATTTTATTGAAACTGAGGTCAACGGCGGAGACAGTCGCCGTGGAGATCGGATTCAGCTCGAGTTTGATCGTGATGGGCTCGTAACGCTACAGACTACCTCATATGTTGGCGTGGTGTCGCTACCAGAGGGGCCGGTGATTGAAATCCGACCGAAGGTCACGGGGACGCCGTTGCTCCATCTGCTCCAGTATGCCAACGGCGTTGACGCCACGACATTTGCCGAAGAGACACCAATCCAACAAGGGAACGTATTTATCGAAGCGATAGCAGCGCTCTTTCAGACAGAGCTGTCGGCGGTTCTTACCCGTGGCCTTCACACAGCGTACCAGACCAGAGACGGGACCGAAAACAGGCTTCGAGGCCGATTGAATCTCCAGCGGCAACTCAACAGACAACCCCCACAGCCGACTGCCTTCGAATGCACGTATGATGAGTTGACTCCTGATGTGCCACTCAATCAAGCTATCCTGTTTGCGACAACGGTTTTGATTGGGCTCGTGCAGGATGACGGTATCGGGAGCGCACTTCAGCGACATCGACAACAGCTTCGACAGCGTGTCACGCTACGGCCAGTTGATCCTGCGGAGCTTCGAACGATCGAGACGACACGGTTGAACGAATACTATGATGACCTGCTGCGGCTTACGGACCTCATCCTGCGTAATCTGTACGTTTCTGAGTTGGCTATCGGGGAGAGTCGCTCATATTCACTGTTAGTGAATATGAACACTGTTTTCGAAAACGCTGTTGGGCGGGCCGCTAAGGCTGCAATTGCCGATCGGACCGGCTGGAGCACGACCGATCAAGATACGTCACGCTCGCTGGATGAAGGCGGTCGTATCAATCTAAAGCCTGACTTTACCATTGCCGATCAAACCAATGCTGTCCGACTGGTGGGAGACGCTAAATGGAAAACGGAGTCACCCGAGAATGATGATTTCTACCAGCTTGCGGCCTATCAGTCTGCCTTTGATGCGCCGGGCCTTGTAGTGTACCCTAATCAGGCTGGCCGACTTGCAGATAGCTATACCTTCCCCGACGGCAAGGAACTCACCTTGATGGAGTTACCAACAATGAAACAGACGGACTCGTTTGCGGAGTATGTAGAGGCTTTGGAGGAGTCTCTTCATTCTGCCATAGACCAGTCGATAGGACATTTGAGTAGGTAAAATTCTGGTTGTAGAAGGATATTTGGAGGGATTCAGCGTGCTGAGACTGAAACTGATATCGTGTTCAGTAGAAACGCAGACAGCCCACATATTGTGCGCTCCATTAAGATCTGGGATCCTTCTAAAATAAATGGAGCCATCAGGGACTCGGAGACATCTGCTCCATCAGAGATACGGACCTTATTTTGAGCGAGTGAACGTGTAATATGGAGTGTATGGTTCAAGCAGGCCCTTGTGGCTGATCCTGTTCAGCTAAACGTACATATTCATTCAGGATTGCATTGCAGAGGGCGTAGAAGGATATGAAGAAGTGAATTGAGAGTTCACGACTATTTTCTATAACGTCTCCGTGTGCGATTTGATTACGTCGCTGTCTCACAGTCTCATCTAAGAAAGTACTGAAGGCGCCATCAAAAAAGTGTGAAATTAACTTACCCAAATTCTTTGTTTGGCTCCGTCCTTTTCCCGGCATCTTGAATTTAGTCCCGTGATCTTCCTCAATTATCTCCCCGCCTGCCTCCTCAACCAGATCCGCTAACACCCCTTCAAACTGGAGAATGATTCCGGCAAGGAACCCTCTGTAGTGCCCTTTCTCAAACTCCATCAACAAATCATTCAGCAGCTCTCTACGCTCCTCAAAGAAACCAATATTCTCAAACGTATTCCGAGCCTGGTCTAAAAGCTCTTGATCAAATCGATCAACAATGAATTCCCGAGCACCCTCCTTGTCTGACTCCAGTAACTCTTGGAACTCCTCAAACTCAGGGAGGGTCATAAACCAAGACCAGGCATAGTTATCCCTGGATGCTAAGTACCGGCGAAGTGCCTGTCTCTCTTCATCACTCTCACAACTTTCTATCAGAAGTTGGTTCAGGTTCACCAAGTCGTTGTCATAGTCTGGCGGAAAGAACGGGTCCATACGGTCGAACATATCCTCGATCAGGGCCTTCTCGATAATCGGGATATCCTTGGCCTGGCCAATATTCATCCGATACCAATCTAAGTTCATCGTGCCAGCGAAGGTCTGGAAAAACTCCTTATAAAGCGGTGTATTTAGCAATCGTGATAGAGCGTCTGCCATCTGGTCGTCTTCAACATGGACACCAATCATTGTATTATCAAACATTGCATCCTCAACCTCTACAGAGTAGCAACGAGGGGTGTCGAAGAACTCCGGAATAACTAGGTCCACGCTATCGATTTTACCCCGGTATTGAGGGAGGAAATACGGGCCCCTCTTACGAGGATTAACTGATGCATCCCGAATATAGTCAGCCAAACCATTGTGTCCATCAGTCTCCAACTGCTCAATGATGTTCTCTTCAGTGAGCTTGACCCCCTTCTTCTCCTGCTCTTCTACGTAGAACTGTAAATCTAAGACGTATTGATCAATCTGGTCCTCAGTAATTGATTGGATATCATCACGAGGATTCTTGATGAGCGGTCGGAAGAACCGTTCATCAATATCCGACTCATCCTTTTCCTCAACACCAAAATAAAAGAAATCGTTATCTCCTGTTTGAATACCGGTTCCGACTGTAACACCAGGTAAATCACCCAGCCTTGGGAACTGTTCAGAAGTGACTATGTCGTAGATTGGCGGGTTAGAGAGTATCCGCATCACGTTTCCACCCTCTAAATCGCTGTGAGATGCCCGCACGATTTCTGCGTTGTATGGGTTATGTCGGTTTTGAACAATCTCTTCCAACGGTTGCTCGAATAGTCCCCGAGCATTTTTTGGTAGTTCCGGTCGGTTGAATCTTGCAATCCCAGTCGCTCGCTCTTCCCGCGCACTCTCCTCTTTAACAAAGGTTAGCAGCACCAGTTCTGGAGCTCTAGCGTAGTTGAATGTGCCAATCGGCAATTCCACGATTCTATGGATGCTACAAGATTCTGTGAGGTGCTGCAGCAAGTCGTTTTTTAGGGCAGATTTAGGAAGCACGAATGCTCCGCGTCCCCCCTCTTTCAGGTGTGCTGCTGCCTTCGCTACGAATCCAGCTGCTGCCGTGGGTCCAATACTTGGGTATTTGTCTAGAAGTTCTTCACGTTTCTCTGGGATTAGATGATGCATCCTTCCGACCGGAGGGTTCCCAATAACAGCATCGAATTTTCGTGATTCGCCTTTTTTATCCAGCTCTCGCTGGCCCAACTGGTTCCAGTCGAAGAAATCGGTATTCAGAATTTTAGCGTTGCTAATGTCTTTCAACCGGGCTTGAGCTAATTTGGCGATTACCGGATTTATCTCTATTCCAACCAACTCTGCCTCTTCATTCTCTTTGGCGGCCTGTTTCAGAAGACTGCCTGTTCCCGTCGCAATATCTAAAACAGCCTCATCCGATGGTGAGATGGCCCAGCCAGCTAAAATCTCGGTCACCGCTTGGGGAGTAAATCCTGCTAAGTACCCAGAATCATTCAATTTCTCTAATGCTTCATCAATTTCAATATCTTCCCCCTCGATCTGTCGGGTGATGACTATTTCTACGACTTCCTCAAATGAATCAGCCTCAGAAGACGTGTAGTACTGGTTTGTCTGGCCATTGAATTCCAAGAGTCCCTTCTCGACCGTGATGAAAATCCGATCAATACCCTCTGGAAGGCTTTCTAATTGGCTTTGCGGTCCACCAGGATGATAGAAGTACAGAGACGAAGCACCGACATCAATCTTAACGCCATCATCGATTATCTCCGTTGATTCCACCTCCGACAATTCCGAGAATTCTTCTGATAGATTCAGATCTAAATGAGGGAGGTCATTATGACGCATTGACTGTTCTGTCTATCTTTCTCAACTCTCAAATATATTTGCCCAAGATTTGGGTGATTATTCCTCTACCTTCTTCAGGACGTGTCTGCAGAATTTCAGGCCGGGACTTCGCCGGTTTCCAGTTTGAAATGGTGTAAAAAATCTTTCTCACTTTCTCTTGGCGGTGTTTAGTTAAGCATGAAAAGTGAGGCAGGCGAATTTCTTGGTGCTCTATGCCAGAAATCGCCCGCCTCAGCGGTAGTAGAGAGTGGATTGATTTGGATTTTGTGGAGCGCGAGCGAACACCCCAGCCAGCGATGGCGCTGGGTATTCAAGCCCACGTTGCGGGCTTGTCGTTGTCGAATACCGTCGAATTGCTTGATTCACTGGGTGTCCAACGCAGTCGAAAAGCAATCCATGACTGGGTGCAGAAAGCCGATCTACAGCCCGAATCTGGGAAATCTCCGAATCAGATCGCGCTTGACGAAACGGTGATTCGCATCAACGACCAGCAGTTCTGGCTGTATGCCGCCGCCGATCCGCAGTCGAACGAACTGCTTCACGTTCGGTTGTTTGCGACAACTACGACCGCTCTCACGGAAATTTTCCTACGCGAACTTCGGCAAAAGCACGATGTCGAAACCGACGTTTTTCTCGTTGATGGCGCGAAACACCTCCAAACTGCGCTCCAACGAGCAGGGCTCCGATTTCAGGTGTGTCGCCACGGAAATCGGAACGCTGTCGAACGAATTTTTCGAGAACTCAAGCGACGAACGTCGTCGTTTTCGAACTGCTTCAGCCACGTCGAACCGAAAACAGCCGAAAAGTGGCTCCAGAGTTTCGCTCGCTGGCACAGTGCTCCAAACTAAACACGACCTTTCTCTTATAATGCTCCCAGCGTCGTCGACATCAAATTCTATGATTTCCCCTTTTTGCCATGAGAGTGGTTGTCTGGTCCTGTTTCTTTCTCAAGTATGTGCTTAATTTGGTCTCCTTTAGATACCCCTGTGCGTCGTCGGAGACCGAGACTATCCCTTCGACTTTGTTCTCTTCACTGTACAGTATTTTGACATCTCTGTTTAGAAGCTAGTGCCTTTTATGGCTCGCTCAAAAGCGGGGCGATTTATACGCTCAGCAGGCGGCGTAGAAAGTCTGGCCTCTTGCTCTTAGCCGCACCCAAATCTTGACTTCTTCAGATAGTCAACGCTGTCAACAAGAAGGGCGCATCAAATCCGGCTCAGAGATGATGTGTAGGAGCGCATCAAAGCGAACAAGCGCGACGAGTCATTTAGCGACGCCGTGGAGCGGCTTAACGGTAGACGATTGCTCAGAGAACTCCGTGGTGTTTTCGACGAGGACCAGGTGAGAGAGATGCGGGACGCCATCGAGCAGGCTGACCAACAGTACCGTAATGCAGTCCGTGACGTTGCCAAGCGGTTCGAATAATCGTCGATACGAGCTTCATTCTATCATTATCGATGACGTTGAAGCGGCCGTCGAGAAGGAGCGGGAACTCGAAGCCGATATGTCCCAATGGTGATCCCCTCACTGACGGTGTTAAAACTCTACATCGGTGTCGGGAAAGTCGCGAGCACACGTGAAGAACGACAGACGGTCGAAGCTGTGCTTGATTCATACCCGTTGGTCAATATGACGCCGAGCATCTCCCGCCGCGCTGGCCAGCTGCTCGGCGAGCGTATGGCTGAGACTGACAATTGTGAAGGGCCTAGATTGGGAAAAGAGATGCTGCGATCGCTGCAACCGCTTTGGAACTCGATGAGCCTGTCCTCGCTGGCGATATTCACTTCGCGAACACCCTCGGCGTCACCGATGAAAACTACCGGTGACTCTTTTCTAATTTTGGAGGATGTGAGTGAGTTAGTATTGCTGTAAGATTGTCTCGTAGCGATCGAGGTCGGCTTCGATATCTGCCGGTTCCAAGTTAATGGACTCCGTCTCCCCTTCATCAGTAAATACCAATCGAAGATCAACACTATCGAGGCTTGGATCCGCTTGATAGAGTGCGCAGGCGTACACCCGTAATTGTGGGAGATAGTATTCTCGTAATGTCTCTGTCGACCGTCCAGTGAGGCCACTCGTCTTGTAATCGACGACGTGGTATCCGGTCGGTGTGACGGAGAGATGGTCGATATCACCGATGATCCGACCGGCCGAGAAGCGAGCTGTCACCTGTAACTCGTCGAACCGCTGTTCGACTGGATGCGCCGACTGGATTTGTTCGAGTTCGGCGAGTCCAGTGTTGACGTGTTCTTCAATTTGGGTTATGATTTCGTCCGTAATGACAGTAGGATCCGGTCCAAGCCGTCTGATTATATCAGGCCATTCTGCTTGTGGCAGTCGGAGCTCACAGAGTTTGTGTACGATATCGCCGATCACTGTCGGGTCAAGTGCTTGTGTCGATTCTTTCGTATCAGAGTCCTTTATGTCGTATGCGTCGTTTGAACCCGGCGTCGTCGGCTTCGAGGCTCCGTCATGGCGCATGTTGTAGACGTAGTCACGGAACTCAGTGGCTGTAAGCCGGACATTCGGTTGAGTCGATGGTGGGTCATCAATCTCAATGTCTGTTGGTGGGCGCTGCTGTGCCGTCGTCGAACGCCATGTCGTTCCGTCCGGTGGGCGATGGATCGTGTAATCTGCTGCTCCCAGCGATCGCTGGACTGACGGCGTTGTCGAAAGGGCCTCGACTAAACTGTCATCTTCCACCAGGAGCGGTTGGAGCCAGTCTGTCCGCCGCTTTGCTTCAGCTGGCGGCTTGCCTGCTGCCAGCCCTGACTCACGATCTTCATCGGCTTCGTGCAGCCCGCTCAACAACAGAAGATCACGTGTTCTCGTCAGTGCGACGTAGAGCGTTCGCTTGCTCTCTGCCCGTTCTTCTCGCTCGTTGTGGGCCGTGGCGAGATCAAACAGCGGTGAGGAGACTGTCTCGAAGGGCTCACGCGGATCTGGTGTCTTCAGTCCGAGCACTGGCTCTCCATCGATCGTCTCGATGTGTCCGCTCGGCAGGTTCGATTCGATATTGATCTCCCGACCCAGTTCCGGTACACCAACGACTGGGAACTGGAGTCCCTTCGCGGAGTGAATCGTCCGGAGTTGTACGCCGTCAATGTCGCCGGGGATCGTCGCCTCTCCTGGGTCATCGTCAGCCTCGCGTTCGGTCTCGATCCGGTCGAGTAGCCTAGCTATCGAGAGCGTACTTCCTTCCTCCCAGGATCGAATTCGATCCCGGAACTTTTCGACGTTCGCGATCGCCTGCTGGGGGCGTTCATCGGCCCCAATACTCGCGAGATAGCCTGTATCCTCGAGAATCTGTGAGAGTAGTGTGCTCCAGGAGATCACCTGTTCTGAGCTATCGAATCCGGCAGCGGCTCGCCAGCTGCGTATCGTCTGTCGGGCTGTATCGAGGTTACCGCTGACCCCCTTGAGAGCAACCCAGAGTGGCTCATCGGTGGCAGCCAGTTCCACCAGCTCCTCGTCGGAAAACCCGAAGATCGGTGAACGGAGCACGCCATACAGCGGAATATCGGCTGTCGGATCGTTGAGTACGTGGAGAAGATTTATTAGCGGCTTGATCTCTGGTGTTTCGTAGAACCCCGATCCCGCGAGGTTCGTGTAGGGGATGTCGGATGCTTCGAGTGCTCTCTCGAAGGCAGCCACGCGAGTCGTCGATCGGAACAGGAGTGCAACGTGTCGGGGCTGGACTGGGCATACCTCTTCGCGATCAGGATCGTAGATGGTTCGCTCGGATTCGAACAGCTCTGACAGCCGCGCAGCGACCGCATAGGCTTCTCGTTCAGCTGCTGAGGATGCGTTTTTGTCGGCAATCGCTCCGTCTGGCAGGTCGAGTTTCGTTGCGTCGTCCTCTGTTTTCGGGACAAGCAAATATTCAACGTCCCCTTCGATCTCTGTCCCCTCTTCACGTCCTGTCTCGAGCCATTGCGGCGTGGCTTCAAAGGGTGCATACTCTTCCTCAGGGACGTCTGCGACGCTGCCGTTGTCGGGGATTTCCATTCCAGCCGGACGGAACAGCCGCTCAAAGAGTTCGTTGATAAACGTCAGTGGACCATCCAACGTCCGGAAGTTTGTTGTCATGTCCTGCTCGGCGTCGAGGCCATCGGGATTCGCGGCAGTGAGTTCTCGGCGTGAGGAGCGGAAATGCGTGACATCGGCCCCACGGAATCGGTAGATGCTCTGCTTTTCGTCACCGACGAGGAGCGCGTTCTGCCCATCGAAGACTGTGGTCTCCGTCCCAGAGAGTCGCTTGACGATCTCCCACTGTCGGGGGTCAGTATCCTGAACCTCGTCGACCATGATGTAGGCGAACTGCTCGCCAAGTTCGCGGCAGGCAGTGGGATTATCATCGAGGAACTCGATTGCCTGCTGGATCTGATCGGAATAGTCGAGTGCATTCTGGCGGTCTTTGCGATGTTCGTACTCTTCGAGAACGGCCTGAAAGACACGGGCGAGTGCGACGGTGTACTGTGCTTCGTTTCTCGCAATGTCGATCCGACGGTCAATATTCCGTTGTTCTGGTTCGAGATGCTCGATAAGCGTATCCAGCGCAGCACAGAGTCGGTCATGTTCGGCTTCGAGGCCGTGCTTACTCCACCGGCTTGAGCTCCCTTCGTAGCGCCACGTCTGCGACGAATACAGGCCACCGCTACCCTTTGTGACCCGATTCCCGAGATGAGTGAACAATACCGCTCGGTCGTAGGGGGTTCCGTCAGCTGTATGTGCGCCTGTCTGGGTAAGTATCTCTGTTACCAGCTCGATCGTAGCCTGCCCGTCATCGTCTGCCTCGCTGAATCCATGCTCTACGTCCGCGAGCGCGATGATCTCGTTGAGTGCTTCTCTGACTGCCTCGTTGTCGTAGATGGTTTCCGCTTCATTCGGTGTGAACGCTGGTTCTACACGATCGAGTGAGGCCTCGAAATACTCGTCGGCAGTCATTTCAGCAACGTCTTCGGCCCAATCAACGCTGTCTGGTCGTTGGTCAAACAGATCAGATAGTAGGTTCTCGAACCGACGGCGGGGATAGAGTTGCACTAACCGCCTTACATCCTCACTCAGTGTCTCACCAGTGACCCCCCATCGGTCAACGATTGTCTGTGTTCCATCAAGGGGGTCTTCCGAGCCGAGTGTCTGATCGCGGGTTCCAAACGGCGGTTCCTCGGCGGTTTCCGCGACGGTGTCGAGCACGGTCGTAATCGCGGCGTCAAGCACCCGTTGGGCGTCAGTTTCGTCGAGCGTATCGAAGTCCGGATGGACGCCTGCTTCGACGGCAAACTCACGGAGTAGCCGGCTACAGAACCCATGAATCGTGTGGATATACGCATCTTCGAGTCCGTCTTGGGCCCGCCGCCAGCGAGCGTATGTCTCTGGGGTCGCCGCTTCGAGTTCCTCGTCGATCGTGTCACGGATGCGGTCCTCGAGTTCGTTCGCTGCATCGTTCGTGAAAGTAATTGTCAGAACATTCTCGGGATCGAGAGACGGATCCGACAAGAGCATCCGACGGTACCGTTCGGCGAGTGTCGTTGTCTTTCCTGTCCCGGCCCCGGCGGTGACTGCGACGTTGCGATCGAGTGCTAACGCTTGCTGCTGTTGCTCTGTTAGTGTGAACTCATCATCGGACTCATCGTCCGTCCCTTCGTCAGCTACTTCGGGGATTTCCTCAGACATCGATGTCACCTCCCTGAGCCGGAGAAAGCTGACCGATGAGTTCGTCCCAGTCATCAGTCTGGGCGGCATCCGGTACGTAGATGTTGTCGTCTCCTTCGATTTCATCGATGATCGCTTCGCGACGATGATGCCGGACGTCACAGACATCTTGGAATGCACAGTACTCACACTGGGCTGCGTCTTCCTCGGCGACAGTCGGATGAAACGCTCCCTGCTCAAGTGCCTCGATGGCTGTTTCGATACGCTCTGGGGTCGCCGTTTCGAGGAATTGCGCGTATACCTCGTCGTCAAGCCGCCGTGAGAGCTTCCCAAAGCGGTTTATTTCGGGATCCGGGCGAATCATATAGTAGGCCGCCTCGATCGGAGTATCGACGTCTGGGAGCAGTGTGTGGGCAGCGCGGGCATAGAGCGGGAGTTGGAAGTTCATCCCTCCGATCGCGTGCTTTTCGAGCGTGTAAATCCGGTTCCGTCGCGATGTCTTGTAATCGAACACCGTTGCAGACGACCGATCTGGGGTGACGTCAACCCGGTCGATTACACCTCCAACCGGTAGTGGCGTCCCGTCATTATCGAGGACTGGTCGATCGTCCCCAAATTCCGCCTCGAAATACAGCGGCTTCGCGTCTGTATCTGTCTCCAGTTCCGTCTCAAGGAACCTCACGAACACGCCACGGCCACTCTCATGGGCTGCCTCTGTGCCGACTGCGTGATAGTACGGGTTTTCGGCTTCGGATGCCAGTCCCGCACAGAGGATCGATATGAGCCGTTCGTCGAATGCAGACGCAATGGGATAGTCGTTTTCCGTGAGTGTCTGTTCTACCGCGGCCAACAGTCGTCGTTCGAGTTCTTCGCGGTCAAAGGACGCAAGATCGACGGGTTCGCTATCGGTCTGGAGCTCGGTGAAAAAGGTTTCCAGGGTCTCATGGACGACGGTACCGACCAGCCGATGATCAAGCTCTGGGTCGATCGTGTCGGGCTCTTCGAATCCGAGCCCCTCGCTGAGTAGATATTTGAAGCCACAGGTGGCATAACTCGAGAGCCGGTTGTGGCTAAACGGGCGGTGCGTGAGTCGTTCGTTGAGGTTCTCCAACGGTGTATCGTTGAGTTGGGCATCGTGTGTGGTTAGCGTTGTTTCCGACCGGTGAGTTGCACACTGGATTCCGTTCTGAGTGAAAGTTGCCTGCTCACGCTCGAAAGCACCGCTTGATGCCTGTTCGACGGCTATCGAGAGGTCATCAGGATCCGCACCACTCAGCCCGATTGCTCGCTGGAGGTCCTCAGTTGAACCACGACGTTCGTTGTCAAATTCTTCGTTGGGAGTCAGGCCAGCGACGCGAGCAAGTTCGTCGACGATTGGAGATTCGAGCAACTGATCATCATCGGACGTTCGTTCGGGCGTCGTGATGTGTGCTGACTCCGCGTTGGCGAGAAGCGTACAGAACCGATGTCGAGCCCGATCCCGCGATTCGTGTTCCGCAAAGAGATCCAACGCTGTCCCAACCGTCTCGAAGAACCGTGGCCGGTCGTCAGATCCAGGTAAATGCTCGTTGGTTGCACCAAGGACGTAGAGGCGTTCGAAATCTGCCATCGGTGTGTCCTGTAAGCCAATAATCTCAACGCGCCCAGTCGGATCAGCTTGTGAAGCAGGAATTCTGAGCCCCTCGATCCCATCCGTGAGCTCTCGCAGCGGGTCGTCGAGACCGCATGTCTGGATGACTTTCTCGACGGACTCGAGGCTGCGCTGTATCCGTTGGATCGCGCGTGTCTCGTAGGTCACGAGCGTCTGTGTGCCGTCAACTGATATTGCGTCCGGATCGTCGAGCCCGAGATACGCAAGCAGGTCGCGAAACGCTGCAACGAAGGTATCCGGTGACGCTTCAGCGACATCTCCGGTGATGTCCAACAGCGCATCAACACCTTTTGTCGAGGTTTCGAGTTCCGCTTGGAAACGGTCGATATCCGCAGTGTAGAGTCGGCGTTCAATATCGACGAGTTCGGCAGCGTCGACATCGGGCAGATCGACAATGGGGTTCGTTGCGATCTCCGTCACAACAGTCGCGGTAGGGTTGTCACAGAGGCTGAGTGTATCGAGGATTGCACGTCCGGCGTAGGTGTGTTCGAGAAACACTCCAAGGTTCATCGCTCGGTCGATCCCGTATGCAGAGAAGACATCTGCGATGTGTTCTCTGTAAGACAACAATCCTGGGACGAGGACGAGGATATCATCTGGTGTGTACGCACGGGTTGCGAGATCGTGTCTGATCTGGCGAGCGACGTGTCGAACCTCTCGGTCGGGCGTTGGCGCTCGATTCCACGCCAGTTCCGGATACGATTGCTCCGGGCTGGCCTGTGGCGTGTACATTTTGCTCGCGACGTTATGTAATGGCTGCTCGGTTGCTGGTGCGATAGTCTCGAACTCAAAACCGAGGTCCGCCAGTGTGTTCCTCGTCCGTCGAATGACAGGGTTGGCTTGTCCGTCCTGAGCGTCTCGCTGTGTGTGGGGTAGCACATACAAAACTTCGAAATCATCGCTCAGCCGCTCAAGGACGTTTGCCTCGACTGGCGAGGGATCGAGCAACCCAGAGACGATGACTGTATCGACTGTCGGAAACGCTTCTGTGAGTGGTGTCTCAGCTGTTGCAATTTCGGCGGCTTTCTGATTTCGCGGGCGTGCCTCCGGGTGCGCGATGTCTGATCGATACTCGGTGTAGGCCTCGAATGCTTTCGCGACCGGCTCGATATAGTGGGTATCGAGAGTGGTGTTCCCGAGATGTTCTCTGACAGCCTTTGGGGTGAGTACATTCGCTGCCTCTAACTCAAGAAAGAGTTCGGAGAATGAGTCGCGATGCTGGCGGGCGTTGGACAGTGTTCCGTCGCGGTCTACGTCTTCGAGAGCCTGTTCGATAATTCGCCGACGCTCGAATGTACCAATGTCGGGATAGGGGCCGTAGAGTCGCTCGTGGGCTTTCATCACGAACGAGGAGAAGTCTGTGATCTGTGCGCGGAGCGGTGAGTACGTGTCTTGCCACGTTTCAGCGATCGACTCACGCTGATAGCCGTTGTTCTCGAGGATGAGGGTCCGCTGGGGGCCGGAGTCTGCTAATGTGTCGGCTCGGTCGAAGGCTGTATCTCTGAGTGTTGTAAAGGAAGGGCCAGCAAGGACCGTATTCGCTGCCATTCTTTTACACGTTACATACCAGTTTCTTCAAACTACTGGAAGGACAGATTCGCGTTATAAGCAGGTCACGGCTTGCCGATGTACTCCGATTTCATTGCACCGCCGTCGCGATAGTAGCGGTAGAGATACGGCCCGTCCATATCAGCTGGGTTACCGCTTGCACACTTGCAGCTGTCATCGCCACATTTGACTTTCTCTTTGACAACTGTTCCTTTGCTCGACGTATCGGTATTGTCAACAGGCTCGGCTGTCTCAGGAAGTTCGTCTTCTCCGACTGGCTGTTCGCGATACTCGATAAGTGTCTCCACATAGGCGTGGAGATCTCGCAGCGTCTCTGTAGGAGTACCCATATTAAGACGCTTACGCGCCAACTGTATCTATTGGCGCAGTGCTATATCGGCGTCACGAACACGACGACGCGACTACCGATCACGACGGCGTACGCGTACCTGGCGGCTACCGCGACAACAAAAGAACACCTGCCGATGGCGACCGATCTGGAGACTGGGATCTGATTCTCTAACACTTAGCTGGGAATGAGGGAATCGTAACGAACCAACTAAATTTGACCAGCTTACTCATTTCTCGTCTGGTACCTCGGTTAAAAATGTCTCGCCACTCTCGCTCACACTGTACTTTCCGTCCTCAATCTTTTTGACGTACCCGTGGTCACTGAGTTTTGCTAACCGCCGAGAGGCGTGTTCGCGAGACATACCGAGATTATAGCCGAGAATAGATGGTGATTGAACCGGGAGTAGGTCAGAGGAGTCTAACGCGACGAGAAGCAGCACATCAGTATTCGACATCCAATCTGGTCGCTTTTTCATCAGTTGTCCTGTCAGCCGTCGTTTGCCCTGGACTTATCAATTTTTAATCACGTTATAGTGACCTCCAATCACGGAATCGTGAATCTTTAAGTATCACGAAGAAGTGACTGACAATTACGGAACCGAGATGTCGAAGCACACTTTTCGTTCTCAACGGTCATCCGCGATGCATCGGCCTAGAACCATCCTCGTCTGCTCTCGAATGGATACATGATCAGCATCTCGAAAGAGGACCTGTCCGAGGAAGAGTTCGAAGCTGTCATTACATCTAGTGGTTTCCAGAAAATGTTGCTGTACCAGCGACTCGCCGATGGTATCGATGTTTTGCGGACGCACGATCGGCTGTATAAATCAATGATTCGAGCAATAACGGAGCAGCACTCGGAGATTGACTCCGTCGACAGTATTGAAGAGGTACTCTCCTTGTTCGAGCACGAAGTGGCAACCTATACTGAACCCCTGACCGCTAACAATGACAATGAACCCGAGTTGCTCACCGAGCCGGTATCCACCTTTGATGACGTCCCCGCTTCCGGTGATGCGACAGTGAAGGATGATCCAGAGAAGATTGTTCGAGAGTATCTTGAGGACCGCTTCGAGGAATGTGACGAGATCAAAATAAAAGCGAACGAGATTGCATCTGATATTGAGTTGCGAAGCACCCATGTGGGCGGGATTCTAGGCCGGTGGCGGAATGCTGAGAACCCACCATTTGCAATCACTGCGTCAGAGTCAGCCACCAGCGGGAATGTCTGGACGATCAAGCAAACCGTATGAACGCGGACTCGACACGAGCGAACTAAACTATGCCAATCGAAATTGAATACAGGTGTAATAACTGTCATAGATTTGTATCATGGGTCTACGACGAGGATGAGGACAAAATCAAATCTGATACGTTGACAGGATGTCCAGGACAGGATTGTACTGTAATTCACAATATCTCAGCTCAGAAAATTGATGACGACAAGAGTTGATTCTCTAATCGAGTAATCAACATTCAGCAGGCGGTTTAATAACACCCTCGCTGATCGACTGTAGAGGGTTTCTGTACAAATAGGTGATCGTGATTGAACGAGTGTCTGTTATTCGATGTACTTGGGGCCGGAATCTGGCTGGATGACCACACCACCTGTCTAGTAAACTAAATTTTTATTGATATATATCCGCAATATTCAAAAGTATTTGTCTTCTAATGCCCATTCCCCGCTGTATTTATTATAATATTACTAAAGCGCCCACATCTTATACGGAAATTTCTACAGCAGAAAAACAAAAATAGACCCGGTCCTCGGAGGCAGTCATGGACTGTATCTGTGGCCTCGGCAGAACAAGACTGCTTACATCTTTCCTCATTTATTTTCTGTTTCCGGATCTGTTAACGCGGGTGATATCAGATCTGCAAGTTTTTTTGCTTCGATATGTGAATAATGCTCTCTTACTACTTCGACTGAGTTATCTAAGTACCGTGCAGCTGTTTTGAAATCAAATTGTCGAACAAGAATCTCACCTATACCTCTTCGAGCACCATGTGGCGTCAAGTAATCGTGCTTCTCAGGCTCAATATCTGCCTCTTCACAGAGCGATGCTAATGTTTTTCGACAACCATCAGTTGTCATTGATGGTATTTCGATATCTTCAGAAAGTGCTAGAAACATATCATATACATAATCTTGTCGAGCATCAGCTATTGTTTGATCATTCCAACCACGTTTAGTCAATTTGTTTTTAACATACTGTGTCACAGTAGGATAGTGGAATGTCTGAAAGACTGGCCATTCTTCGGGTGGGTTTCGTAACCACTGTCGGTAAGAAGTCAGTGCATCAGCGACAGGCCCTGGCATCGGTGCTGCATCCCATGATTGAGTTTTCCGATAAACAGAAAGATAACCATCATCAAAATGAACGTGTTTCCATTTTAAACCTATTCGACGAGGGTCCTCCTGTAGCCGAAATATTTCACTTCCTCGGACTGCAGTTAATCCTATCACATAAACTAATGCCCTATTACGATGAGCCCTCAGTATATCGTACCACTTTCGTTGTATATCTTCCGAAGGGGGCGGGTATTTTTCGATTTTTTTATCGTAATTTGTCTCAAACTGTTGAACGGCATCGTTAGCAGCCTTATCGACGTGCGATCTGAGTGTTGATAATTCCTCTAAACTCCACCGTTGCTGGATACTGGGTCGTTCTTCAATACCGCCTGATATAATATTCGTCTGTCTTGCCCGATCCGCATAGTCTGCATCAATAATACGTTCAGCAGCACACCAACTCACCCAACCAGCAATCATGTAATAATACACGATCGCAGTGCTCTGTTTTAGATTCGCTTGTGCATTAAGATAACGAGCATACTCCTGAAACACATCCGGACTTAAATCAGATGTACTTGGCTCCGATTTATCACAATTTACAATTCCTGACCAATCGTCTGGCCCTTCCTCTCCTTTCGCCCATGAAACAAATCGATGCAATTCGCGCTCAACGTTACGTCGGTAAGTTCCTCCATCACTATTTTCCCCTTTTGAAATAATTTTTAAATATGGTTTGAAAGTCTTCACAAGTGTCACTGGCCCATCAATTTTGTCGTTCCAGTTCATATCCTATGAACTGCCCTACGGTTAGACTTCTAGTATTTTTATCGGTGCTAATCTAGTGGTTGTTTCTGGCACAATGCCGACTCGCACACGATTTTTTAATTCACTATCGATTACTCGAATAATCACGACCACTTTGAAGTACCCCGCCGCCGTCTGTGAAGCACGAATGCTGCAACCACCTCACGACGGCGCTTCCCCCGGGGTAGAGCCGCCAAGACCGGGCTCCGAGTTTGCTCTGGCTACCCTCAGCTGAGATCAGGGCGATGGCGAAGAAGTTAATTCGATATAGAACTAATGACCTCAACCTATATTAAGACAAAGCCCGAACGATGTTGTATGACCGAAAATGAATCAAACTCCGAGGGCCTGATGGAACGCCAGACCACGGGTGAAGACCGCGTACGGATGGTTGCTCGGCAGCTGTCGGAGCCACAGACGGCCAACTGGATCGCCTCCGAAGCGGGCTGGTCACACGAACCAACTAAGCGCGTCCTCGAGCGACTCGTCGACGACGGCATCCTCCACCGTGACGAAAGCGGTACTCACACGACGTATTACCCTGATTATCGCCGCCAAGCGATGCAGGAGGCGATGCGTCTTCGAGACAGCGGACACACTGTCGAGGAGCTTACGGACCGGCTCGCGGATATGAAGACCCAGATCCGCGACTGGGAGGACGAATTCGGCGTCGAGTCACCGAACCAGCTTCGCGGAACGCTCGCTGACGAGTCCCTTGACGGTGACAAGGAAGATCGGCGCCGTGAAATTGCCCGCGAGTGGGAGCACCTTCAACGGCGTATCCAGATTGTTGGCTTCGCCATCCGCGAGTGGGACTTCCTCGCTCCGACGACAGAGCCTGCCGAGGCCAGCAGCTAACGGATGTCGGTCCCGCATCCAGGTGGTGACCCGAACGCGAACCTCTACGCCCAATTGAAGCGGGACGTCCTCGACCGTGTCCCCCAGATCACGGCCATCGAGGACGTCCCTGACGATATCGAGGCCAAGCAGCTGCGGGCGGTTTTTGATCCAGCCCGCCTTGATCCCCCAACGGGCCCTGATTCGCCGGAAATGACCGTCAAGTGGTATCGACAGGACCCACACGATTGGTTCCGTATCAACTACACCGATCCGAACACGGGCTTTCACGCCGGCTGGCACCAGGACGAGGACCATCCTGATCTCGGACGGGCGCATTTCCAGTACTCTGCCGCCAATACGGAGGACCGCTGGGGGATCACATTTGAACACGAGACTCCTTCCCTGATCCTCTGGGAAATCGTCGAAGCGCTCCTCGAGGACGTCCGTTCGACTTACCAGTACGCGAACGAGGAACGATGACACCTCGAGAACGCACTAATCAGTCACTCGCGAGTTCCTTCGAGCGCTACCTCCAGGACAAGGGGAAAGGCCGCGGTGGCGACGGCGGGAACTATCGACGAAATGCTGCACGCGAGCTCGAGCGGTTCGCCGAGTGGGCCGCCGGCGACCACGGTGACGACGACCGGACCGGGATCGTCCCTGACGACGTTGACCGGGAGCCGACCTTCAACGATCTCGACGCACGTGTGTTTCGGGAGTACGCCCGGCACCTCGCCGGAGATCGGGGACTCAAGCAAAATACCGTCCAAACCTATTACCGCTATATCTCTGCGTGGTGTGGCTGGTGCGTCAACGAAGGCTACCTCGAAGCACACTACGCGCAGCGGGCCAGCGCGATGGCACCGCTCCCCGAAGACGACGGCCGCAAGCCCGGTGACCAGCAGGCATGGACGTCCGAACAGCGCCACGCCCTCACTCGGTACGTCGACGATGAGGCCCGTAACGCCATCGAGACGTACACGACACTCCCGGAGGATACCAATCTCCTTGACAGACAGCGAGCGCGCTACGCGGCGCTGAAGGCGGCTCGTGATCGGGCTCTGGTGTTCGTCCTCGCGTACACCGCCGTACGCGTCGGTGAACTCCTCCGGGACCCGAATGATCCGCGTCGACGTGGCGTCCGCTGGGAGGACCTCTCGCTTGAGGACGGGAGTATGGACGTCTACCGGAAGAAACAGCAGTGGGACGCCGCGAGTCTTCCTGACCCAGTAATTTCGCCGTTGCGGAGCTATCGGAAGCTCATGGATCCACCAACCGAGCGGTGGCCAGTGTTCCCGACGTTCGACCAGCGGACGCTCGCAGGACTCGTGCAGGAGGAGCTAGCCGACCGAGGAGAACGCCCAGATGCAATCGACGAGCAACGTGAGGAGTACGCTCGAGACCTCTTGTTGACGCTCGATGAGGATATCTGGCCGCCGTCGATCACCACGGACGGTGCACGGTCGATTCTTCAGCGGCTTTCCGAGGCTGCAGGGATCGACATCGACCATCCAAAACACGAGTATCTCGCGCCCCACGGTGGCCGTCGCGGGATGGGCGAGGTGCTTGTCCGCGCATTCGGGTACACGGTGGCTGCCCGGTATCTCGATAACTCCGAAGAGATGGTTCGTGAACGGTACTCGCATATCGAGGCTGGTGAACTAGGGGACGTGGCAACAGAAGCCCTCAATGAAGTTGATGGTGATTTTGTTTAGGCAAGGGCGGTGGTACAGAAGTCTTGACACACCCTGAACTGCGTGATTTCGATCTTTGAGTGGGACAAGCTTTCGCCCCGATACGAACCGTTATTGTCCTCTGAACATCGGTTCGATTTATATGACCCCGGTGATCGAAATTCGCCGAGTTGGGCCTTGAGAACTATTCTGCACCACCGCCTGACGACCGGTTAATCGCGGATCGGGTAGCGGATATGGCCGCGATCACGCCGACGTCCGCTGGCGAGTATATCGCGAAATCTCGGAATGATTTGCTCGCCAGCGATACCGAGCCGTTGGAGCAACAACTTGAGGCCGCCTACGAAACCTTGGAGCAGGAGCACGAACACGAACACAAACAGGAACTGGCCGAGGCAGTCGAGGAGGCGACCGCTCGTGAGGGCCTTCCGCCGGTCTATTACAAAGCGGCGATTGCTGTCCTCATCCTGCTGCTGCTCATCACCGCCTTCTGGCTGAAAGTGATCTGAGAATGCCGAAGGACCCCGACATCAAACGAAGAATTGACCGGGTCAAAGAGATTATCGACCAGCTCAATGCGGCCGACGTGTCGCTTGAGGACAGCCGCGATCTCTACGACGAGGGTCAGGAATTGCTGGCCGAAATCCGGGAACGCCTCCAAGACGGGGACGGCGAGGTTATCGAAATCGAGTGACCGGTGCGGTAGTCGGCAAGTCGGCCAGATTCTTAACCAATACTCCATCGGAAGGACGGTGTTCTGTTGGTTAAGATTGTGCCCGCTCCGATTCAGCATTTTCGAGGCAGAGTCTCCGGCTTCACGGAGTCGGGCGCACGCTCACGATTGAACAGGGTGAGCGCCGCCGCCGACCAACTGGACAACTCTGCTCGTGTCGTCGAGGAAGCTTACTCAGACGTACTGGCGAAAGAACGGGCCGAACGGCCAGCAAAGCATTCAAAGACCACGATAGGTGAATACTATTCTTTTCTCATAATCTCAGCTTCGCACATAGCGTCAGCAGTTGAGTGAACGAAGAGGTGGTCGATCTCTTCCATGAGATCATCGACATCTCGGTAATCGTTGTCTCGAACCCAAGAGAGCAGGTTGTAGACGGCTTCTTTCAAAGGGTGTTTGAGGCACGGTCTATTGTTGCTTCAAGCATGATATGATAGCGTTAAGTCGCTGAACGACCTTTAGAACAGGCCTATGTGCAGAAAGCTGTATTACGTCGAGTTGACTGAGGCAGAGCGTGCAGAACTCGAAGCACTGGTTTCAGCTGGCAACCACAGTGCTCAAAAACTCACCCGAGCACGTATTCTGTTGAAGTCCGACGAAGGATGGAGCGATCCGAAAATCGCTGACGCGCTGGACTGTGGCCGCGCACCGTCCAGCGCACGCGTGAGCGCTTTTCTCGCCAACGTCTCGGCGCCATCGAACGGAAGAAACCAGATCGTTTCTAGCACGCAAACTTAATGGTTACGCCCAGGTTCACTTGATTGCGTTGGCGTGCAGCGAACCGCCCGAAGGGCGCGCTCGCTGGACACTTCACCACCTCGCAGACACACTTGTCATCCTTGATGAAATCGACGTTGAGTCGATCTCACATGAGACCATTCAACAGATTCTAAAAAAAAAACGAACTGCAGCCTCACCGAGCCACCCGGTGGGTGATACCTCCTGAGCAAAACCCCAAGTTCGTCCGCCAGATGGAGGATGTTCTCGCCCTCTATCACGAGCCATACGATGAAACGCGGCCAGTCGTCTGCTTCGACGAAACCAACAAACAACTCCTCACTCACGTCCGCGACCCGCTCCCGAACCGCACGGGAGCGGTCGCTCGAACCGATTACACGTACAGACGAGCCGGTACGCGCAACATCTTCATGATTAGCGAACCGTTGGTCGGCTGGCTCCACCTCGATGTGACCAAGAAGCGAACCAAAGTCAAATTTGTCGAGCAAATGCGCCAACTCGTTGATGTGCACTACCCGGATGCAGAGCACATTCGGGTAGTACTTGACAACTTCAGTACCCACACCGAGTACGCGTTCTACGAGTTTCTCCCGCCGACGGAAGCTCGCCGACTGCTGGAGAAACTTGAGTTTCACTTTACTCCACCGCACGGTAGTTGGCTCAATGTGGCAGAAATCAAACTCAGCGCACTCTCGTCTCAGTGTCTCGACCGCCGAATTCCCTACGCAGCGACACTCCGTTCGGAGGTCGCTGCGTGGGAACAGAGTCGAAACGAAGCGGACATATTCATAGACTGGCAGTTCACAACCGACGACGCACGCATCAAACTGCGCAGGCTATATCCCGTCTCAACTGACGCTTGAAGCAACACTAGGAAGTATGAAAAGAACAACATATAACAAGTCATGAGTTTCCATGACTATACGTTTGGGACCGCGCCAACAATCGGTTGATTTAATTGAGTACTGGGAGACGTTCAGATATGACCATTTATTATGAAGATTTGACGGTCGGTGAGATCTACAAAACAGATAGTTACACAATAACCAAAGAGGAAATAATCACATTCGCGGAACAGTTCGACCCACAGCCATTCCACGTCGACGAAGCGGCCGCACAAGAGTCGATGTTTGGGGAGATTATCGCCAGCGGCCTTCACACGCTGTGTCTGACGGTCCGATTGTACACAACCGATATTTTCCAGGGTGAGGAATCAGTCGCCCTCATGGGCGGCTGGGGGATGGATGAACTTCGATTCGACGAACCCGTGTATCCGGGAGATACACTTTACGTACAAATGGAGATTACCGACAAGAACCTCTCAGAGAGTCGAACAGACCGGGGTTATGTTGATTTCTACCCTCGTGTCTTTGTTGGGGACCGAGAAGTTATGTCTGTCATCGCACACGGAATTGTCAGACGGAATAACGATTTCGAGTGAATATCGCAAGCTCAGATCGGAGAGACGAAACATTCTAGTCCATCCGACCAGCCTATCTGCGAAGAGCAACTGCGAGACACCTCACCATACGTAGCAAAAGGTACAAATACACTCGGAGAGCCATAAGAAATGAGGATTACTGACATGCGCGCACAGAGGGACATTCTGGCCGTGGGTCGCCGAGTAGCTGGAATTCTGATCACCGAAGCAGGTAGACGCGAAAATCGATTGAACACTGAATCCAATTGAATACTCATGTTTGATAAGATACTAGTCGCAAACCGTGGTGAAATCGCTGTTCGAATAATGGTCGCTTGCGAAGAACTTGGGGTCGATACCGTCGCCATTTATAGCGAAGCGGACCGCAATACCGGCCACGTTAATTACGCTGACGAGGCGTACAACGTCGGACCGGCACCTGCTAGTGAATCGTATCTCGACCAGGAAACAATTATCGAGACAGCACGACAGGCCGACGCCGATGCCATCCATCCCGGCTACGGGTTTCTCGCCGAGAACGCCGGGTTCGCTCGCCGAGTCGAAGAGACGGACGGTCTGACGTGGATCGGCCCACCCAGCGATGCCATGGAGCAACTCGGAGAGAAAACGAAGGCGCGTTCGATAATGACTGAAGCCGATGTCCCTGTCGTCCCTGGCACGAATGAACCGGTTGAGAGTGTCGAGGAGGTCCGCGAGCTCGGAGACAAGTACGGCTATCCAATCGCGATCAAGGCCGAGGGGGGCGGTGGCGGCCGTGGAATGAAGATTGTGCACAGTGAGGAGAACGTCGAAGATACACTTGAAAGTGCAAAGCGAGAGGGAGATGCGTACTTCGGGAATGACTCAGTGTACGTCGAAAAATACCTCGAAGCTCCGAAACACATCGAGGTACAGGTACTCGCAGACGAACACGGCAACGTCCGGCATCTCGGAGAACGCGAGTGCTCCCTCCAGCGTCGACACCAAAAGGTAATTGAGGAAGCACCGAGTCCCGCTCTGTCGGATGAACTCCGGGAACAGATTGGTGAAGCGGCACGCCGTGGCGTCAGCGAAGCAGAGTATACCAACGCTGGCACCGTTGAGTTCCTCGTCGAAGACGGCGAGTTCTTTTTTATGGAGGTTAATACTCGTATTCAGGTCGAACACACCGTCACAGAGGAAGTCACTGGACTCGACATCGTCCGCTGGCAAATTCTCGTTTCTGCTGGGGAGGAGTTGGCCTTCGACCAGGAAAGCGTCGAAATAGAAGGACACGCCATCGAGTACCGTATCAATGCAGAGAATCCGGCAAACGACTTTACACCGATGCCCGGATTACTGGAGACGTACAACCCCCCGAGTAGTATCGGTATCCGCCTAGACCACGCAATCAATCAGGGCGACGAGATCGGCGGCGACTACGATTCGATGATCGGTAAACTCATTGTTGACGCACCCGACCGCGAGCAGTGTCTCGAGCGCTCGAAGCGCGCACTCAAGCACTTCACAGTAGAAGGCGTCCACACGACGATTCCCTTCCACCGAATGATGCTTGACGACGACGTGTTTGTCGCCGGGGAGCACACGACAAAGTATCTCGACGAAGAACTCGACGAGGAAGACATCGCCGCAGCAGTCGAGCAGTGGGGCAGCGAACCCGGACCAGCAACGGGTAATACGGCGGCTGCCACCCACGAGATGACTGTCGAAGTCGATAGCAAAAAATTCGACGTGCTGGTCGAGGGCGACCTCAAGAGCACAGCAGCGGCGGGAACAGGTGCCGAGACCGGTTCTAGCGGCGATAGTGCCAGCCAACAGGCGGCTGGAGCCATCGCTGCCGAGATGCAAGGGACAATCCTTTCGGTCAAAGTGTCGGAAGGAGACGAAGTCGATCAGGGTGACGTCGTCTGCGTCCTCGAAGCGATGAAAATGGAAAACGACGTCGTTGCATCGACAAGCGGGACGGTTGCCGACATCCCGATTGCCGAAGGCGACTCCGTCGATATGGGTGACACCCTCATCGTCCTGGAGTGACTACCAATGAAAATCCGAGTTTCCACCGAGACGACCGAAGAGCAGGCACAGGCAATTGCACAGGCGCTGGCCGCACAGTTCGAAGATGACGTGACGGTCACAGACAAAGACGGGACCGAAGTTACCAGTGCCGACTACGAATCACCCCCGGAAGAAGCGAGTGCTGACACCTCACCTCCACAGGAAGATCTCGGTCCAACGGAGCGCGAGGAAGAACTCTGGAAGGAAATAGAAGAGATAGAACTCGGCGGGCACGAAAAGTACAAGGATCAGTTGCCTGACCAGGGAAAGAAGTTCGTTCGGGACCGCATGGACCTGTGGTTCGGTGACGACGGCCTGCTGTTCGAAGACGGGAAGTTCGCGGAGTTCGACGCCGAGGACAAGTTGCCCGCCGATGGTCTCATCACCGGCGCAGCGGAGTTCGACGGGCGCGACGTCCACTTCATGGCCAACGACTACACGGTCAAACGGGGGAGCATGGCCGCGAAAGGCGTCGAGAAGTTCCTCCGGATGCAACAGCGCGCGATGAAGACCGGCCAGCCAGTCATCTACCTGATGGACTCTTCCGGCGGGCGCATCGACCAGCAATCGGGCTTTTTCGCCAACCGTGAGGGCATCGGGAAGTACTACTACAACCACTCGCTGCTCTCGGGCCGGGTTCCGCAAATCTGTGTCCTCTACGGACCGAGCATCGCCGGGGCGGCGTACACACCCGTCTTCGCTGATTTCACCGTCATGGTCCGAAATATGTCTGCGATGGCCATCGCCAGTCCGCGAATGGTCAAGATGGTCACCGGCGAGGATATCGACATGCAGGACCTGGGTGGGCCGGACGTCCACGCCAAACACTCCGGGAGTGCCGATTTGGTGGCAGACGACGAGGAACACGCCCGCGAACTCGTCTCGAAGCTAACCAGCTACCTGCCGGACAACAGCGACGAAAAGCCGCCACAGACTGATGGAACGGCCCCTGCGAGTTCGCCAGAGGGTATCGACGGTGTGATTCCGCAGGCACCGAATCGCGGTTACGACATGACAGACATCATCGACCGGGTCGTCGACGCCGACTCCTGGTTCGAACTCCAGCCCGACTACGGGAAGGAGATTCTGACCGGATTTGCTCGCATCGACGGGCGGCCGGTGGGTATCGTCGCCAACCAGCCAGCCCAGCGTGCGGGCGCTATCTTCCCCGATTCCGCCGAAAAAGCAGCCCAGTTCGTCTGGAAGTGCGACGCCTACAACATTCCGTTGCTGTATCTGGCAGACACGCCCGGCTTCATGGCCGGCTCCAGCGTCGAGAAGGAGGCGATCTTGGAGAAGGGCAAGAAGATGATTTACGCCACGTCGTCGGCAACGGTCCCGAAACAGTGCGTGGTCGTCCGCAAAGCCTACGGCGCGGGCATCTACGCGATGTCCGGTCCTGCATACGATCCGGAATCTACGATTGGACTCCCCTCTGGTGAAATAGCCATCATGGGGCCCGAAGCCGCGATTAACGCCGTCTACGCCAGAAAGCTCAACGATATCGAAGACGAAGACGAACGTAAACAAAAAGAGCAGGAACTCCGCGAGGAGTACCGCGAGGATATCGACATCCACCGGATGGCCAGCGAAGTCGTCATCGACGATATCGTCCCACCCAGCACGCTCCGCAAGGAACTGGTGAATCGCTTTGCGTTCTACGAGGGCGTCGAGAAGGACCGCCCGGACAAGAAACACGGGACGGTTCTCTGAACGACCCCATCGCTTCCAATCAAACACTGAGAAAACCATGACTGGAAAATACTACGAGGAATTCGAAGTCGGAGAGACTATCGAACACGACAAACGCCGGACTGTATCCGAGGCGGACAACCAGGCGTTCTGTGATATGACGATGAACCAGCAGCCGCTTCATTTAGATGCGGCCTTCGCCGCCGAGACACAGTTCGGAGAGCGACTGGTCAACGGACTCTACACGATGAGTCTCGCTGTCGGGTTAACCGTTCCCGATACGACTGATGGGACGGCCGTTGCCAACCTTTCGTACGACAACGTCGAGCATCCGAACCCTGTGTTTCACGGCGATACGATTCGGGTGCAGTCGACAGTCACAGACAAACGCGAGACCAGCGACGGTGAGCGGGGAACCGTCACGATGCACGTCGAAGTGTTCAAAGTGGATGGTGATGCTTCGGACGAACCGCTGGTCTGTGAATTCGACCGGACCGCTCTCGTTGTCAATAACAACAGCAAGTCAGAGTCAGCGTAGAGTGGGCTAATAACGGCCGAACTCGTATCGCTGCCACCGTTGTTCACATCGCTTCGACAGTACATTTTTGCCAATTTTACACAGATGTGCGTCACGACGGTAAGTGAAGTAATCAGTAGTCTACCGTAAACTGATCGTGGTCGGACTGGCTCAGGAGGTCGGTACCGAAGTCTGTCAACCGGTAGGTTGTGCCCTCGCGCACGACTGCTCCCTGCCGTTCGAGTGCCTCGAGGTGAGCGTACGATTCGCCTGGGCCGTGCAATACGTGGATGCCCTCGAGAGACCCGAATAGTTCGAGACTCACGGTCCAGGTGTCACATGGCGCGTGCTTTTGTACTGCAGTGAGTACATTTATCGCGCGCTCGTGATGGTGTGCGATGATTTCGTCGGCGCGTCGTGTGGGCTGGGCTATCGGCTCCCGGTGGCCGGGATAGGCACACTCGTAGTCAGCGTCGGCAATCCGCTGTAGCGCCTGCAGATACTTCGGTAACGGTTGCTCGACGCGAACGTCTGCGCCGCCCACGTTCGGCGTGTATTCTGGCAAAAGAGCGTCACCAGAGAACACGACGGATTCGCCATCGAGAGTCATCTCGAAGATGCACAACCCGTCGGCGTGTCCCGACGTGTGGACGACGGTCATCTCATGGCTATTGAACGTGAACACGTCGCCGTCAGTGAACGTATCGACCGACGGCGGTGTCACTGCATGCTGTATCGTGTTTAGTATCTCTCGCAAGGAGTGGCGGTCGTCTGTGGGGATTCCCCAGTCCTCGAAGTAACCATCTTGCAGATTCTGGAGGGCTGTCACAGCGTCCTCGTCGCCGCGGACGAGTGGCGCATCCCGTTCGTGGACGTGGACACTGGCTCCGCTTTCTCCCTGAATATAGCCCGCAAGCCCCGTGTGGTCGCGGTGCCAGTGAGTGAGAAAGATCCTGTCGATGTCCGCAAAAGTGATCTGGTGGCTGTCGAGTTCCGCCCGCAGTTTGTCCTTCGTCGACTCGTCCCAATCTCCAGCGTCGATGAGGACCGTCTCCGGTCCGTCGTCGAAGAGGTAGACATTGTTATTACCCTCGAAGGCAGTGTTAGTAAGCGATAACCGTTCCATACTCCATCCACACCGGCGACTCAGAAAGGTGTTACTCTGATAGGACGCGCTGCCGGCATACCGGACCTGGTTGAGCTGTTCCTGACTGTATGAATATAAGAGTGATACTAGTTCGGATATGCCGAATATATATGGTTTCGATATCATTCAAAGGCCCTGGAGAGACTAGTAGACGAAGAGAGCTGAGAGTAGAAATTCAATACTGGAGGACATGCTGCGACAATTCAAATTTAATTACAGCCATATGTCCGTAATGGTCGGGAAAATGTAACACACAATAATACCAGGCAGTTCAAAATAGGCGATTTTCTCCTTGAAGCCTCGTATACATGTTCGGAATAGCCGAATTTAAGAGTTATATGGTTGAATGCTGCACTGTCACGCCTCTAAGCACGGCATGTGGGCGCCTCCGTTCAGACTTTTCAAGATCGGTGACAGCCAGTGGCACAAAAACTACCAACGAAATCAGGGCTGGGTGAAATCCGTTCGGCAATGCCAAACATTCTCAAGAATAGCTCGTGCCGACGTCTTTCGCGTTCCTGCGTCGCTCTATAGGATGGCAGTTGCTACAGTATTCCCCGCTTCCGGGCAGTCTCTCGCAGACGATCTCTTTCGTTCGGTGGTGCGAGCGAAATAAGTTTGTCAGTTCGACTGGAGACGGTCTCGCCAAACAGTATTGCGGTGTCGTGTTCGGTGACGACGTGGTCGGCATCGACCCGTGGCGTCGTCACCACTCCAGCGTCAGAAATGGACGAAACGATTTTTGACGAGCCATCAGGGACCGTACTCGTCAGAGCTACGATAGACGTTCCGCCGTCACTCCGGCGTGCGGCCCGGAGATATGCTGGTTGGCCGCCGGGAATGCTCACCTGTCGCGTTCCGATTCGCTCTGCGTTGACTTGGCCCTCAATATCGACCTGTAACGCACCGTTGATGGGCGTAAATTTCGGGTTCGTGCCGACCAGTGCCGGGTCAGACGTTCGCCGCATCGTGTCGACCGCCACGACGTGTGAGCGCTCCAGCCACTCGTAGAACGAGGAATTAGTTCCCAGTATTGCTGTGGCAAGCAATGGTCGACCGAGCGGACAGTCAGGGTCAGGTTCTGCAACCGAACTGCCACGCGTTACCATCCCCGACTCGACGAGCGATCGGACCGCAGAACTCACGAACCCACCGTGCAAACCCAGGCCGGTGCGGTCGTCCAGCGAACGCGCGACTGCTGCCGGAAGACGGCCGATTCCAATTTCGAGTGTCGCCCCCTCGGGAACGAGCCGTGCGACGTTCTCACCGACCCGCCGGGTCACTGCATCTATTTCGGGCGGGTCGATATACGGGAGGTCACACGTCGCCTCGAGATGCAGGTCGAACTGCTCCGCTCGAAACGACATTCCCGGCAACCGTGGTGCGTTCTGGTTAATCTCAGCGATGGTAATATCGGTCTTTTCCACCATCGTCGGAACGAGCAGTCCACAGGCACCAGGCGTGAGGGACCCATCACGCGGTGGTGACGTTTCGCAGGCACCGACAACACGGGTGGCCTGGTCGAGTATCATGCGGACGATATCCGTCTGGTCGGGCGAGCGCGATGGGATGTAAGCTGCTTCCCCGTCGTTCACGAGTGACCGCGCACTACCCTGTGGAGCCAGCATCTTGACCTCCGCAGTCGGCGTCGTTCGAGTGAATTGCTCGATACTTACTCCCGCATATTCGCGATCGAAGGTAGGACCTGCAACGAGTACCGTCACCGCAGCATCGCTCGCTGCGACCGCTTCGAGGGTTCGACCACAGGTATAGCCGGCCAGAAGCACCACGTCACCGTCTTGAAATTGAAGATCGTTCATGCGTTTCCTATCTGCTGCGTGACAGTCTACTCAGACTCACAGCAGTTTCCCTTGATCAATCTCGAGTATCTCCCCAGAGATGCTGGTGGTCTTTGTGAGAAACACGACTGCCTCTGCGACTTCTTCGGGCTGAATCAGTCGCCCGAGGGGATATCCCTTCTCGACGCCCTCGACCCACTCCTCCGGAAACATTTCTGTTTCCACTGCTCCGGGCGCGACGGCGTTAGTGAAAACGTTTTCTTTCGTGTAAACGCTAGCCAGCGAGCGAGTAAACGCAACCTGTCCGCCCTTCGAGGCACCGTACACTGGGTCACCGTGGCTGCCGTGCGTGCCGGCTGTCGACGATACGTTGATGATATGGCCCCGGTCGCTCTCCAGTATGACCGGGAGTGCCTCGCGGGTACACAGAATAGTCCCGACGAGATTTATCGAAATCGTCTGCTTGATGTCGCCTGGAGAGAGATCGTCGAGTCCCTGTCCCTTCATGATTCCTGCACTGTTGACGAGAATGTCGAGAGAGCCGAGTTCGTCTTCGACTGTCGAGACCATCTCCGTGACGTCGTCTTCGTCAGTGATGTTTGCCTGCACGGGCAGGACGTCAGTATCACCATCGTCGCCGAGTTCGTTGACCAGTTCCTCTGCCGCTTCCTCGTTCGAGTAGTACTGGAACGCGACGTTGTGGTCCGTGGAGAGTTCTCGAACGCATTCAGAGCCAATTCCGCCACTGCCGCCCGTTACCAGTGCTGTTCTGACCATACTCCTACTGATTCGGGGTATCATGATAAATGTGGTGCCACCGGACACACAACCGATACCTGTTTTGCTTTAGTCGATCGACACCGGCGCGGAGCCACTCGCGACGAGGATGCAAATGATCCCTCCACCGCCACCAAGAATTGCGATGAGAAGCCCAGCGAGTTGAAGTGCGGACTCAAATCCGACCACTGGCGATGCGATAGTGACGACAGCCCCAATAAACGGCGGCGTGAGCGTGGCTGTCACCCGTCCACCAGCTTCGGAGAGGCTCACTAGACCAGCCCGGAGTGATACTGGTGCCAGACCAGTGATAATGCTCCGATAGAGCGCACCGACGATACCGAAGCCGAGACCTAATATCGCGGTGCCCACAGTCGCTAAAACAATCCCGGGAGCGAATAGGACGATGACAAACCCGAAGCCCAGGCAAACGTTCGCACCAAGAAGAGGATACAGTCGGCTGTCGAAGGCTGCTGAAATACGACCGGCCTGGCTCGCCGAAAGGGCAAACGAAAAGTACACGACTGCAGTCAGAACTCCTGCCTGTATGGGAGTTCCTCCCAGGAGGCGGACGACGATGAGTGAGTTGTAGGTGATGAACCCGATGAAAACCGGTATCATCAGCGCCCGGGCAGCGACCATCGCAAGCACTCGGCGCTGCCGACTCAGTCGCCACAGTGCACGGGTGTACGATTCTGATCCGTCACCCCCAACACCACCATCCGTACTGAGAGACGAATCAGCAGTTGTCGGTTCGTCGAACCACAGAAACATGCCGATCGCAATCGGGAAGGCCACAGCGTATAGCAGGAACGGATATTGCCACGCGAAGACGACTAACAGTCCGGCAAACAACGGAAATAGCCCACCGCTGAGACCGGATGTCAACAGTCGAATCCCTTGCGCAGTCTCTTCCGTTCCACTCGTGTACAGATCACCGAGAATCGTAATAATAATAGGATTGATGCCAGCAAACCCGACTCCCTGGAGGAGACGCAAGACCAACACGAGACGAAAATCAGTCGTGAACGCGATGCCGACCCCGCTCAGTCCAAAGAGGGTTATCGAGGGCACGAGAATTGCTTTCCGATCGTACCGATCAGCAAGTATCCCTGCCAATGGAATCATCACGATCGCTGGCGCAGTAAAGACCGAAATCATCCACCCGATTGTGGCGGTGGACGCCCCAAGCGGGCCGATCAACGAGTCGAGAACTGGAGACACTAACGCTGTGCCGAGCACTGGAAGCAGCGTCGCCAATAATAAAAACTGGAAATTCGTCTCCCGGAGTATTGGCGCTTCGTCACCGAAGAGTAATGTGAGTGAAAACACTCTCTCTCCCGCTCTACTGCACCTCGCGGCGAGTAGTTATATAGGCAGATTCGACTCGCTGTATCATCAAAGAAGGGTCCTCTGCTACTCAGATATCCCCGAACTGTCCGAGGACTCGTTCGGCGTTTTCGTGGAACACTTTGTCCCGCACGTCGTCGCTGATGTCCATCTCTTCCCAGTCTTCGCGCAGTGTCTCGTAGTCGATGAGCGGGTAGTCACCCCCGAACATCACTTTTCCTTGCAGGCGGCGGCCGATGTCGTACTGGAGTTCGTCAGGATAGTACTTCGGCCGCCAGCCGTGGAGTTCGTTGCCGGCGATGTTCGATTTGTGAAGCAGTGACGCGATTGCCTCGCCCTGCCAGGGCCATCCGGGACGCCCGGCGATAATCTGCAGTTCTGGGTACTCCGAAGCCACTCTGTCGACGTATTTCGGGTGACAGTACTCGACCAGATGACCGCCGCCGCCGGGCTGGCCGGCACCGAGTCCCGAGTAGCCGATGTTGATGAGCACCGGCGCATTGTGTTCGAGGCAGAGTTCGTATATCGGGTCGTAGCGCTCGTCGTCTGCGGGCACGTTCGTCGTCGAGCCGTTGATGGTGAACCCAGTAATTCCCATGTCGAGGCTCGTGAGACACCGCTCGAACTCTTCGACGGTGTCCTCGCCCTGCCGCGGGTCGAGTTGAGCCCAGAGCCCGAGGAAGGCGTCCGGGTTCTCCTGGTACATGTCCGCGAAGTAGTCATGTTTCTCTGCCGCTTCGTCCACCGGCACGTCTGCGGTAAAGCCGAAATCGAGCATCGGCTTGACGTTCGCTTCCTGCAGGTCTTCAACCATCTCTGCTTCCGTCCGCATCTCGAAGTCCTCTCCGAACGTATCGGAGTCATCGGGATCCTGAAACACGAACCCCTCTTCGGTCGAGAAGTGCGAATGCACGTCTAGTATCTGGGTGTCTCTATCTGTCATAACTCACTCGTCTGGTTTGTCCCCCCTGCAATTATAGATTTGGGTGGCCGGAGCGACGCCCGGAACACAACGACTGCTTCGTGCGAGCCACCCAAAGATTTATTCTCGACACTGGAGTTCTTCAAAAGGCATGACACGAATAGGATTCATTGGGCTCGGTAACTTCGGGAAACCGATTGCCGAGCACCTGCTTGCCGACGGCTACGAGATGACGGTCTACGATATTCAAACAGAAGCGATGGATTCACTCGTCGAAGACGGTGCAGAGGCGGCCGACTCGCCAGCGGCTGTCGGTCGCGAGTCAGACGTTGTTTTCACCGTTCTGGTCGGTCCAGAACAGGTCGAAGCGGTCGTCACAGCGACTGACGGCCTGCTGGAAACGCTCGACCCGGGAGACACGATTATCGACGTGACGACGGGATTGCCGGATAAGACGGACGAACTCGCGGAGACGCTGGCCGACCACGACATCAATTTCCTGGGAGCCCCCGCCAGCGGCGACCAGCGGGCTGGGGAGCTGACATCCATGGTCGGCGGCCCCAGCGAAGTATTCGAGGAACACGAATCGCTCTTCGAACCGTTCAGCAGCGAAATTTTCCACGTCGGCGAGCGGCCCAGCGACGGGGTCGTCGTGAAACTCCTGAACAACTATCTGACGTACAACAATCTGTACGCGGCGTGTGAAGCGGTCGTCGCCGGCCACCAGGCAGGTCTCGACCGGGAGAAGATACTCGAAGTAATCAACCACGGTGCCGGCAGCAGCACGGCGACGCGATATATTATTCCGGTCCACGTCCTCGAAGAAGAGTACGACATCCAGGGCAGCATCGGTATCGCCGACAAGGACCTCCGCCTTGTCGACCAATTCTTTGAGGATAACAGCACGCCGGGAATGCTCGCCTCTGACGTCAGACATCTGTATCACTTTGTCGAGTCCGATTACGGCGGCCCGACAGACCTGAGTCGGGTCTACGACTTCGTCGAGGAAAAGATGGTTGACGAGGAGTAGTGCAGTCGCCTAGTCGAGGACGCCGTACTGTTTCGCTCGTTCGAGCTTCTGTTTTGCAGTCCTGAAGTGGGCCGGGTCGACCATCTCGTCGTTCCACCTGATGACACTGTTCCCCTCGTCGAACGCGTCCTCGAGTTCATCGACCATCTCCTGTAGCTCGCGCATCTCATCTTCGTCGGGCGTGAAAACATCGTTCACGATTTCGGCGTGGTCGGGGTGGATGATTTCGTATCCCGTGAATCCGAGCTGGCGGCCGAACTCCGCGTGCTCCCTGAGCCCCTCCTTGTCTTTCACATCTGTCCACACACCTGAAAGCACCTGGTCGAGACCCGCTGCCTTCGCTCCCGCGAGCACGTTCGACCTGGCGTACAGCGACTCCAGCCCCTCCTTGGTGAACTCGTAGTCGAGTGCGCGGTTGAAATCGCCATCCCTCGTAGTCGCACCGGTGATAGATTCGACGCGGTCGCTGGCTGCGCAGAGTTCGTAGGGGTTGTACAGGCCGTACGCAGACTCCGGCAGGAGAAACATGTCGATTTCGTCGTCGATGCCCTGGCGCCGTTCGACGTACGTCAGCACGTTGTCTGCGTACTCGACGTACTCCTCGGAGTCGACCTTCGGCAGAACGATGGCGTCCAGATTCGGATGGGCCACTTCCGCGACATCGTCTTCGAAGAATCCTGTCTCCGGGGAGTTCACTCTGACAGTGAGAACAGTGTCGATGTCCTCGGCATTGTCGAGAAACTCTCTGACGAGTGTCCGCGCCTCGTCTTTTTTCGACGTGTGGGTCCCATCTTCCAGGTCGAAGATGACGCCATCGGCATCCGTCTCGTAGGGTGTGTTCTGAACCCAGTCGCTATTCGCTGCTGGTAGGTACAGCATCGACCGTGCCATGTACATACTCAGACAGTCCGATTCGACCAAGTTATATTTATGGGTCAGCTGTTGGCTTGCGCCACGGTTTCATCTCGCTGGCCGAACGTTTTTTTCTGGAGCCAGTCCACTAGGTGGTATGTCACTGAACTCAGGCGACTCCGCACCGTCGATAACAGCGTCAAATCAACACGGAACCGAGCGAACCATCACGTTCAACGAACCAACAGTCGTCTATTTTTACCCAGCGGACGATACACCGGGCTGTACGACCGAAGCAGTAGAGTTCGGGAAAGAACTGCAGACCTATCGTGACGCAGGTGTGTCAGTATACGGTGTCTCCGTCGACGATGTCGACTCACACTGGGCGTTCGCGGACAAACACGACATCGAGTTCGATTTGCTCGCGGATCCGGACGGAGAGGTTGCGGAAGTGTTCGACGTCGAACGGCGCGGAAGTGGAGTGACCACGCGGACGACGTTCGTCGTCGTCAACGGAAAAATATACGATGTCTATACTGACGTGGACCCGAAAGGCCACGCCAGAGACGTACTCAGTGCGCTCCTCGAATATGGTGTCGTCAACCTGTCCGAGTGAGGTGACATGAGTTGATTCCCAGAGACGGATAGTCCGACGCAACAGTCCGGTTGTAATTACGAGTAACCTCCGTTGACGCTGATGACCTGGCCGGTAATCCACTCGGCGGCGTCGCTGGCGAGGAAGACGGCGGCGTTCGCGGAATCGGTCGGTTTTCCCAGCCTGTTTAGCGCGTACTTTTGCAGCATCTTGTCGCCGTACTTGTCAATCAACTCTTCCGTTGCGGGGGTTCGCGTGGCTGCAGGTGAGATACCGTTGACCCTGATGTCGAACTCGCCGACTTCCTTCGATAGTGCCTTCGTGAACCCGGCGACGCCGGCCTTCGAGGCGGCGTAGAGTTTGTTGTCACCGCGCTCCTGCCCCTTGTGGGCCTCGGAAATGAAGTTGACAATCGCGCCACTTTCCTGGTCCATCATGTGCTGGACTGCGACGTGAGAGGTATTGACCGGACCGCCGAAAGTCACGTCGTACTGAATCTGCCAGTCCTCGGGAGTCGTCTCGTGGAACGCCTTATTGTCGTCGTGGTCTCGCAGGCCACCAGCGGCGACGTTCACCAGGATGTCGATGCTGCCGAACTCCTCGACTACCCCATCGATTGTCTCCTCACAGTCGGCGTAATCACTCACGTCAAGTTGTCTGAAGACAGTTGTCGCCTCGTACTCGTCGTCCAGACGTTCCGCGACGTCCGTCCCGTGTTCCGTCGAGATGTCTGTGACGACAGTCGTCGCTCCCTCTTTGGCCAGTTCCTCGGCAACCGCACTTCCGATACCGCCCGCCGCTCCCGTGACGAGAGCGACATCGCTACTGAGGTCGATTTTCTCTTTCATCCTGCCAAAAGATTCGCTCCAACCGATAAATAACTTTCCCCCGTCACGTCTGAGGACCGTCGCGTCACCGACTGAAAACGCTGGAAACCGGCTGTTTAGTGGCTGACGTAGTCGCGACCAAACGTCTCCCGGGCGATGATGTGTTTCAGAATCTGAGGCGTCCCATCGGCAATGACGTTGCCCATGATGTCGGAGAACCGCTGGCCGATACCGGAGTCAGTCGAGTAACCGTAGTGGCCGTGGAGGACAGTGCACTCCTTGACGGTCTCGAAACTCACTTCGGCGGCGTACCACTTGGACATGGCGGCATGTTTTGTCTCTTCCATGTCATTTTCAATCCGCCAGGAAACCTCGTCGCACTTCAAGCGGGCGAGATCGAGTTTCGTCTCCATCTCCGCAATCTGGAACTGCGGGCCTTGCCGGGTCGCGACGGGTTCGCCGAACGTTTCCCGGTCTTTCAGGTAGTCGACTGTCTGGTCGACCGTCTTCTGTGCACAGCCGATACAGAGGTACCCAATCCACGGGCGCGTGTAGTCGAACGTTTCCATCGCAATCCTGAATGCGTTCTTCTCCGAAACCAGGTTCTCCTCGGGAACACGTACGTCGTCGTAGAACACCTGGCCCCAGCCGTCGATTGCCGTGCCGATTGCGTGGTATGGCAACACTTCGACACCATCCGCGTCGAGTGGGACGAGAATCGCTCTGAAGTCGTCCGAATCGCCCAGGCGACAGAACGCGATGTTGTAGTCGGCGTACTGTGAACACGTAATAGCGATTTTCTCCCCGTTGATAACCCACTCGTCACCGTCTTTCTCTGCGTATGTCTCGATACCCTGCGCGTCGGACCCGTGGTCTGGTTCCGTGAGTCCGAAGGAGAGCATGGTTTCACCGCGTGCGTTCTCTGCGGCGATTTCCTTGTGTTTCTCGTTTCCGTGCTCGCTCAGTGTGACGTTTCCGAGAATCTGGTTGTGGACCACGTTCGCCAGCCCGACGTCACCACGACCGAGTTCTTCCATGATGATGCCGCCGGTGTGAATACCGAATCCTTGTCCGTCAAGTTCCTCGGGAAGCAGCGTCCCGATGATTCCCATGTCGACCAGGTCCTGGTAGACATCTTCGGGGAAGTTCTCGTCCGAGTCCCAGTCCTCGGTTTCCCCGACGACATTGTCCTCGATATATTCACGGAGCTGTTCACTGACCATTTCCTGCGTTGGTGATTTGCTGAAATCCATTGTTATCGTGGGTCTACCCGAATTTTGCATCCAGAAAGACAGAATTAGCTCTGTCCTGGAATATAGTAGAAGACTCGGCTGAGACGTAATAAATATTTGGTTGAACGAGTGGTGTTCTGCCGCTGGCTCTCGATACGACTCCCCGATTCAATCGCCGACACTACTATGATGGTCTACACGGTTGCATTCAACAATGCCATCAGTCCCAGACATAGAGGCGTACACGTTCTACCAGCAGGAATGGGAGAGTTACGAGGAACTGGTCGAGTCCTTCGAACACGAGGTGCCTGAGCAGTTCAACCTCGCGACGTACCTGTGTGACCGGTGGGCCGAAGACAAGAGCAGGGTTGCACTCTTCGGCGACGGGACGGACTCCGAACCAGAGACGTACACCTACTGGCAGTTGCGCAACATCACGAACCGACTGGCGAATTACTTCCGACAGCAAGGTATCGAGCGAGGCGACCGCATCGGTATCAACATTCCTCAAAAGCCCGAGACAGCGATGGCTCACCTCGCCGCCTGGAAGCTCGGTGCGATTTCAATTCCGCTCAGTTCGCTGTTCGGGCCAGATGCGCTCGGCTACCGACTGGAAGACGGCGGTGCGAAAGCCTGTCTCGTCGACAGCGAGAACGTCGATACCCTCAGAGAAGTCAAAGACGACATCGACGACCTCGATACCATCCTGACGGTCGGGGATGTAGACCACGAAGTGAACGAAGCTGATTTCTGGGACGTTCAGGAGACTGTCTCCCGGGAGTTCGAAACCGTTGCAACAGACGCCGACGAAACTGCCTCGATAATCTACACGAGCGGGACGACAGGCGACCCGAAGGGGACTGTCCACGCCCATCGGCTGGTGCTAGGGTTGCTCCCAGACTACATCGCCAGCTACTGTGATTTCGATATCAAAGACTCCGACGTCGTCTGGTCACCCGCCGCCTGGGCCTGGGTCGCCGGACTCTTTTCGACGATGGCGACAACACTCTATCACGGCCGTCCGCTCGTCGCCTACAATTCGACCGGCCAGTTCGACCCTCTCGAAACGTTCGACCTCATCGAGACGTACGGTATCTCGGTGTCCTTTATCCCACCGACGGCGCTCCGAATGATGATGCAGGAGACCGAGCGGGCCGCTGAGTTCGACCTGACCTCCGTTCGGAGCATCTGGTCGGGTGGCGAATCACTGGGTGACGACATCACCGAGTGGGCCGAGGACATCTTCGATGGGGCTGTCGTGCAAGAAGTCTACGGCCAGACCGAGGCGGTCAACATCGTCAACGAGATATCGGAGTTGTATCCGAAACGCGAGGGGTCGCTCGGCAAGCCGTCGTTGGGTCGCATCGACGTCGACCTCTTCGACCCGAGCGACCGCGAGACGCGCGTCGGCGTCGACGAAGTAGGCGAAATTGCTGTCGAATACGAGGGCGACCCGGAGTGTTTCAAAGAGTACTGGAACAAACCCGAGAAGACGGCGGAGGTGTTCCACGACGGCTGGCTGTTCACGAACGACCTCGCGAAGCGCGACGAGGACGGCTACTACTACTTCGTCGGGCGAAAAGACGACGTCATCATCTCGTCGGGGTACCGCATCGGTCCGAAAGAAGTCGAGGATACCCTCGCCGAGCACCCGGCCGTCGTCAACGTCGGCGTCATCGGCGTTCCCGACGACGTCCGCGGTGAAATCCCGAAGGCGTTCGTGGAACTCGCCGACGACCACAAACCGTCCAGCGAGCTGGCTGAAGAGCTTAAACAGCATGCGAAGGACCAACTGGCGAAGTACGAGTATCCGCGCGAAATCGAGTTCGTCGACGAACTCCCGCTGACCGTCACCGGCAAAGTTCGGCGGACGAAGCTACAGGACTGGGACGAATCGAACTGACAGTACCGTCGGAATCTCGTTCGTCTCTTCTAGTCGCGGTCCATGAACTCTGCAAGACCCTCCTGTACGGCATTCGACATCAGGTGGACGTTCGCCGTCTCCTGTTCGAGTTTGAGGCCAGCCGCCAGGGAAGATTCTAAACTCTGGTTCGCGAGCTGTTTCTGCCGCTTGAGCGCGAGCGGGTGATGTTTGGCGATATCTGCCACGTAATCCATCACCGCATCGGTCAGTGATTCATCCTCGTCGGTGACCTGATTCACGAGCCCCCACTCGCGTGCGGTTTCTGCGGAAATCGTCTTGTCGCTGAGGAGGAGTTCCTTCGCCCGGCGCGGACCGACGATGCGGGGCAGCCGCTGGGTCGACCCGCCACCACCAATCAGGTTGTACTTGACGTGGTGGTCCCCGAAGCGAGCTTCGGGTGTCGCGACCACCTGGTCACAGACGAGCACGAGCTCGAATCCACCTGCGAGCGCCTGCCCAGAGACCGCAGCGATAATCGGGAGGTCTGACTGCTCGATGCGACGGTACGCCGCGTGCCAGTTCGCGTTGAATTCGCTGACTCCATCCGAGTCGCCCTCTTCTATCAGCGGCAAGACGCTGTTCAGGTCTGCACCCGTCGAGAAGAATCGGTCACCCTCCGACCGAATCACCAGCGCCCCGATGTCATCGGCGTCCTCTGCGTGCTCTCGTGCGGAATCGATTTCGTCAATCGTCTCCGGCCGGAGCGTGTTCCCCTTCTCGGCCCGTTCGATGAGGACTTCGGCGACGTTTCCTTCTGTACGGTACGCTATGTCGGTGTATCCCCCGTCGGGGGTTTCACTAGCCATGGTTCGTTCTAACGTGGCCCGCAGTTCGTATAAAAGTTCCGTGACTGCCACCGATTGCGGTCAGTTGGCGTCAGCAAGAGAGTCGGGGAGTGCATCCCGCTTCTCGGCTTCCTCGAGCAGCAGGGGCATTCCTTCGGCAACGCTCTGAATACCAGTGGCACTCGCTAGCTGGAACACTTCCATGATTTCCTCAGGGGTTGCACCGAGCAATAGTGCGTTCCGGATGTGTACCCGGAGACCGCTGGTGTAGAGGTGGGACGTCCCGACGTCGATACCAATGTAGATGAACTCCATCACCTTTGGATCGAGAATCTGGTCGTGGTACGGATGCCGGAGGAACCCGTAGAGATAGCGCCAGTAGTCGGGTTCGTTCTCGACGATTGTCACAATGTCGTCCCACACCGCCGAGAAGAACTCCTTGTTCTTTTCGAGTTCCGCCAGTATCTGCTCTATTTCCTCTGTTTTCGCATCGTCACCGTCAAGTTCTGCTTCCTCCGCCAGGATAGGATAGCCCGTCGTCGCCGAGTGCATCCCGAGGATGCTCGTGAGTTCGAGCACTTCGAGCACCTCCTCGAATGTGGCTCCACGGTCGAGTGCACGCCCGATGTGTTCGCGTGTCGAGGTCGTATCCAGGGCCGTAGTCGCACTACTCAGTGCAACGTTGACGAACTCCTTCACCTTGGGGTCAAGCGGTCCGTCCTCCCACGGATGCTCTGCGAGGTCAAGATATGCTTCGAGAAACTCCGGGTCCGCTTCTTGTAGTTCCGTCAGGTGATTGCCGAGGTATGCTCTGTTCTCGAGGTCGTACTCCTGAAAACGGGATTCTCCCTGCTTGTCGTGTGTTCCCATACCATCAGCAATCCGTGCAATCCAAATAAGGATTCCGCAGCGACTGCCACGCCGGTCATAGCTCTCCCCCTCACTCAGGAATCATCGAAGCGACGGCCTGGTGGGCCTTGTCCATCTGTGCCCGTTCCTGTTCGGAGAGATCCCATTCGATTATTTCGACGATACCGGTACTGTCGAGCGTTACGGGAACGCTGAGAGACACACCCTCGAATCCGTACGCTGAATCGAGCGGCGTCGACAGTCCGACAGGCTCTGTCACACCACCGTCTCGGAGCGTCTGGACGAGCAGCGCGATACCTCGGCTCGTAACCCACCGCGACGAGTCGGCTGCGCCGCGAAGCTCGATAACGTCGTATGGAACGTCCCGGACGTAGTCGAGGAGCTGCTGGCGTTTCGTCTTGCCGATGTCTATCGGCTCGCCTGCAATGGTTGCCCGGGAGAATATCGGAACCATATGTTCGCCGTGCATCCCGAGAACGGGACAGTACACGTCGTCGTGTGAGACCTCGTATTCGCGTGCCAGTGCATCGGCGAGACGGGCAGTCTCCGAGAGGGAGTACCCCATGAAATAGCTGGACGGCCAGCCGGACTGACGGTAGAGCTCGTACGTAATCGGGTCCAACGGGTTCGACACCACGATGACGGGGCAGGGGTCGTTCGGCTGTAGCCACTCTCCGACCGTCTCGACGATTTCGAGATTGTCTTCGAGCCACGCTTCACGCCCGTCAGGCTGGTTGGCACCCGTCGGCCGTGGCGCGCTGGCTGTCATGACAATACAGTCCGCACCGTCTACCGCACCGGGTCCCGGGGAGACGTGCTCGACAACGCTGTTGCTGCTCTGATCTGTCTCTCCTCTGTTCCCGACTGAATGTGCCACGTGTGCTTTCGAGTGCCTGACATCGATGGTGTGTCCTCGACTCTTTTCCTCGTCGACATCAGTGAGTCGAACAGACATTGATGGCATCTCCGTTGCCAGGGTGTACGCGACTGTCGACCCTATCGTTCCCGTGCCGAGGATTGTTACAGTCATTGTGTCCACGGACGGAGGTTATTCTGATAAATATTGGTCCCACAGGCCAGTGTGCTGACCGATTTCTAAATCCTCGATGATACCATTCGAGAGGAGTACGACTCTTCCAATACAGCTTCCGGACGCACCAAACGAGGACATGCAGGGCTTAAACTTGCCGGATTGCTTCGACAGGTACGCAGAGGACCAGGATTGTTAACCCTGAAATCCTGCTCGAGAGCATCGAGGGGTACAAGCCCCGCGCGGAGGCAGTCAGGGAACACCTCCCCGATTCACTAACCATCGACTACGACGAAATCTTCACCGACAGAGCGGAGGACTACGTAAGTCGTCTTCGGACGAATATGATAATAATACTATATATGCGGGGATTTATATCATTTCAACTTAATCAGTTATGTTATGACGTACCAAGATAACCTGGTCGTCGATGCAGTATCGCACGCGTACAACTTCTCGGAAGAAAATCCGATAAACGAAGGCGGGCGGGGCTTTCGTCAGGCCGCATTCCAGTTGTCTCGTATCCTTCAAACTGAGGAGTACTTTATGTCCGAGAAGCAGTACCTCAAAGACCACGAAGTAGAGGAAATCGAACGGGTACTCTTCCTAGAGAGCGATGTCGACTTTACGATTCACCACTCGTTACCGCTGACCGATTACTTCGAAGACGGACTCTTGGGGACCGACAAAAGTATCGAACTGCGGGAGCGAAATCCGAATCGGGTCGCGATATACGAGGCGATCAATCCTCTTTCCGACGACGTACTCAACCGGATGGAATACATCGCGAATGAACTGCAGGCCGACGGTATCAAGATATATCCGGCCCGCTACGAAGATGGCGAAGGTCTCCGTGTGGCTCTCAACGACACCAACGGACGTGAGATACTCGATAAAGCTGTGGAACTCGGTATCGAGAACGTCGGCGTCCACAAGTCCGTTCCCGTCGGTCCGACACCGAACGACTTCTACAAGATCGACGATGTCGACGAGGTTGCTGGCCAGTATCCCGAGCTCAACTTCGAAATCGTCCATGCTGGCCTGGCCTTCCTGGAAGACACCATCTGGATGTTGGCGAAGTATCCAAACGTGTACGCCAACCTGGAGATGACGAGTGCACTCGCCATATCGGCACCGCGGCAGTTCGCCTGGGTGCTGGGTGAGATGCTGAAGTGGACCGGCCCCGACCATATTAACCTCGCCACAGGCTGTATCTTCACCCATCCCCAGCCGATAATCGAGGCAATCTGGGATTTCGAGTTCCCTGAAGACATGCGTGAAGGATACGGATATCCACCACTGACGGACGAAATAAAGCGCAAGATTCTCGGCGAGAACGCCCTCCGGATGCTTGGAAAAGATCCGGACCAGCTCCGAGAAGATATCGAGGGCGACAAGTGGGAAAAGGAGCGAGAAGAGCGAGATCAGCGCCCCGAGCCGTGGTCATCGATTTCGCCGACCGGTGGGACCCTATGATGCAGGAGTACGCCGAAGCCCAAGTCCGAAACCAACTTACGAAGGTTCTGGACCCGTGCAGTTGCTTCACCGATGACCCAGTGAACATCGTCGATCTCGGACTCGTCGAAGATGTGACGGTCACTGACGAGACAGTCCACGTCAAGCTCTTGCTCACGTCCCCAGGGTGTACGTACGCTCCGGACATCGAGCGCGACGTAAAACAGAAGGTGGGTTCCCTCGAAGGAATTACATCGGTCGAGGTGGCCCAGGTAACCGACCAACTGTGGACTCGGGACCGAATGGACAACACAGTCCGGGAGACCCGTCGAGAACGGATTCACTCCCGGATGGAGGCTGCTGGTATCACACCCTATTACGACTAACCGGCCGGATGCCAGTTGCTTTCCGGGTGTTCGTAGAACCAACTCAGTGGAGTTGAGGGTCGTTGAGGTAACTACTTCTGTCCGATTGGGAACGACTAGATCACCCCATACGTCTGAGAGTGGTATCTTCTGCAAGAAAATATCCTCGACTCGAAGAATTACGAATTCTACGGTTTCACGAGAATCTTTACGTCGGTTTTCTCTTCGCCCAGGGCCTGGAACCCCTGATCGATGTCGTCGAGTCCGATTCGAGAGGTGACGAGAGGGTCGGGGTCTATCTTCCCGCTGGCGATCATATTGAGTACGCGCTCGAAGTGCTCGCTCCTGCCCGATTGTGGGGCGACCGGATAGCCCCAGACTCCTTTGAGCGATATCTCCTGCATAGTCAACGGATTCGGTAGTATCGAGTACTCCTCTTCCGCGAGTGCGACGTGGGTCAGTGTGCCTCGCTTTTTCGTCACCGCGAGTGCGGCTTCGAATGCCGCCTCGACACCTGCGACTTCGAACGTTACGTCGCCACCGCCGTCCGTGAATTCGTTTATTCGTTCGACCGGATCGGTCTCGGTCGGGTCGACCATCAGATCGACACCGATATCGGCAGCAATCTCACGTCGGGCTTCGAGGGGTTCGACCAGCACCACCGTTGCCCCAGCAGCGTTCAAACAGAGAATGATGCTCTGGCCGATTGGCCCCGCCCCGAACACCACTGCGGTATCACCCGCTCCGACTTCACCGACCGTGGTTGCATAGTAGCCGTTGGCCAGCGGTTCGATCAGACTGGCATACTTGACGGGAACCTCATCGGGCATTTTGTGAGCCGCTCCAGCCGCAACCGCGATTCGTTCCGCAAATCCCCCGACGGACGAAGTAAATCCGATGTACACAGGTCGGTCACACAGGTTTCCCAGCCCCTGTTCACAGTATGTACACTCGTTGCACGGTCGAATCGGATTCACCGACACGTTGTCACCCGCTTCAAGCGCTGACACCTCCGCTCCGACCTCTATTATCGTCCCACCGAACTCGTGTCCAAATCGAACCGGAGTCTCCGGAATCATGATTGGACCGGCTGCATACTCGTGGAGGTCGGTACCACAGATACCACACGCCTCTACTTCGATTCGCACGTCGTTCGGACCCATGTCGTCTTCTTCGACTTCCTCGATTCGAAGGTCTTCTTTGCCGTAGTATTTTGCTGCTTTCATTGCTCCGTCAAGAAGACTTTCTGACAGGATATTAAATCTTGTTACCACCCCACACGCAGAATAGAGCAGGGCCACATCGTGGCGTCTCTAAAATAAGCTCACGCCGTATCTCAGGGCCGTCTACCTCCACCGACGAATCGACTGTAAATCCCATCAAGAAGGGTATTCGAAGCGGTGAATCTCACTGTTCACTTACTTTGAGTCGTCAAACGACTACTGAGGGGACAGGCTGAGACGCCGTCACCACCGATCAGGTTCCAGCGGTTCGTACGGCTCCTCCAGATACTCGATGTCGCTGTCGGACAGCGACACCTCCAGCGCCTCGACGGCCTCTTCGAGGTGTTCGACACTCGTCGTCCCGACGACCGGTGCGTCGACAACGTCCTTGTGCAACAGCCACGACAGCGAGAGTTGCGCCATCGAAATCCCCTTCTCCGCCGCGAGTTCCTCGACCCGCTCGTTTATCTCTCGGCCGCCACCCACGTCGTAGGGGTTCTCCTTGACCCACCAGTCGTTTTCCGGGCGGGAACTCGCGTCGAACTCCTCGTGCGGTCGGGTTAGATACCCGCGCGCGAGGGGGGACCAGGGAATCACACCGATATTCTCTTTCTCACAGAGCGGGAGCATCTCCCGCTCTTCCTCCCGATAGACGAGATTGTAGTGGTTCTGCATCGTCTGGAACCGGTCGAGTCCGAAGCGGTCGCTGGTGTGTAGCGCCTCCGCGAACTGATGCGCATACATCGACGAGGTGCCGATATGACGGACCTTCCCGCGACGGACCGCATCGTCGAGCGCACGTAACGTCTCCTCAATAGGCGTGTGCTCGTCCCAGCGGTGGGTCTGATAGAGGTCGAGCGTCTCCATTCCCAGCCGGTCCAGCGTCGCGTCTAGTTCTTGCTCGATGGTCTTCCGTGAGAGTCCACCCGAGTTGGGGTCGGCGTCGTCCATCTGGAAGTAGACTTTCGAGGCGACGACCATCTCGTCTTTCATACCTTCGAGGGTATTTCCGAGAATGCGTTCGGACTCGCCTTTCGAATACATGTTCGCCGTATCGAAGAAGTTGATTCCCAGGTCGATAGCGCGCTCGATAATTGGACGCGATTGCTCCTCGTCGAGCACCCAGCCGCGCCAGGCAGGCGTCCCGAAGCTCATACAGCCGAGACAGATGCGAGACACCTCGATACCCGTCGATCCGAGTGTCGTGTACTCCATACGGCACGATGACGGATGCGACGGTGATAAATCTCACCGGTCGTCGGAAGCGTCCAAACGAGCTACGGCTCGCGACGCTCGGTGACCACCTCGTCGGCTTCGAGACTGTCGAGGTCCCCACTGCCGTAACCGGCGCGTTCCAGCGTTCCGTCGAGAGACTCGTCAGACGTATCCGGTTCCATATCGCTGAACGCGACCGGGAGACCGAACGAACGCGCGGTTTCGCCCGTCTGCTCGTCGACGGCCACGAGGTGGTCGCGGGCAGCGACCTGCGGGTCGTGAATGGCTTCACTCGTCGTCTGGACGGCCGACAGCGGGAGTTGCTCGCCCAGTTCTTCGACCCACTCGTCGAGCGGGCGCGTCTCGAACACGTCCTGGAGTTGCTGGTAGGCATCACTTTCCTGGCCACCGGTCGCGAACTGTTCGTCGACCAGTTCGGGCACGTCGAGCGCCTCGCACAGCCCGGTCCAGAAGCGCCGTTCCATCGCACCCAGCGTCAAATACCGTCCGTCACTCGTCTCGTACGTGTTGTAACAGGGGTACTCCCCACCGATAACGGGATCGTAGTCAGTCGGCTGGTCCTCGCTCTGCGTCCACGGAACGTGGACGCTGTTCCAAGAGGCGATGACGTCGAACATGGCGAGGTCGATGTACTGGCCGCCGCCACCACGGTCGCGCCCCCAGAGTGCGATGAGCGCCGCCAGTGCGAGCATCGTCGCACCTGCGTAGTCGGCCACTGGAGTCTTCGGTGGGGTCGGGTCTTCGGAGTCGAGAAATCCTGCCACTGCCTGGTAATTGAGGTCGTGACCAGGCTCGTTTCGTCGTGGTCCGCTCTGTCCATACCCCGACAACGAGCAGTAGATGAGGTCCTCGTTGTGTTGCTGGAGTGTTTCAGGGTCTACCCCGAGTTTCTCTGCAGTCCCGGGGGCGAACCCTTCCACGACGACATCCGCTTCGGCAGCGACATCCTGAACGAATGCCTGACCGCGCTCGTTTTTCAGGTCGACCATCACCGACCGCTTGCCTTCGTTCAGCGCGGCGTAAGTTTGCGTGTACTCTTCTGACTCCGGGTCGCCAAGGTAGTCGCCTCCCGGAGGTTCGACACTCAGCACCTCTGCGCCAGCATCGGCGAGGAGCTTCGTCGCATACGGACCGGGCAGTTTCAGCGAGAGGTCGACGATTGTCACGTCACCGAGCGGGTTCATACTGAGCCTCCGTCTCAGGTGAGACACGATACTTCTGCGTTCGAGCGAGCAGCAACGAATCATGGACGGGGCAGCTAGTGGTGTGGATTGGTGTCATTGGTCGTATCGTACAGAAGTTGTCGCGCTGCAACCATCGTAAATGTTGGGTTCGGACTGCACGATTGTCCGGTGCATTCGGTCCACTACAACGCAAGTAACTGGACAGAGGGTCGGCGGGACCGTTCAGACAGTACGGGTCGTCGAATAGTATCATACCCTCCAGACGGCCTCTGGCGGCACTGTCAGGCAGTACCCCGTCAGTACTTCCCAAACGTTTATATCCGGACCCATTGAACGTGTTTCTAATGGTGGTTACACAAACGACGCTGACAATTGCTTTGCTCCTCAGTGCATTGTACGCGTTGATATCGGTCGGATTCACGATGATATTCGGTGTCGGTGGTGTCCTGAACGTTGCTCACGCGGCGTACCTCACACTCGGCGCCTATCTCATGCTGTACTCGACCCAATTGCTCGGAATCGGGCCGTGGCCTGCAACCATCCTCGCTGTCCTGTTGACGGGCATTTTCAGTGCCCTCATTTACATCGGACCCGTGCGACTCATCGAAGACGACCCGATTATTGTCGTGATAGTAACACTACTTATATTCCTCGTCGTTGAGGAGGTGTTTTACGTTCTCGAGGGAACCTCCCCCAAGTCACTGCCAGTGTTACTCGCTGGACGGGTCTCACTCGCAGGAACATCGATTCAGACCAATCAGATACTCATGTTCGTCCTCTCGTGGCTGACGATTCTGGGTCTACTCGTGTTCGTCAACCGGACCAGTCTGGGAAAGGCAATCCAGGCCGTGAGCATGACAAAACGCGGCGCGACACTTGTCGGCATCGACAAGTTCCGTATCTCGGTCGTCACGTGGCTCGTCGCCGGTGCGCTGGCTGGCCTCGGAGGCGTGTTCATTGGAACGTTCCAGACTGCCGTCTACAACATGGGACTGAATCCGCTCATCATCGCGTTTTCGGTGGTTATCCTTGGCGGCCTCGGTTCAATCAAGGGTAGCATCATCGCCGCCCACATTATCGGCTTTCTGGAAACGCTCACCACCTCGCTGATTAGCCCACGGTTGACCGGACTCGCACCACTGCTCATGCTCGTGGTGGTTCTCATCGTGAGACCGAGAGGACTGTTTGGCAGGGAGCAAACGGAGTGATCAAACATGACTACAGAATCTGAATCCACGACGAAGCAGGGTACTATCGGCTCGATTGTTCGCAGCGTTTCGCTCAGTCCACGACACTACGTGGGCCTTCTTGCGGCCCTCGGGTTAGTGGCTGCCCCGTCCTATCTCGATACGCTTACTCTCCTGAACATGATGTCGGCGCTGTATTTCGTCATGTTCGTCATCAGCTGGGATTTCGTCTCTGGCTACACCGACCAGGTGAGCTTCGGCCACACATTCTTCTTCGCGATTGGGGGGTATACCTCGGTCCTACTCAATCTGGAGATGGGGATTTCACCAGCAATCGGTATCGTTGTTGCTATCCTGCTTACGTCCCTGTCAGGGCTGCTGTACGCCCTGCCGGCGCTTCGTATCGAGGGACACACGCTGGCCCTGTTCACGTTGATGCCACCGCTCATCCTCAGCCAACTGTTCATCATGTACTCGGATGTGTTTGGCGGGTCGCGCGGTCTTCCGTCACCTGAGTTGCTCCTCCGGATGGGTGACTTCGCCACGACCGCGCTGTGGAACTACTATCTGGCTGTCGGTGCGCTGTTCGTCATCTTTGCCGTCTCGTACGTCATCACGCGCTCTGACACCGGCCGTATCTTCAAGGCAATTCGCGAGGACAAGACGGCAGTCGCAGCGAGCGGCCTCAATCCTGCGAAGTTCAAAATCTTCGCGATGATGTTCAGCGCGGGTCTCGCTGGACTCGCTGGCGCAATGTTCGCTCACTCACCTGTCGGCAGTGCAACGCCCGGTCAACTGCTCGAACTAACGATTATTATCGACATCCTGCTCGCTGCTATCCTGGGTGGTGTCGGTACGATTATCGGCCCAACCGTCGGGGGCTTCCTCTTCTGGTGGGCGCGACAAATAAGTTCAAACCTCGAGTGGACAATCCCAGTACTGGAGATACCGTTCTCGCGAATCGACCTGGTGGTCTTCTACCTAGTGACGCTCGGGATTCTACTCTATATTCCACGGGGTATTTTCCCGGTGGTGATGGACCTCGGCCGGTCTTTCTGGAGACGGCTCACAAATAGAGTAAGGGGCGACGCAGCGAGCTGAAAGTCGCGTTCTATCTCCCCAATTTCGCTGCTGCCCGCTATCGCCAAATTTATTTTGTGTCTTGTGGTACCTTTTCACACAGTGACTTGCTCAACAACCGGACACGGTGCGCACCGACAGCCCATCCGCCTACCCTCTGGAGGTGACTGACCGATGGCAGAGGACCCACCACGCCCGGCACATCTGGAGGCAGGCTACGACGAAGAGGACCCCTACGAGGATGAAGACCTTGCGACGTACCCCGAGTGGTGGCGTGAGAACATCGAAGAGTTCCGGCACCACGAGATGCGACCATATCGACCACCACGATTCGCTGACGGGGAGTTAGTCCCGCCGACTATCACCGAACTCCAGGATGAACTCGATGTCGAGGTTCGACTTCGGGCACTCAATCCCGAAGTTGGAACGAACTGGGAGTTGTTCGTCGACGGGTCCCGCGTGACAGAGATCGGACGCAGTCGAGAAGGAGAAGGCTTCACGGAATACGATATCGATTCAGCATCGTTCGAGGCAACCGTCCGAGATGCAGTCGAATAATCGTCGACGACCGAACGCCGTCTCTCAAGCCACGACGTATATTTCTCCGTCGTCGACTTCGACGTCGTAGGTCGGCACGGAGTAGCGGTCGTCGTCGATACAGTCCCCACCCTGAATGTCGAACTTCCAGGAGTGCCAGGGACAAGAGATTATCTCATCGTCTCGGGCAGAAACCCACGTCCAGCCATCGTCTCCAATCTGTGTGTCACCAACAACTCGGCCTTCACAGAGTGGCCCTGCCTGGTGGGGACAGTAGTTCAAGACACCGTGATACTCGTCGTCAATCTCGAATACGGCGATCTCCTTGCCCCGAATCTCAGTAATAATTCTGGAGCGCTCTTCTGCGGCGAACTCTTCTTCACTCGCGACGTGGTATCTTTCAGGCATGTTAGAGGTCGAACAGGTCGACGGCAGTTTCACCCATGATGTTTCGGACAGTCTGTCCGTCGAAGTGGGAGTAGATTCTGTCGAACAGTTCACCCGGGAGATCGAAGTCGGGGTGCGGGTGGTCCGAGGAGAACAGGATGTTGTCGGGCCCAGCCATCTCGACGGCGTAAGCCATATGTTCAGGGTGCTTTGCGGTGTGCCCGAGTGGCTGTGTCGTAAAGTAATAGTCGTCGTCGATGTACTCACTCGGCAACTTTTCGAGGTGAGGGAGCTCGTGTGAAGATTCGAGGTAGTGGTCGTCGAGTCGCCACTTCATGTACGGTACCCACGCGATACCAGCCTCCTGCATCACGATATCGATGTCGAACCGTTCGGTCACACCCCGGAACATCATCGTCGTCATGTTCCACATATGTGAGAACGGATGAGCGATGGCGTGGTCCTCGGTAAACGTTTCTGCCCACGCGCGTTGCTTGGGGAATTCGAAGTGGTTGCTGTTCGACAGACTGTGCATCAACACTGGTAGGTCGTGGTCCTCTGCGGCCTGGTATATCGGGTCGTACCACTCGTGACCTGCTGGGAGCGGAAGCCCAGTCGCAAGAAGTTGAATGCCCACGATATCATCTTCGTGGGCGTGCCGGTCAATCTCTTCAGCGGCTTTGTCCGGTTTTTGCGGGGCGACAGTGAGGGTCCCCTGCAGACCGTCGTTATCGTCGAGGAACGTATCGATCAGCCACGAGTTGTACGCCTGGGCGATTGCCACTGCATACCGGTCGTTGTTCACTGTACCGAGGGCAGAACACAGCGTCGGGTCGAGGATGGCTTCGTCGATGCCGTACTCTTCCATCGACTCGTATTTGTGTTCCGGTTTGGTACACTGTGGAATTCCCAACCCCCCGTCGTCCGCAACGAGCAGGTCCGGAAACGGAGGAGAAGCCAGTGTAGTCGAAAAGACGTTGTTGTTCGGCAACAACGAGTCATCGATTTGCTCGCGAGCGACATCGTTTTCCATATACTCGATGATTTCATCGAACATCACAGACCCGTCTGTGACATGTGAGTCACAGTCGACCACCACGTCTAGCTGGTCCAGTGATCTTACCTTGTCTGATTCACTTGCTTGTGCCATAGTACGTGTGTGAGAATGAATCACAGTCTCTTAAACGTTAGGGAGGTGGGATATCGGCGTACCACTAGCAACACAGACGAACAATCAAAAATCGTCACAACGATGTCGGGCGGCTTGGGGAGACGTACCTGTCAGCAGGGGCCAGTGAACGTCTGTTATCGGTCAATCCAGCTCGGCCACTGGTAACTGCCGTCCGCTTCACCTTCGGGATAGGTGATGACTTGCGTCGGTTCGCCATCTACAGTCTGCCACTGATATCCCGGCGGGACGACATATCCTTCCCCGTCTCTGGGATCGTGGGGGAACTGTGGATCATCCATATCAGCGTCTTCATCCGTACCGAGGTAGTCGATCGTGCCCTGCACCCCGTCGAATTCCTGCTCTTCTAGCACCGATATGACGTCGTCTTCATTGGTGGTTCCTGCCTCCCGAACAGCCTCTATCCACGTGTATATCGCGTCGTAGGTAGTGTATCCGGTGTAGAATGGGGGAAGTTCGTCGAACATCTCCATGTGCTGTTCCTGGAACTGTGTCGTCGTTTCCGTCGGTGTATACGTGGCGACGTTACCCGGAGTCATCCCAAGGAAGGATTCCGCACCTTCAACGTCGTTTCCAAAGTTCGGATCGGACGCAGCAATCACGATTCCGCCAAGGCCGAAATCAGGCTCCTGCCGTGACCACTGGTTGATGAGCGTCGCCCCGGTCTGTGAAGTCCACGTCCAGACGAAGTCGACACCCGCGTTTTCCGCCTCGTTGAGGAGCGGTCGGTAGTCCTCCGTCCCGGCAGAGAATTTCTGGTCCACGTCGACAGAGACGCCATCCGGGATGTTGTCCCGGAAGACCTCACCGTTTGCCGCGTAGCCACTAATGTCTTCTTGAAGGAGCCCCACCGAACTGATGTCCTCGGCTTCGGCCAGGTTTGCATGCATCTGTGCGAGGTTCAGTCCCTGTGTCACACCGGCCTGGTGAGAGCGGAAAATATACTTATATCTATCTGGATCTTCGTTGATTCGTTGGGAAAACTCCACGTCACCAGTCCCACTGGTAATAAATATCTGCTGGTTGTCCGCAATCTCGTCGAAAATTACCTGCATCGACTCGGAACCAATAATACCGAAAGCTGCGTCCACTTCCTCACGGAGCACTAACTCGCGGTATTTTTCACGAGCGACCGACGCCGTATACTCGGGATCCTCAATTGCCAATTCGAGATCGTTCCCAAGTAGACCACCGTCGTCGTTGACTTGCTGTTGTAGCAACTTACCAGCTTGTTCGTACGACCGACCCATTGCAATGTTCCGCAGCGGTGCGAGCAGACCGATTTTGATCGAATCGGAAGAGCCACCGCCGTTACCGCCGCCACAGCCCGCAAGCGACGCAGCAAAAGCGCTCGCTCCGGCCGCCTGTAGGAAATTTCGCCGCCCTATCATGCCTGCTGAATCTGACCCCGAAGAGTCCTCGTTCGAGTTCCTCATGTATGAGTCCGTGTCAAACGTAATCACATGGCGTATTAATTCTTGTGGTTAGTTTTATATACACAAATTCGATTTCCAAACACACAGACGACAATAGTCCAGGTGACGATTGTTCAATTATAAGTAGGAGACCAGTATTCAGTCCGATATGGGAGAAAAGCACGATGTGATTCGAGAGGTTGCTAACTCGTTTGGTATCAACCTCGACGACGATGACATCGACGCGTATGCCGCAGATACCGCCAGCATCTGCGAGCGATTACAGCGTCTCGACCCGCCAGTTCGGCCTGACCCGCGACCAGAGTCAGTCAGTGAGTCTCCCGGTCCCGGGGCATTTCGCTATCGCTGCCGATTACCCGGTGGCCAGGGACATCTATCCGATCTTGAGGTTGCGGTCAAAGACTGTATCGCGGTCGCAGGCGTCCCGATGACGTGTGGCTCGACCGGGGTTTTAGTTACACCCAGAACCAGCGCGACAGTTACTCGCCGACTCGTCGAGGCCGGGGCCGACATCGTCGGGACGACTAATATGGACGCGTTCGCGCTGTCCCCGACCGGGCAGACGTGCGCACACGGACGAATCGAAAATCCGGCCGCTGCCGGTTGTATCCCCGGTGGGTCCTCCAGCGGGTCTGCAGCAGCGGTGGCAGTCGGAGACGTCGATGCTGCGCTCGGGAGCGATACGGGAGGGTCCATTCGAATTCCAGCAGCACTCTGCGGCGTCGTCGGTTTCAAACCGACCCACGCTACAGTACCCAGGTCAGGGTTCGTCGACCTCGCGCCGTCGCTGGACCACGTCGGACCGCTGGCGCGTGACGTTGCGACTGCCACCCGAACGCTCGATGCGATTGCTGGACCGTCTCCAGAGGACCCGTCGTCACTCGGCCGACAGACACTCAGCGGCCTCTGCACGGCCATCGGGGAGAGTGTTGAGGACCTCCGCGTCGGTGTCATCGACGAAGCGATGGTGCGTTCGGAGGACGCGGTGGCCGAAACAGTTCGAGACGGTGTCACCGCCCTGTCCGAAGCCGGTGTTACTGTCGAATCAGTCTCGATTCAAGATTATCAGATGACGTCGACCGTCCTGCTCGGGACACTCTCGCCGGAGTTCTCGACGCTGGTCAGAGCAGGCGGACAGATCTACGGAACCGGGACGGGCGACAGCAGTCTCTGCCAGAGTGCCATGACTGGTGCGACGGCCCACGGTGAGTACGGCGACGTCGTTCGTGATTCGCTGCTCCTCGGGGCAGCAGTGACCGAACTCACCCACGGAGAACGCTACGCTGCTGCCCAGAACGCGCGACAAGAGCTAACCGCCACCATCGAAAGTCTCTTCGAGCGCTTCGACGCACTCGTCGGACCAACGACCCCGATACCAGCACCGCCGTTCGGCGCAGTCGGCGATTCCCTCGCCCTCGTCGAACACACCGCGTTGTTCAATTTGACTGGACATCCGGCCCTATCGGTCCCGGTCGGACACGTCGACGGCAAGCCCGTCGGAATACAAATCGCGACGCGTCGCTACGGAGAGGCGGCAGCCGTTCGTCTCGGGACGACCATCGAATCGGGAGTGGTCGGCTGACTCGGCGTGGTAACCCCTACAGTAGATTCTGAACGTCAGTGTTCACTCGACCAAGGGATCGTACTCGGTCGATGTGTACACCGTCTCAAAATTGACTATCGGTGCCTCGTCGGCTCTCGCGAGCAGTTGTCTGGCTTATTCGCCACTGGACTGAACGAGCACCTTGTGGTCGTATACGAGAACCGTCTCGTCGTCCTGGTTACGTACGTCGATTTCGAGCGTGACGAGTCCACCGTCGAGACTGTCTCTTGGTTCAGTGTCTCCAACCGTACAGACCGCAGTCAGCGTGTCGTCAATGAACACCGGACCCGGAAACCGAACACTGTCGAGGCCGTAGAGACCGATTCCAGTTTCTTCGGTGAGGCCAAGCGTGCCCAGCAATCCGAGCGCCATCGAAAGCGTCAGTCCTGCCGGGGCGATGCGCTCACCGAAGTTCGTCTCGGCCGCGAACTCGGCATCCATGTGTAGTGGATGAAACTCGTTACCCACACCAGCGAAGTTCACGATATCGGCCTCCGTGACTGTTCTGCCCTGGGATTCGTACGTCTCACCGTGTAACTCCTCGAACTCTTCGTAGTACTTCGACTCCATGTACTATGGTCCCACGACACCCGGGTATAAATATGTCACCACGTTTCTTCTGGACACCGCTGTTTCGACGAGAGCGTAGCGGGTGGATTTTGAATCCGAGGGAACTGGCCAGTATATCACTAGCTTTGTATATCAGGACCTCTATGTGATGTCTGTACACATGAGACATAGCGCCGGTCCGGTACAGAGCGAGTCAGGAGCCGCTGCCACAGCAGCGAAGTCGGGACAGACGGCAGCGCCATGATTATCGGCGTTCCAGGCGAGACGGCGAGCGACGAAGAACGGGTCGCCCTCGTCCCACCAGTCGCCGCGGAACTCATCGCAGACGGACACGACATCTACGTTGGTGCCGGCGTCGGTGAGACTGCTGACTGGTCAGATGAGGCGTACGAATCGGTGGGCTGTACGGTACTCGGCAACCGAGAGGACGTGTTCGAACAGGCCGACATTATCCTCCAGGTCCGGGCACTGGGAGCGACCGACGACGCGAGTCTCGACACGTACCGAGAGAATCAGCTCGTTGTCGGGCTGTTAGGGCCGTACGATATCGACGATGCGACACTGGCAGAGTTGGCCGAACGAAACGTGAGTGCCTTCGCACTGGAACTAATCCCGAGAATCAGTCGCGCACAGAGTATGGACGCACTCTCATCGATGGCCAGTCTTGGTGGTTACAAAGCGACACTGGTGGCTGCAACGGAACTGCCGAAGATGTTCCCACTGGAGATGACAGCCGCTGGGACCATCCGGCCAGCAGAAGTCTTCATCATCGGTGCCGGCGTCGCGGGTCTCAAAGCAATCTCCACAGCCGAACGACTCGGTGCTTCGGTTCGTGCCTACGATATCCGACTAGAAGTGAAACAAGAGGTCGAGAGCCTCGGTGCAGACTTCGTCGAGCTCGACCTTGAAACAGAAGGAGCAGGTGACGAGGAGGGGTACGCAATCGAGATGGGCGAGGAGTTCCTCGAACAACAGCGAAAGAAACTGACGCGTGTCGTCGCTGACTCCGATGTCGTGATTACGACAGCAGCGATTCCCGGACGGCCCGCCCCCGAACTCGTGACGACGGAGATGATAGAAAACATGGACGCAGGGTCCGTGATTATCGACCTTTCAGCAGAGAGTGGTGGAAACTGTGAACCAACTGTCGCGGATGAGCGCATCGACCACGATGGAGTGACGATACTCGGACCGACAGACTTGCCCTCGACGGTCACACACACAGCGAGCGAGCAATTCGCAAACAACATGAAAAACTTCCTGCAGAACATGGTAGTGGACGGAACATTCACAATCGATACGACGGACGAAATTGTCGACTCCACCCTGCTAACGCACGATGGCGAGATACGAAACCCACACATCCAGGATGAACCGCCGAACACTGACGATTCTGGAGACAAAGCCGACAAAGAAGCCAGCGAGACGGAGGGAACAGATGCCGAATAACGGATTGGAGGTGCCAACATGACGTTCATCGAGAACCTGACGTTGTTCGTGTTGTCGGCGTTCGTCGGATACGAAATCATCACTAAGATTCCGACAAACCTACACACGCCGCTCATGTCCGGCGCGAACGCAATTTCGGGAATCACCCTGCTTGGGTCTGTCGTGGTCGCAGGCTCCGGGTCGACGACACTGGCGACTGCGCTCGGGTTTTTGGCAGTCGTCATGGCCACAATCAACGTTGTCGGGGGCTATCTAGTCAGTCACTTCATGCTGGCACAGTTCAGCCAGCGGGGGCGCTAACCCATGGCTGGCATTCTCAGTGGCGCACCCGAATCGCTCCTAGCGTTCGTGTATCTGGTCGCCGGGATACTGTTCATTCAGGGGTTGCGGGACATGACCCATCCTCGGACAGCGACCAGAGGGAACCAGATTTCGTCGGTCGGGATGTTTCTCGCTGTCGGCATCACAGTCTTGTGGTTCGAAATCCTCTCACCAGTTGTCCTGGCTGCTGCGTTGCTCGTCGGTGGTGCTATCGGCGCGTGGCTGGCAGTCACAGTCGAGACGACGGAGATGCCACAACTCGTCGGGTTGTTCAACGGATTCGGTGGCGGAGCGTCTGCGCTGGTCGCTGGCGCAGAACTTGTCGACCAGTTCAACCTGCTCGGCGCATCGGTCACCCTTCCACTCGGCCTGACGGCGACAGCAGCCATCGCGGGCATCATCGGATCCGTGACGTTCTGGGGGAGCCTGGTCGCTGCTGGTAAGTTACACGGTCTCGTCGGTGACTCACCAGTCAGTGCGAACACTGGCCACGGCCTCAAGATAGTGTCGCTGCTCGTCGCGGTACTTGCTGGACTCTTTCTGATACTCCAGCCAGAGTTCCTCGGGACAGCACCACTGGCGTCGTGGATTCCATCGTACTGGGCGCTAGTCGTAGCAGCATCGCTGTTGGGTGTATTCCTTGTCGTCCCTATCGGCGGTGCAGATATGCCCGTCGTCATCGCCCTGTTGAACTCCTATTCGGGGTTGGCCGCTGCCACGACGGGCTTCGTGCTGAACAACTCCGTCCTCATCATCGCAGGGACGCTCGTCGGTGCCTCCGGGCTCATCCTAACAGTCATCATGTGTGAGTCGATGAATCGGTCGCTGACGAACGTCCTCTTCGGCGGGTTCGGCGAGAGCGGTGAAACCGAAGATATGGAGGATATCTATGAGGGGAACATCACCGAGACATCGCCTGAAGAGGTCGTGATGTTGCTAGAGATAGCCCAACGGGTCGTTCTCGTCCCGGGCTACGGGATGGCCGTCGCACAGGCCCAGCACGCCTTCGCTGAGCTCGCAGAACTACTCGAAGAGAACGATGTCGACGTCGAGTTCGGTATCCACCCCGTTGCCGGCCGGATGCCAGGACACATGAACGCACTGTTAGCCGAAGCCGACGTGAGTTACGAGAAGATGCGGGAGCTAGAAGAGGTTAATCCAACCTTCTCGAAAACGGATGTCGTTATCATCTCGGGTGCCAACGACGTCGTGAATCCGCTGGCGAACACCGACGAATCGAGCCCAATCGCAGGTATGCCGGTGTTGAACGTCTCGGAGGCACAGAACGTTATCGTCAACAAGCGGAGCCTTAGCCCCGGTTTCTCCGGTGTTCCAAATCCACTGTTCGCGAACGACAACACGAGTATGCTCTTTGGTGACGCCAAACAGTCTATACAGGACCTGGTAGGTGAATACAAGGAACGAACGTCCTGACACACTCAGATATCTCGCTTACGAACGTGCCAGTAGCACTAAAATCAGTGCTCACTTGCCCGAGATAGGATTCAGCCGAGGTGTAACCGTTTCAAACGCTGCGAGAGCTCACTCGTAGTTGTAGTTCACCTCGATGATGTTCGCAGCTTCTTGCACCCGGTGTGGGAGTTCTGCGGTGAGCCGGGTATTGTCGAGTCGTCTAGTCGGGCCAAACACCGAGACTGCACCTATGACCTCGTCATTGATGTCCTTCAGTGCTGCGCCCACTGCCTTCATCCCTTTGAGCGCCTCGCTCTGATTGGTCGCGTAGCCCCGTTCCCTGATTCGGTCAAGTTCCTCGAACAGCGCGTCCCGGTCGGTGATGGTTTCGTTCGTCTGCTCTGGTAGTCCGTGTTCCTCGATAATTTGTTCGATCTGTTCCCGACTCATCTCCGCGAGCATGGCTTTCCCGCAACTATTAGTGTGCATGTACGTTCGGACCCCGGCACTCGTAATTAGTTTCGTCGGGTGGTCTCCCTCGACAATGCTATAAATGACACCCCGACCGCCCTCTTCGATGATGAGCGTCGCGTGTTCGCCAGTGTCTTGCGAAAGCTGGTTCAGCTCCGTTCTCGCTACCTGATAGAGTTGGTTGTTGTTTCGAATCCGAGCGCCGTACTGTAAGAACTGCAGTGTGAGTCGATAAGTGCCCCTGTCGTTGTTCACGAACCCGAGGTCAACGAGTGTCTTCAGATGACCGTGAAGTGTCCCCTTCGGCATCTCTAATGCGGTCGTCAGTTCGTCGAGTGTCGCCTCGTGTTGCTCGATTAACTCGTCGACGACCTCGAACGATTTTTGTGTCGTCTGAACCGGGACTGTTTCGTTCATGTGATACGCATTGGTACCAACCCACATAATTCATTCGGTTATTCCAAACCCCGAGTTCGAATCGTTCACCGGTTACTACCACCTCGTATCAGTGGATTACGAAGAATAGTCACAGTCGAAGAGATACTAAAATAAATCGTTCTGGCCAGAAATAGCGCCACGCGACGACCCCACGCCGTCAACGACGGTCGATCTATATAGTCGGCATCACCGAATGCCACGTAACGAGCCTGTAACCGACCTTCAGTGGAGGTTTGTACATATATCCGGAGTCACCGGCGTAATTTCAGTGTGCCACGTTCGGATATACAGACAAATTCGTGCGTGAGATTCACAATGATGGCCCCGGTACGAACTATGGTACCAAATGGAAAAAAACAGTCTATACTTCGCGCTCTCTGAATCGTGTCAACACCCATCACAGAAACTGAAAAGTCGCCCTATCGAACCAGTTACGCCGTAACTCCCCAGAGTTAGCTAACCATTACAATCGTATAGCTGTAATAATAGGGGCCTGAGGTCAAGGAAACGTCCTACTTTGCCGGAGATACGATTGCGTATCTGTACAAAATATTCGTAAATGCCGAATGTACCTGTGTCTGGGGATTCGGACGTTCAACTCATCCAGAGACCAGTATGCAACAAGATAGTTACAGTGAGACTGCAGGCACTCGCCGAGGCAGGTTTCGAATCAGCACTCGTCTACCGAGTACAAGAACACGTTGCGAGCAGACTTGACACAGAAGTGCGGCCGGAAGAAAATACAGGTTATGCGCCGAGATAGGCTTCTCGAATGTACTCGTCGTCACGGAGCGTGTCGGGTGACCCTTCGCGAACCACCTCACCGTTTTCTATGAGGTAGATGCGGTCTGCGTGTCGTATTGTGAACTGGACGTTCTGTTCGCACAGCAGCATCGTCAAACCCTGTTCTTGCAGGCGGTCGATACCCTCGCTGATGTTCTCGAGGATGACCGGTGCGAGACCGAGTGTGGGTTCGTCCAGGACCAGAAAATCAGGGTTCCCCATCAGGGAACGTCCGATAGCGAGCATCTGCTGTTCACCACCGCTCATCGTCCGGGCTTTCTGTTTTTTCCGGTCTTCGAGCGCCGGAAACAGGTCGTAGACGAACGAGAGTCTGTCGGCAGTGTCCGCCTTGTTCCGGTACGCACCGAGTCGAAGGTTGTTGTCGACGGACATGTGACCGAAGAGGTCTCGTGACTCGGTACAGTGGATGATACCCTTCTCAACGAGGTCCGGTGCCGTGTAGTCGGATACTTCCATCCCATCGTAGCGAACAGACCCCGTATAGTCGAGTAATCCCGTGACAGTCTCCGAGAGAGTGGTCTTACCCGCCCCGTTTGGCCCGATGACACCGACAATCTCACCCTCCTCGACCGAGATGTCGACACCTTTGAGTGCGGTGATTTTCCCATAGGAGACCGAAAGGCCCTCACAGGACAGGATTGCTTCGCCCGCATCCGAGCCCGCTGTCTGGCCCCCGGATTCTGCATCGAGGCTCATAGCTCACCTCCGAGATATGCCTCTTGAACCTCTTCGTTCTCACGGATTTCTTCAGGAGTTCCCTCAGCCAGTAGACTGCCAAAGTTGATGACGATAGCACGATCAATGAGAGAGAGTAATCCCCGCATGTTGTGGTCGACGACAATCATAGTCAGTCCCTTGTCCCGCTCTTCGAGCAACAGGTCCGAGATTTTTTGCACTTCGAGTTCTGTAAGTCCGGCGAACGGTTCGTCGATGAGAAGGAGATTTGGGTCCGTCGCGAGCGCACGGGCCAGTTCCAGACGGAGAAGTCCGGCGTGTGGGAGTTCGTCCGGCATCTGCTCTAACCGGTCCCCAAGACCGACACGTTCACACAACGCTGTCGCCTCGTCGAGGGTTTCGCCACGCAGCCCGTGCAACGAGAGGAGGCGGCCCGGCATAAGCGCGAGCGCGACGTTCTGGACGACGTTCCGGTCTTCGAGCGGTCGGAACTCCTGAAACGTGCGGGCGATACCGCGCTTGACCAGTTTGTGTGCTGTAATGCCAGTGATATCTTCGCCCTCGTAGAACACCGTTCCAGAAGTCGGGGGAAACGTTCCGGTGACGCAGTTGAACGTCGTCGATTTCCCGGCCCCGTTCGGGCCAATAAAACCGACTATCTCCCCCTTTTCTATCGAGAAGGAAAGGTCGTCGACAGCAGTGAGTCCACCAAACCGTTTGGTGAGTCCGTCGACGACGAGCATCGCGTCTTCTGACTCGGCCGTCCCAGTGGTCGACTGCGTCGGACCTGTCGACTCAGCAGCAGCATCACTCACCGTTTCTCACCTCGCACGATATCGATACCCGTCACAGCGTTATTGTGCGCTCTGGGAACGCCTGTCATGTGTTTCATTTTCGTACTATTAAGCGGTGAGCCGAGAGGCAATAAATGTGACGGGGAGTCAGCAGCAGAAGTGTTTACCACAGATAACCGAGGTACTGACATCCGAGCGGTACCGGGAGAGAAACGTGGTATGCCAGCAGTCGATCCGGGCGAAATCATTTTAACCTGGTGACGTAATTGCTGACACAGAACGACTATGACAACCGTTTACGTATCCAACGACCTGCGAGTACCGGAGCGAGATTACGACATGGGACTCGACAGCCTCTACGAGGCAGACGACATCGACGTGACGTTCCTCACGACACAGAATCACGACGAACTTCGGCCGGAGGACCTGCCCGGTGCGGCCGCGGTAATCGCGATTCAGCAACACGTCACCGAAGAAACGCTCGAAGGACTGGACGAGTTGAAAGTCGTCTCCGCGTTCGGGGCTGGACTCGACCACATCGACATCGAAGCGTGTACTGAACACGGCGTCGCCGTGACGAACGCACCCCAGCCTGTTCGTCGTGCCGTCGCACAGTCGACACTTGGAATGGTAATAGTCTGTGCGAGCAACTCCATGGAGTACGACAACCACATACGCGAGCGCGGATTCGAGAATCGCATTCCGAAGATGGGTCACACCCTCTACGAGAAGACACTCGGAACAATCGGAATGGGAATGATCGGCTCGAAGGTGGTCGAACTGATTCAGCCCTTCGACGTGGACATCATCACGTACGACCCGTATCTCCCGGAAGAGCGTGCGGAGGAACTCGGCGTCGAGCTCGTCGAGCTCGATACGCTGCTCGGAGAATCGGATTTCGTCTCAATGCACTGCCCGCTAACCGACGAAACGAGGGGAATGCTCGGGACCGAGCAGTTCCAGCAGATGAAAGAGAGTGCGTACCTAATCAACACAACTCGGGGCGGCCTCTACTCCGACGCAGAACTAGCTGAAGCCATCGAGGAAGAGTGGATTGCCGGCGCGGCCATCGACGTGTTCGAGGACGAACCCAGCGTCGAGGGGAACCCGCTGCTCGAACTGGAGGACTGTCTGATGACGCCACACATCTCGGGAGTCCTCATCGAGTCGATGACCGAACAGGGAAATCTCGTAAGCGATTCGATACGGAGTTGTCTCGACGGTGACGTGCCGAATAACCTGCTCAATCCGGACGTGTACGACCAGACTGTCGACGACGACCTACTCTCGCCCTCGCACCACTGAGTTCGAAGGCTCCGACCGTTTCAATTCATGTGGTCAGAGTCGTAGAACCGATGTTTGACGTCTCGGTCGACCTTGCAGTCGAGAACGACCGGTCCAGTCGGTCGGGTCGACAATGTCTCGTCGAGTTCGCCGAGGTCATCAGCCGATTCGACGGTGTGTGCTTCGACCCCGAAGTCGCGAGCGAGTGCTGCCAGATTCGGTGCCTCTGCGACGGCAGCGTCGGGTGAGATACCACGGTTTTTGAGCTGCTGGTACTCGGACCCCAGTGCGTCGTCGTTGACGACGACCACGATAGATGGAATGTCGTATCGAGCCATCGTATCTAGCGTCTGCAACGACATCAGGAAGCCAGCATCGCCCACGAACGTGACCGGCGTGCGCTCGTCTTCCTGCCAGGCCGCACCGATACCCATCGGGAAGCCGACGCCGATTGCACCAAAATCGAGCGTCCACATGTAGTCGTCGGGATGGGGAATCGTGATCCCATCGATAGCCCAGTTGAGGAAGTGTCCAGCGTCAGTGATGACGAGCCGGTCTTCGGGCAACACGGCGTCGAGTACGTCCATCAGTTCACGCGGGTCCATCCGTCCGGGCTCGTCCACAAACTCTGTATCGTCCCATGGTGACGCATCAGCAATCCGACGCTCGGTACTCTCTGTCCAGAACTTTCCGGAGAAGTCCATATCCAGGTCGGCGAGTTCGCGCTCCATCTCCGCGACAGTTTCGCGGGCATCGCCGACGATACCGAGGTCAACGGGCGTATCCCGCTCGATGTGTGCGGGGTCGTTATTTATATGAACGACCGTCGCTTCGTCGACGAGCCGACCCATATCAGTCGTGTGGTTGTTCAGGCTGCAACCGACCGCGAGGACGAAATCGCTCTGCGTGATGGATTCGTTGGCGATGTTCGAGCCAAACGTTCCCGGAAACCCGAGTGAGAAGGGGTGGTTCGAAAAGTAGCCCTGCGCCTGCAGCGTCGTCGCCAGTAGCGCGCTCGTTCGTTCGGCGAGGTCCTCGATTGCCTCCTTGGCGTCTGACTCGACGGCACCCCTCCCTGCCAGAATCAGCGGTGGAACGGTCGCGTCCGAGTCGAGGTACAAATCGACCGCTTCACGCACGCTCGCTTCGTTTGGATGAGCACGTGCGGCATTCGGATCGATCGCTTCGGTGCCGAAGTTGTCGGTTTCCCACTCTACCGAGAGGTCTGTTTCGGAATCCATCAGGTCCCACGGTACCTGGACGACAATTGGCCCGCGTTCGCGACGAAGTCGTCGAAAGGCGTCTCTGAACGTTGGGAGCAGCGCTTCTTCGTCACGGACCGACATGACGTCTTCCGTAAGTGGGCCGAGGAACGTCTCTTGCTCGAAGTATTTGAGGCCGCCGAGCGACGACATCGGTGTCTCGCCTGTGATAACCAGCAGCTGAGACCCGTTAACGTTCGCCGTTCCGAGTGCAGTCCCAGTTTGAGCGATTGCCGGGCCGCGACCGACAACACAGACACCGATATCGTCGGTGCTTCTGGCGTACCCGTCCGCCATCGCCATCGCCATCTGCTCGTGGCGCGTTTCAACGACGCTGAGGTCGTCACTCCACTCCTCCTGTGCCGTCGCGGTGATTCCCATGACGTCCTCGGCCATGAGTGAAAATAGCGTCTCAACTTCCTCTTCGACGAGATATCGGATGATTACGTCTGATATGAGCATCTGTTTTTTGCGTCCCGCTATCTAGTCACAGGGCACCACGTGATTATTATACTTGCCCCTGGTCCGGTCACCACTCCCCTGTTGCTACCGGCGGCTGAACAGCTATGACGAGATTCGCCGCCTGGAGACGACGAATACTGTTACGGGCGTACAGCCAACAGCACGAGCAACACAATGACTCGAGCGTCGGACTAGTACAAACATATATGAGGTGTCTTCGAGAAACACGAGATAGACAGATAATGACGCTCAAGAGAGAGATATTTCAATATCAAGCACCAGACGAGCCACCGAACAAGATTCAGGTGCTCGACGACGATGGCGACGTAGTCGACGAGGACCTCCTGCCCGACCTGACTGACGAGGAGTTCGTCGAACTCTACTACTACATGAAACTAACGCGCGCAGTCGACCAGCGTGGTGTGAGTCTCCAGCGGCAGGGTCGCTCCGGGACGATGGCCTCGGGGTACGGACAGGAAGCGAACTGTGCGACCGCGTACGCACTGGCGGATGAAGATTGGCTCATACCGTGTTACCGGGAGTTCGGTTCGATGCTCACACGCGGGCTTGACCCGAAGTACATGTTTCTCTACTGGATGGGGAAAGAACCGGGCCACGAGCTCCCTGAAGAGCTCAACACGCTCACTATCCCAACACCGATCGCGACACACCTCCCCCACGCTGCTGGACTCGGCATGGCCTCGCAGATTCTGGATATGGACGACCGGGCGTTTCTGGCTCACTTCGGAGATGGTGCGACCTCAGAGGGAGACTTCCACGAGGCGCTCAACTTCGCCGGGTCGTTCGATACGCCGAACGTCTTCGTCTGCGACAACAATCAGTACGCGATTTCCGTGCCCATCGAGCGACAGACAGGGAGCGCGACTATCGCACAAAAGGCCACTGCCTACGGCTTCGACGGCGTCTATGTCGACGGGATGGACCCACTGGCGGTGTACACAGTAACCAAAGAGGCACTTCGGCGTGCGAAGTCCCCAGACGAGGGGGAGAGTCGACAGTCGCTCATCGAGATGTTCCTCTATCGACTCGGCGGTCACAGCACCTCTGACGACCCGTCGAAGTACCGCAGCGAGGAGGAACTCGAACGCTGGGAGCAAAAGGACCCGATCGCCAGGCTAGAGACGTTCCTCGAGGAGACGGATCGGCTGGACGAACAGTCGAAAACGGACATCGAAGAGAGAGTCGAGGCGGAGGTCGACACCGCCGTCGAGGAGGCAGAAGCGAGACACCAGGATCCGAAAACGATGTTCGAGAACGTCTACCACGAGATGACGCCGGAACTGCAACGGCAGTACGAAGAGCTATCCGCACTCCGCGAAGAGTACGGCGACGACGCCTTCAGCGTGGAGTGGGGGTTCTAACATGAGCGAGACAACCACAGAGACGGAAACGGAACGACTGACACTGGTCGAATCTGTCAGCCAGGCGCTCCACGACGAGATGGAAAGCGACGAGAAGGTCGTCGTCATGGGCGAAGATGTCGGTCAGAACGAGGGAGTCTTCCGCGCGACAGAGGGCCTCTACGACGAGTTCGGCGAGCAGCGGGTCATAGACACACCGCTCGCGGAGAGTGGGATTGTCGGCACCGCAATCGGCATGAGTTTCCTCGGCGTCCGACCGGTGGCTGAAATCCAGTTCATGGGGTTCATTTACCCGGCCGTCGACCAACTACTCAGCCACGCAGCGCGCTTCCGCTCGCGGACTCGCGGTCGATTCGTGCCGAATATTGTCGTCCGAGCCCCGTACGGTGGTGGGATTCACTCGCCTGAAAGTCACTCGGAGTCGACGGAAGCCCTGTTTACCCACTACCCCGGACTCAAGGTCGTCGTCCCAAGTACGCCATACGATACCAAAGGGTTGCTCATCTCGGCCATCCGGGAACCGGACCCCGTGCTGTTTCTGGAGCCCAAGAAAATCTACCGGTCGTTCCGCGAGGAGGTCCCGACCGGCACCTACGAGATACCGCTTGGCGATGCGGCAGTCCGACGGGAGGGCTCCGACGTCTCGGTCTTTACGTGGGGCGCGATGACGAAACCCGTCAGCCACGTCGCGGAGACTCTCGAAGGCGACGTTGACATGGAAGTCGTCGATCTCCGTTCGCTGGCCCCGATGGACCGTGAGACAATCATCGAGTCCGTCAAGAAGACCGGTCGGGCGGTCGTGGTCCACGAAGCCCACCAGACGGGCGGACTAGCTGGTGAAGTCGTCTCGACGATTCAGGAGAACGCGCTGTTGCACCTAGAAGCGCCGATAGAACGCGTGACGGGGTGGGACGTGCCCTACCCGCTGCCAGAACTAGAGGACTACTATCTCGTGAACGCGGCACGAATCACTGACGCCGTCGAGGAGGTAGTGAATTTCCCATGACAAAACGCGAATACGAGTTTCCGGACGTCGGCGAGGGTGTCGCCGAAGGTGACCTCCTAGAGTGGTACGTCACCGAAGGCGAGCAGGTCGAAGAAGACCAGTTACTCGCAGAAGTTGAGACAGACAAAGCGGTCGTCGACATCCCATCACCGGTCGACGGCACGATTTCGGAACTTCTGTACGAGGAGGGGGACACCATTCCCGTCGGGGAGACGTTCGTCGTCTTCGACGTGAGCAACGGTGAAGCCGTCACAGATGAGACACCAGCGGCGGAACCGGCGGACAAACCAGCAGCAGACTCGGATGGTGACACAGCCCGCAACCAGCAGCCTGCCGCCGAAAAGACTGCGAGCGACGTAGCAGACACGACCCCGAGTGATGTTGCGACGCTGCAAACAACTGGAACGGGACAGCGGTCGTTCGCATCACCGAGCGTCCGTCGATTGGCCAGAGAACACGGGGTTGACATCGAGCGTCTAGAAGGGTCTGGGACTGGTGGCCGCGTCACAGAGACCGATGTGAAGACGGCTATCGGTGCCACAGACGACCGTGTTCCGGGTCAGTTACCCACTGGTGCGACCGCCGAACAAACGCAGGAACAGCCCTCAGATAGTTCAGCCAGCAAGACTGGTGGTCGGAGACAGGCCGTAAGCCAGAAATCCAGTGGCTCGGTCGAACAACGACAGGCAGCGGGTCGCGACAAGACGTTGGCGACGCCGGCAACGCGACGTGTCGCCCACGACCTCGGGGTGAACATCGACGACGTGCCTGCAGTGACACAGCGCGAGGGCGAAGCGTTCGTCACCGCTGATGCCGTCCAAGCGTTCGCCGAGGGCGACACGACACAGTCGGATGCGGTCGGAGCCGAGGTCGACACAGTCGCAGACGCAGAACCGGTCTCGGCAACAGTCGAGGAGCGCGTTCCCTACCGGGGTGTCCGCCGGACTATCGGCGAGCAGATGGAGCGCTCGAAGTTCACAATTCCACACGTCTCGACGGTCGACGAAGCGGACGTGACTGAACTGGTCGAGGTGAGAGAGGAATTAGGTGAGGCAGCTGCCGAACACGATGTCAACCTCACGTATCTCGCGTTCGTCATCATGGCCGTGGGAAAGGCGTTACAGGAGTATCCGTACGTGAATGCGACGCTCGACAGCGATGCTGAGGAGATCGTCCTGAAGAACTACTACAACGTCGGCATCGCGACCGAAGCCGAGGACGGACTCCGCGTGCCGGTCGTCAAAAACGTCGACGAGAAGGGGCTTCTCGGAATCGCGTCGGGCGTCGAGGAGGTGGTCCAGCGTGCACGCGACGGCTCTATCAGCCGCGGAGAGATGCAAGATAGCACGTTTACCGTGACGAACATCGGCCCCTACGGGGGGCAACACGGGACACCGATTATCAACTACCCCGAAGTCGCAATTCTCGCCATGGGGGAAATTACTGAAAAGCCTCGCGTGGTCGATGGTGAAATCGTCCCCCGACACGTAATGAACCTCTCAATGTCGTTCGACCACCGCGTACTGGACGGCGCGACAGCCCAGCAGTTCCTGAACACCGTTGAGAAGTACCTCGAAAAACCGGAATTGCTACTGTTGGAGTAGTCCGTTTTGACCGGGTGCTTTTTTATTCGAAGTTGCTGTGTGCGTACTTACGATACCCAGTCTGGTTGTTGGTAGTCCCCCGACGAATCTGACTCGGGCCAGAGTAGGACTTGCTCGCCGTCTCCTTCACCTTCCATCCACTGTACAACCGGAGGGACGACGTACCCCTCGCCATACCGTACGTCGTGAGCCCACTCGTGATCTGGTGGATAGTACTCGACAGTGCCCATTGTTCCAGTGTAGCTTTGCTCCTCGAGCGCCGGGATAACGTCATCTTCGTCTGTCGTCTCAGTTTCTTGGACTGCAGTAACCCAGGCCTTTACCGCGTCGTACGTCGTATACGCTGGGTAGTCTGGAGGGAGTTTATCGAAGTTCTCTCGGTAGGCGTCAATAAATTCCGTCGTCACATCGGTAGGCCGATACGCCGGTGTTCCCCCTACGATTGCTGTCGCAGTGTAGCGAGCGCCGTCGACATTCCGGTAGAAGTTCGGATTTGATGCAGCAACGAGAACACCACCGAGACCGAAATCAAATTGGTCTCGAGACCACTGGTTGACTGCGGCCGCACCGGTGACTGAAGCGTATATCCAGACTGCATCGACATCTTGGTTTTCGGCCTCGCGGAGGAGGGGTCTATAGTCTTCGGTCCCAGCACTGAAATTCTCGTCCATCTGTATCGTCACTTCGTCAGGAAGATTCTCGCGAAAGCCACTAGCGTACGATTTGTAGCCTTCAATATCTTCGACCAGGAGCGCGATATCTTCCCAACCCATCTCGGGGAACCGCTCCTGGGCGAATCTCCCCTGATTCAAACCTTGTTGCTCTCCATTCTGGAGATTCCGGAACCAGTATTTGTAAGACTCGTAGTCGTCCAGCACGCGCTGGTTCAACTGTGTTGTCCCTGTTCCACCGGCGATGTGGACAGTTTGTTGCTCGGCGATTTCGTCGATGATAGCAAGGTGGCTCTCACTGCTGAACACACCGAACGTTGCATCCACGTTTTCCTGGAGAATCAATTCGCGGTACGCTTGCCGTGTGACGCTCGGTGTGAATTCCGTATCCTTTACGACAACGTCGACATCAGTACCCAGCAGCCCGCCATCCTCGTTAAGTTGTGCCGCCATCACGTTGACCGCTCCGGCCATTGCCTCGCCCGACGCGTTGTTGTCCGGCGAAGGAGCCAGCACACCGAGTTTGATTACCTCCGAATCTGCCCCGCTGCTATTGTTGCTACAGCCAGCCAGTAACATGGCAGCACCCCCACCACCAGTTGCACGCAAGAACGTCCGCCTGTTCGTCTGTAGATTCGAGTCCGAACTCTCTGTCTGGCCGCCTCCGTCCATCATTATAGTTCATTATCTTCAACAGCAGTCACGCTTATAAGTGTTTTTGCCAGCAGGAATTGCGGACTAGGCAAAACTATCGCTATCGATGTAGCTGGAGACAATTTCAAACAGTAATGGACTACTCTATATCTTCCCGGTCACGCAGTTCCGTCCGTCGGACTTTCCCCGTCACCGTCAGTGGAAGGGAGTCGACGAATTCTATTTCCCGCGGGTACTCGTGTTTCGCGAGCCGATCTTTCGTATATTGCTGGAGTTCTTCTGCAAGTGCGTCCGAGGAGTCGTATCCCTGCGCCAGTTCGACGTACGCTTTCGGAATTTTGCCGCGCTCCTGGTCCGGTACGCCGATGATGCCGACGTTGACGACCGCGTCGTGGGAAGCGATGGTGTTCTCCAGTTCGTCGGGTCCGATGCGGTGGCCGGCGGAGATAATCACATCGTCTTTCCGACCCACGAAGTAGTAGTAGCCATCGGCGTCCCGCTTGCCCGTATCGCCCGTGTAGTGCCAGCCGTCGTTCCGGACTTCGGCCGTTTTTTCTGGTTCCTGCCAGTACTCTTTGAACACAATCGGGTCGTTCTGGTACTTAATTGCAATCTCACCGACTTCGTCAATTCCAACTGTCGGTTCGCCAGTTTCGAGGTCCATCAGTGCGACCTCATCACGACCGATTCCAGGTTTGCCCATCGACTCCTCGCGTCTCGGGAACAACTTCTGAACCTCCTGGGCGATGTACATCGATTCGGTCTGTCCGTACACCTCCTGGACGACAGCTCCTTCAAAGACGTCTTCAGCCCACTCACTGACGTCTGAACCGAGTGACTCACCGCCCGATGAGATACTCCGCAGACTGGAGAGGTCGTAGTTTCTGGCTTCGTCAGTCTCCTGCATCATCATTCGGAGTGCCGTCGGCGGGAGGAAGGAAGCCGAGATTCCGTACTGCTCGATGAGTTCAAAGGTCTCCACAGCATCGAACGGACCGTTCCTGTGGTACGCGAGGAGCGGCTTTCCGTGATAGAGCGTCGGTGCCATCGTGACAAACAGTCCTGCAATCCAGGCCCAATCGGCCGGCGTCCAGAAGACATCTGAGTCGTGGAGTTCGAGATTACAGTATCCGGCCAGAAAATTGGGGAGAGAGCCGAGCAAGAAGCGATGGGCGTGAACGACCCCTTTCGGGTCGCCGGTCGTGCCACTCGTATACAAGATTGTCGCAGCATCTTCGGCATCGGTTTTGACAGTCTCGAACTCCCGTGAGACGGTCTCCAGAACGTTCCAGAAATCGCGTTCGTCGGCTTCTGGGTCGTCCTCGTCGACCGTGAGAATCGTTTCGAGGTCGTCGAGGTCCTCTTTGACCGCCCGTAATGTGTCGAGTTTCTCCTGGTCAACGATACAGGCTTTCGCACTGCTATCGTCGAGCCGGTATTCCAGACCTTCGGTTCCGAAGAGGGGACTCAACGGCACCGAGATAGCTCCGAGTTTCCAGGCGGCGAGGTGAGCCATCGCTGTCTCCGGCTTCTGGGGGATGTATATTCCGACGCGGTCCCCTTTTTCAACTCCCCGCTGGCGGAGATAGTTCGCCAGCTTGTTCGTGATATTGCGCAACTGCCAGTAGGTGTACGTCTCCGGCTCGAGTCCATCCCCGTCGCCAAAGAGCGCAACCTTGCTTTTGTCTTCAGCCCAGCGGTCACACAGGTACGTGGCGAGATTGAACCGCTCTGGTACCTCGTGTTCGAACGACTCGACCAGTTCCTCGTAGCTCCCCCATTCCTTCTCGTAAAACGTGTATGCCTCTATATTGGGCACTGTCGGGACGCCTGACATTAGTCTACTGGTGGATTCAGGCTATTTGAGTATAACTCTTTTTGTCCAGGTACTGACTGATAAAAAAGACGGCTGGCCAGCAGACAGAGTGGTCTGCTATTCTTCCCCCTTACGGCTGCTGAAGGAAACCACCGTCCACCGGGAGAGTGATACCCGTGATTCGGGAGGCGAGGTCCGACCCCAAAAAGAGCACGGCGTCCGCAATGTCTCCCGGACGCTCTATGCCTTCCATTGCCTCTGAGAGCTTGTATCGGTCGAGTCTCTCAGTCGATTGCTGGTCGGCAGACCGTTGCTGCATTGGTGTTCTAACAAAGCCAGGGAGAACAGCGTTGACCCGGATGTCGTCTTCAGCGTATTCGACTGCTGCCACCCGTGTCAGTCCATTTATCCCCGCTTTCGAGGCGGTGTAGGCGCTTCGCCCGAGGATACCGGATTCGGACGCGATGGACGACGTGTTAATAATTGTTCCGCCGCCGTCTGTCAGCATCGCCTGGACGCCGTATTTGATACCGAGAAAGACCCCCTTCAGATTGACAGCGATGACGCGTTCGAATGCGTCCTCGTCGTAGTTTGCGACCTCGGCCAACGGCCCTTCGATACCCGCGTTGTTGAACAGGACGTCGATACCGCCATATTCCTCGACTGCTGTCTCTATCATTCGTTGCACGTCATCGGGCTGTGTGACGTCGGTCTGAACGAAGGTCGCTTCGCCGTCCCTTTCGCCAATTTCTCGGACTGTCTCACGTCCACCCTCTTCGTCGATGTCTGCGACGACCACGTTGGCACCGTTTTCAGCGTATCTCTCCACTGTCGCTTTTCCAATCCCCGATGCTCCACCGCTAATCACCGCTATCGTATTTTCAACTAACATCGTTTCGTATCTCCACTACGCTGTTTGTGACCGTTATAGCTTGGTGTGTGATTGAGCAACTATACGACCCGCACGAACGACAGACCGACGAGCACACCAAGCATTTGAGTCAGTTACCGAGAACGAACGGAGACTGCGCCGTCTCGCTTGCCGAGAGTCTCCTATCAGTGGCGATATATTTCTCAGAACGGAGTATCCGGGCCAAATGAACGACACATTTAATAAAAGACTCTCCCAACCAAGACACCAGCACATGAAAATCTTAGTCGCAGTCAAAGAGGTGGCTGCCGTCGACGACGAATTCGAAATCGACGAGCAGTCTGTCCCATCCCAGTATCTCACATACGAGTTTAACGAGTGGGACGACTATGCAGTCGAAGAAGCAGTCCAGATAAGCGAAGAGCACGACGACGTAGAAGTGGTCACGGTTACCATCGGACCAGAACGTGCCGAGGAGACCATCCGGCAGGCGCTCGCGAAGGGCGCGGACCGAGCTATTCGTATGTGGGACGATACTCTTGCCGAGCGAGACATCCTCGGCTCAGGTCTCAAATCCCGTCTGCTGGCCGCCGTCGTCGAATCGGAACAGCCAGATCTGGTTCTGACCGGCGTCCAGAGCGGCGACGACGCCTTCGGTGCGACTGGCGTCGCGCTCGCCAGGTCTATCGACTACGAGTGGGCTGCCGTCGTCAACACGCTCGATATCGCAGACGATTTCCAGTCGGCGTCCGTTCACCGCGAACTAGAGGGTGGTCTCGAAGAACTGACCGACATCGAGTTGCCCGCTGTCCTCTCGATTCAGTCCGGAATCAACGACCCCCGGTACGCCAGTCTCCGGGGTATTCGACAGGCACAGTCGAAACCACTCGACGTTACTTCTCCAGAAGATTACGGGCTGGAGACAGCAGACCTGGACGACTCGCTTGCACTCCAGTCACTGTACGAGCCCGTCTCGGAGAGCGACGCGACGCTGTTCGAAGGTGATGCTGAAGAGACAGCCAGCCGACTCGGTGATCTGCTGCAGGACAAGGGGGTTATCGAAGCATGAGTGACATTCTTACTGTCGCAGAGCACCGACGAGGTGGACTACGGGACGTGAGCTTCGAACTGATTAGCGCCGGCCGAGAACTGGCCAACGAGACTGGTGGGTCGCTCCACGTCGCGGTCATCGGAGGGTCAGTCGACGACTTCGCTGACACGCTCAACCGCGAGGGCGTCGATACCATTCACACTGTCGACGAGGGCGACGAGTTTAATCACAACGTGTACACACAGGCCGTCGAGCAACTTTACGCAGAACTCTCACCCCAGTATCTGGTAACCCCACAGACGGTCAACGCCATGGACTACGTCCCGGCAGTTGCAACAGAGCTCGACGTTCCCTTCACGACTGATGTGACCGACTTCGAGTACGATGATGGTCTCACAATCACTCGCGAGTTCTACGGCGGGAAAACCGAAGGCACTGTCGAGATGCTGGGCGACGACGGCGTTATTACTATCCGGCCGGCTGAGTGGCCACAGACAGAAGCCGCTGGGAGCGCGACCGTCGAGGCCGCCGACGTAGACATCGACGAGAGTGCCATCCGCTCGACTGTCAACGGCTTCGAGGAGGTCGCTGGCGGTGACGTAGATATCAGCGAAGCCGAGTTCATCGTCGCCATCGGCCGAGGTATAGACGAAAAAGAGAACCTCGACCTCATCGAGGAACTCGCAGAGACCCTCGATGCGACGCTCGCGGCTTCGCGACCGCTCGTCGACAGCGGCTGGCTCCCAAAGAACCGCCAGGTCGGGCAGTCTGGGAAAGTCGTGACGCCCGAGGTCTACATCGCAATCGGCATCTCCGGGGCCGTCCAGCACGTTGCCGGAATGAAAGGCTCCGATACAATCATCGCAATCAACGACGATCCCTCCGCACCTATTTTCGACATCGCGGACTACGGTATCGTCGACGACCTGTTTGAGGTGGTCCCCGAACTCACAGAGCAGTTCAGCTAATATGGCGGCAGAAACTATTACTCGGCCAACATTTTGGCAGATTGGGTACGTTGGGAAGGCGGTCTTTTACTATCTGGCAGCCGTGGCAATTCTGGTGTTTCTCGTCGGTATCTACCAGCGGGTCACGCGCTATACGCAGGGCACAGACGACCCGTTCGCCCGACTCGACAACCTCGGGGGCCGCATCCGCTCGAGTGCGCGGCTGGCCCTCTCTAACGAGAAGCAACTCGACCGCGACATCGTCGCCGGACTGATGCACGCCGCGATTCTCTGGGGCTTTCTCACCCTCCTCATCGGAACCACAATCCTGGGCATCGATATGGACCTCTACCGCCCGCTGACCGGCGAGTCGTTCTTCGTCGGTGACTTCTACCTCTCGTACTCGCTGGTGATGGACGCGATGGGGCTCTTTTTCGTCGTCGGCATCGCTGTCGCTATCTACCGGCGCTATATCGCCCGCTCGGAGCGACTCTGGGGGAAACACACTGGCCGCGAAGACGACCTGTTTCTCTGGTCGCTCTTTCTGCTCGGCGTCGGCGGCTACCTCACCGAGGCGGTCCGTATCCTCGGCCAGAACTTCCCCGCCCACGAGACGGTGAGCTTCGTCGGCTACTTCCTCGCCGCCGTCGGTGCCGGGGTCGGCATCTCCCCAGAGACGGCCGTCGCTGCCTACCCGGCCGTCTGGTGGAGTCACTCGCTGCTCGCACTCTGGTTCGTCGCCTGGGTGCCCTACGCGAAACCGCTGCACATGCTCTCGTCGTTCGCCAACCTCGTCACCCGCGACGAGAAAGCCGGCAGTCGCCTCCCCGGCGTCCCGCTGGACCCGTCAGCGGATACGGAACTCGAAGATGTCGACGACTTCACCTGGAAGCAACTCCTCGACCAGGACGCCTGCACGAAGTGTGGCCGGTGTTCCTCGGTCTGTCCCGCGAAGGAGGCGGGGCGACCGCTGGACCCGCGTGACGTTATCTTGGACCTCAAAAACTATCGCGAACAGCACGACGCCGGCAGCGAGGATATGCCTATCATCGCCGACGGCGGCACGAGCGTCATCGCTTCGGAGACGATGGAATCGTGTCTCTCCTGTATGGCCTGCATGGATGCTTGCCCGGTCGATATCGAGCACCTCACGCACTTTACGGACATGAATCGCCAGCTCGTCGAGCAAGGCGACGTGGACGGCCACATTCAGGACGTCTTCCAGAACCTGATGCAACAGGGCAACACATTCGGAGACTCAGCCCGCTCCCGTCCTGACTGGACCGAAGAGTTAGAGTTCGAGGTGCCAGACGCCCGCGAGCAGTCAGTCGAGTACCTCTGGTACGTTGGCGACTACCCCAGCTACGACGAGCGCAATCGGAACGTGGCACGCGCACTCGCTCGCATCTTCGAACACGCCGGGGTTGACTACGGTATCCTCTACGAGGACGAGGTCTACGACGGCAACGATATCCGCCGGCTCGGCGAAGAGTTACTGTACGTCGAACAGGCGTCGACGCTCATCGGCGCGCTCGAAGACTGCGAGTTCGAGACCATCGTCTGTACGGACCCACACTCCTACAACACCATCGAAAACGAGTACTCGGAGATTGACTTCGCCGAATTCGCCGACGACCCGATGCTCGAAGCCCCCGTCGAGGGCTACTGGAACGCCAACGACGAAATCGAAGTGGCTCACTACACCCAAGTGGTCGAAGGGCTGGTCAACGCCGGCAAACTCGACCTGGGAAGCGTGGACCGGACGGTCACCTATCACGACCCCTGTCACCTTGGTCGTTATAACGACGAGTACGAAGCGCCACGGGAACTCGTGCGCGCGACCGGTGCAACACTGGTCGAGATGCCACGCAACCGCAACAACTCATTCTGTTGTGGCGGCGGTGGCGGTGGCCTCTGGATGGACCACGACGAAGACCACAAACCCAGCGAGGAACGCCTTCGCGAGGCGGTCGAAGACACCGACGCCAGCGATGTCGAGCAGTTCGTCGTCGCCTGCCCGATGTGTGTGACGATGTTCGAGGACGGCCGCAAAACCGGCGGCTTCGAGGACGACCTCGAAATCGTCGACCTTACCGAACTCCTCGCCGAAGCGCTGCAGGCCTGACTAAACTGAATCTACCGGCTCTCTGGTCAGGCTGGCGACACCTATTTATAAAATCTCGATGATTGTTCTTGTATGTCAGAGGTGTTACTGGGAATCGACCGAAACGTAGACCGTGCAGTCACGCAAGCAGAGACGATTCTTGACCTCTTCGACGTCGACAGCATCAACGCCTAGTTCCTCCACGATTTTGTCGACAACCCGGCGGGCGCATCGGTCACCCAAATCGAGTCCCTCAGGCGGGCACAGCAGATTTTCGAGGACGCCGGTGTCTCGGTTGAACTCCGAGAAGGCAGCCGCGACCCAGCGGTGTCGATTATCGAGACGGCAGACAAAATCGATGCTGATACGATCTGCATCGCGGGCCGAAAACGTTCCCCTGCCGGCAATGTTCTCTTCGGGAGCGTCTCGCAGTCGGTCATCCTGAACACGGATCGACCAGTGCTGACCTGTGACCCGGTCGAGACGTAAATCGCCAGTCGCTATCGATCGTACTCGGGGTCGCGGCCCTCTTGCATCGCTGCTACTGCTTCCTCGTGTTCCTGGTCGTTCACGCACTCCAACTGATAATCGATCACGCGCTCGCAGTGATCCTCAAAAGAAGCACCAGAACCGACGAAAGGGTTCGTCCGTTGCACCGCGACCGCTGGTTTCTCGTCACCTCCTCGGCAAACTCCCGTGCTGCTCCGACAACATCGTCTGTCACACCACTTACCAGCCCTAGCGTCTCCGCCTCGTCGGGTGTTATCTTTTTGCCGGTGAGAAGATATTCGCGGGCTTTTGACTCGCCAATAAGTTTCGGGAGAAGCCAGGCACCGCCGTCACCGGGGACGAGACCGACGTCGACAAACCCTTCGGTGAGGTAGGCATCCGGAGAGATGTAGCGAACGTCACAGGCGAGTGCGAAGTCACAACCAGCACCGACCGACGGGCCATTGACTGCGGCCGCACTCGGCTTGCCAAAGGAGAGGATTTGCCGAACGACGTCCTGTACATTCTCTAAAAACGCGCCGTACTTGTCTTTGGATTGGGATGCCTAGTCTGGCATCGTCGATACGTCAGCGCCAGTGCAAAACCCGTCACCTTCCCCCGTCAAGACGAACGAGTAAACATCACTGTCCGTTTTGATGCGAACGAGCGCGTCGTTCAGTTCCTCAATCATCTCTTCGTTAAACGCATGGTACACATCCGGTCGAGATAATATCAAATATCCAATAACGTTGTCAACCGAGTAGGTAATATGCTCGTACACACGTACTGTAACACCACCTGCACTCTTTGGAATTACGGATAACTGGTGAAGATAGAGAGGGAGATTCCATGGGAATCGCGCCAAAGACCCTGGGAGGAAAAGTACGTCATGTAGTTATCCTCGGTGTCCAATAGTGATTACTGCGAGCTTTTACCGCTGCTGTCATCCAAATCAGAGATGGGAGTCGCTGAACCTGCATCTCTCCGCGTCGCCAGTGATCGCGTTCTGATCGTCAACTTCAGCGGCTATCTCATCCCAGTCGGCGTTAACCGAGACATCAAGCACTTACCGAGATTCCTCATCATCGTCCTCTGCGAGTGTGATCTGGACTTCGTGCTGGCTACGGTCGTCATCCTGACTGTGGCACTTCATCCTATCAGGAATTACAGTATTAATTTCCGTTCCTGGATATTGTTAGAAAGGAACGCTGGGACTTTCTGGCGGTACCCTTTGACTCACCGCTGGATGGTGTCGGATGACGGTGTCTTCTCGAAGCCGTCGTCCGCCGACGCAGCATCCCGAAACGATAGCGTTGTGGCGAGATCAGCTAATTTGAGGGAGATTTTCTCCTAACAGCGTTTCTTCCCGTCGGATCGGATGAAGTTCTCGACAGGGCAGAAGTGAGACTAGTTATCTTTGTTGGCAGCAGTGTCTTCGACGTAGTTCAACGTGAACGTGTGCTCGCCGGCGGTAGTCACTGCCGAGTGAGTACACGTCGCGGAGAGTTGGAATCTCTGAAGTCCGTTGTTGTGGCGTGTTCTTCGCGCAGAAGGCCTTGACTGGGCGCTCGTTGAGGCACTCATGAACTGGAACACACCCTCTCCGCCGAGTGCGTAAAACCCGGCCGCTGGTGTCTCGATTTTCACCAGCGACCGGCCAATTGTCGGATTATTTACTGTTAGAGTCGCTGTGAATTGTCCCACGGTTGCGGATGTGAGATATCGAAAATCCGATCGTTGTTCCTAATCTGTCCGCATATCCTCGTCAACTGTCCACTCTACGTCGCTGTCGTCTCCGGGTTGTTTATTGTGTGGGTCGTCCGTTTCATCCTCGTCGAACCCGTCTGGCCCCGCGGTTTCGTGGCTTCCTTCGCCGGGAGGTGAGCGCATTGCTGTGAAATCTGTTCCGTGCTTGCCCTTCGTGATAGATGTCACTATTCAAAACGGATGATTTCCGGCGTTTCGTCCGCTCAGTCTCTACTCAACCGTGGCTAATCGCAGTAGCGTCGGCTCAACTACCGCCGATCTGCGCTTAGTTCCGCGATTAACGTGATTCTCGTAAGCAGATTCACCGGTATTCGCACACCAGATAGAGGGGAAGAACCTCAACGTCATGGAATAGACTATTGAACGCCACGACGGTATCGAACGGACGGAAGTCGGCAAAGTCCAGCGCGTCTACGACCACCGCGGGTGACGGAATCAGCCCGACAACGGTCGGGACATCAACATTTATTTGTCTGGCTATGAAACGGGAGGGACGAGCATGGATGTCAAGGAATTCTTCGAGAACATGCCGTTTGCCGACTTGCTCGGTATCGAAGTGACCACTGCCGAGGACGGACACGCCGAAGGATACATCGAAATGCACGAGAACCTCTCTTGGAATAGTGACCGGGTGGTGGCTCACGGTGGGGTCACGTTCACACTCGCAGACACTGTCGGCGGTGCTGCGCTCGTCTCGATGGTCGACCAGCCGGTCCCAACAATCGACATGCGTATCAACTACCTCGAATCCGGGACCGGTGACCTCCGCGCGGAGGCTGACGTGATCCGGGAGGGAAGCGGTGTCGGCGTCGTCAACGTGGAAGTGTATGCCGAAGACCGGACGCGGGTAGCGGACGCACGCGGCGTCTATAAGACTGAGTAGTACAAAACTATTCGGTCGCGCTGCCATTGGCGGTGCTATAGTCTAGTCACTTGACTTCGCACCTTATGCTGATGTAGCGCGTAGAGAGACGTGAAGATCGGATGCTCCCACTCACGTCGTTTCTATCTTGTACCGCTCCAATCTCACGTCGTTTCTATCTTGTACCGCTCCAATCGACGAGTTAGAGTGCTTCTCGACCCGGCAAAAGCACCATGCCAAGACCTACGTCACCGGTCTTGTTGCGGCCAGCAACAAGACCGTGGACGGCATCTCAACACACGTGCTTCCAGCCAAGAGCGAACGCGCTCTCAACAAGTTTCTTACCGAGTACGACTGGGATGAAGATCAACTGAACAAAGAGCGACTTGAGCTTCTCCAACAAACCGATGACACTCGCTGGTCCAATGAAGGTGTCGTCATCATCGACGACACCTTCACGCACAAAACAGGCGAGAAAATCCCCAACGTGGGGAAATTCTACGACCACACTGTTCCCGGCTACATCTGGGGACAGAACCTCATCTACGCACTCTACGCCGACGAGAAAAC